>JAHIWE010000052.1 GCA_018816105.1 bacterium | reverse complement strand
TTGATATTGAAAAAGAGTTAATTATCACAATTCCTAGACGTGAAGTTGAAGGATTTGAAACAACAGAAAGAAAACCAAGACTTTTCAAAGCTAGACCAAAACAATTAAGTGTAAGAATGGCTGAAGCTAAAAAAAGTGCTAAAAAAACAGGTTATAGTAAAAACAATTCTACAAAAGTTCTTAAAAAGAAAAAAACTACTAAAAGAGATGCTGATAGAAGTTTTAGAAAATAAATAACAAGTAAAACATCTTTATTATATAAAGATGTTTTATAATATTTACTTTCATTTACTTTCTATTATAATAGTATTTACTCATAAGTGCTAATATACTAGTATATAAAGTCTTAAAAAGGAAAAATTATGATAAGTGGTATATCATCGTCATCAGCTGTTTATGCTAGCACATCAGCTTCTTCAACAAGTCGTACTCAAAGTTCGTTATCAACAGATCAAACAGATTTAATTTCATCTATATTATCTAATTATGATGCAAGTAGCTTAAGCGAAGAAGATGCTCAAAGTATTGTTGCTGCATTTCAAGATGCTGGAATAAGTCCATCTAAAGAGCTTGAAAGTGCTATGGACGAAGCAGGATTTAGTGCTCAAGAAGTAGGACAATTAGCAGGTGTTGGACCAAGAGGTGGTGGAGGAATGCCACCACCTCCTCCTAGTGAAGAAATAGATTCCGTTTCATCTATTCTTGATAGTTTATTAAGTACAGATGATGATGCAAGTTCTACAACTACAACATCATTTGATGATATCATGGAATATACAAGTAGAATTCTAAATCTAAATGAAAAAAGCAAAGATGAAGTTATGAGTTTATTAGAAAAATACTCAAGTACAGAATCAGACTATACTCAAGATCAAAAAAGTAATATTGTAAAGAACTCTTTATCTCAAATTTTATCAGATACAAACAATTATAAGAGTGTATCATTTTATGGATAATTTCTAAAACCATATGATAAAAATATTGATGATAGAAGATGACCCCGAATTCTGCGAATTTTTAGGGGAATATCTAGAAAAATACAATATGCAAATCACCAACTATGAAGACCCTTTTTTGGGTCTTAGTGCTGGAATATCTAACTTTGATATTCTAATCTTAGATTTAACACTTCCAGGAATGGATGGCTTAGATGTTTGTCAAAAAATATCTCAAAACTATGATATACCAATAATAATATCAAGTGCAAGAAGCGATATAACAGACAAAATAATGGGATTACAAATTGGAGCTGATTATTATCTTCCAAAACCTTATGATCCAAAAGAAATGTATGCAGTTATACAAAGTCTATTAAGACGTATGAAAAAAACATCAAAAGATAACTATGAAAACAATGAAAGTGATTTATTTAAATTAGATAAATCAAAACTACAAATAAAATTCCAAGATGAGATACTTGTATTAACACAAGCTGAATACGAAGTTTTGGCATGTTTAATTGAAAAGAAAAATGCTATTGTTTCAAGAGAACAAATTGTAAATAATTGTGATAGTTTAAGTGATAGTTATAGTAAAAGTTTAGATGTAATAATTGGTAGATTAAGAACTAAATTAAATGAAGATTCTAAAAATATAAAATATCTGCACTCAGTTAGAGGATTAGGATATAAAATCTCACAATGAATTTAAACTCAATAATTACTAAAATTATACTAGTTTTTATAATCTCAATAACACTTTTTATTGCCGTATTTATTGCCTATTTTTACTATGAAAAATCACAAATAAACTCTGATATAAAAAATAAATATGCGAATATTTCAAAATATATAAAAGATAATAAATTAGATCTTCAAGAAGTTATTGAATATACAAAAGAATTAAATCTTCAAGCGGTTGAAAATCCACAATTATTATTTGAAAAACCAAATATAATTGATGCAGGACCTGGATTTGAAATAATAAAAGACAATGATATTTTTTATCTTCATTTACATACACCTTTTTTTAGAATACTTCTTAAAGATTTGAGTATTTATAAACAAAATTATTTAGGCTTTTGGATTTTAAGTTTTGTATTTATAATTTTTGTTTTTAGCTTTATGTGGATTATAAAAGCATTAAGTCCATTAAAACAACTAAAAGAAAAAATTGAGCTGTTCTCAAATGGTAATTTAAATATAGATTGTAAAAGTGATAAAAAAGATGAAATAGCCCAAGTCTCAAATGAATTTAATAATGCAGCAAAGAAGATTTCATTGCTTTTAGAATCAAGACAATTGTTTTTAAGAACTATCATGCATGAATTAAAAACTCCTATTGCAAAAGGTAGAATTGTTGCTGAATTAATAGATGATGAAAAACAGAAAAATAGAATTACTTCTATTTTTGAAAAGTTGAATTATTTGGTAAATGATTTTGCAAAAATTGAAGAGTTGATTTCTGGAAATTATTCCATAAATAAATATCCATCTACAGTAAAAAATGTTGTAGAAAAGGCAATTGAATTAATGATGTTAGATAAAGTTGAAGATAAAATTCAATACGAAAATATATCAAAAACAAAAATAGAAGTTGACTCTACACTAATTTCCATGGCTATAAAGAATTTACTAGACAATGCTTTAAAATATTCAAGTGATAAAAAAGTTATCATAAAAGAAGAAGATAATAAGCTTTTAATAATCTCAGAAGGAAACAAACTAGAAAAACCCCTAGAAGAGTATTTTAAACCCTTCCACAATGATACAAATTCAAAAAACCATGGAATGGGTCTTGGACTTTATATCGTTCACTCAATACTTCAAATGCATGACTTAAATTTAAAATATAATTTTATTGATAATAAGAATATATTTACTATACATTTATAAAATTACTATTGTATTTCATATCTTCATAAATCTCTTTAATAGCATGTATGAAAAAAGGATGATGATTTGGAGCACGAGCAACTCTATAATCTTTTATTCCAAGCTTTTGGGCAACTTCAGCATATTCCATATCAAGCTCATACTGGGTTTCTGAATTATCAACAGTAAATGATATTGGATAAATTATAACTTTTGATTCTATCTCTTTTAATTTATCTTCCATATAAGGTCTAAGCCATTGCATAGGACCCAATCTTGACTGATATGCCACATGTATTTTCTTAAAAGGTATATTTTGTTTTTCTAACTCTTTTTTTGCACACTCTACATTTGCTAAAATATGTTTTTGATATAAATCACCTTTATCTATTATTCTTTGTGTTAAGCCATGAGCTGAAAAAATAAGTTCAAAATCCTTTGAATTTTCGCCTTTTAAACACTCTTTAATTCTTTCAACTATAGCTTTATTATAATGCTTATTGTCATAATAAGAATCTATTGTTTTAATTTTTTTATCAATATTATATTTTTTTGCAATTTTCAAAAAATCCTCAATTGAAGATTTTGTTGTTGTACTTGAATAATGAGGATACATAGGAAGAGCATAAATTTCATCATAATTTGTAAGTTTTTTCAGAATATCATTTGCAAAAGGTGGAGTGTATCTCATCTCATAAAAAACATCAGCATCAAGTTCTTTATTTAATCTTCTTACTAATCTTTTTGTATGCCCAATAATTGGAGACATTCCACCAAGTTTATGATAGTTTTCTTGAGATTCTTTTAATCTTTTAAAGATAATTAATTCTCCAATCATAGCTCGAATTGGTTGAGGAGCACCAATTATGTATTTATCATTAAACATATTTCTCAAAAAGACTTTTACTTCACCAATATTATTTGGTCCACCCATATTCATTAAAACAACTGCTCTTTTCAAAATCTATCCTCTTTTCTCTAAAATTTCTTTTGTAACTTTATGTCTGAAATCAAACATCTTTTGTAAATCTTTTCTTACAAAACCCTCAAGTAAACTTCCTAAAAAACCAAATGGCATTTTAAATGTTATTACATCTTTTAGTTCACTAATATTCCCATGTTTTATAAAGATATGTTTATGCTCCCAAAAAGCAAAGGGAGACTTTAAAGCTAGATCAACTAGTAGGTTTGGATTATCAATTTTTTCTATTTTAACTTCCCAATTCATTGGTATAAAATATTTAGTGCTTTTAATTTTCAATATTTGTGATGCCACTGGCTTAAAATCTTTTGTTAATAATTCTACTTTTGTATCAGTTGGAGTGATTTTTGTTAGGTTGTTAGTATCTAAGTGGAAATCAAAAAGAGATTTCACATCACAATTTATATATGAACTTTTTATAAATGTTTGCATTTTTTGTATCCTTGCACAAATATTTTATACAAGGATAATTTACAAAAAATAAAGTTATTTTAGTAGGTGTTTTTTGTCAGTTTATAAACTTCTTCTTTCAATATACTCTCTGAAATCCTTAGCTCCATCTTTAGAACTAGTTACTATTTCAGCAATTCCATCAAAAGAGATTTGAAGTTTTGATTGTTCTACACTTTTCATAGATTTGATTTTATCCACATTTACAATGTAAGATCTGTGAATTCTAAAGAAATTATGCCCTGATAATAAAGTCTCTAAATCCCCTATTTTACGTCGTACATAAGCATCTGCTTCTTTTATTTTGATAATAACTTCATCTAAATCAGCTTTGATATAATAAATATCATTTATATCGATAAGATATAATTTATCACCTCTTTTTCCAAGAATTTTCTTTGATTGATTATCAGATGAGATTTTGAAATTTCTAATCTTATCTAAAACGCTTTTTATATCATTTGATTCAATTGGTTTTACTAAGTATCCCATTCCACCATTTTTAAAAGCTTCAAGGGCAAACTCAGAATATGCAGTTTGAAAGACAATAAAAGTTTTTGGTTCAAGTTGAATAATAGAATCAGCTAACTCAAGACCTGTAATATTTGGCATTGAAATATCTAAAAACACCACATCAAATTTTGTTTTTGTTATCTCTTTTAAAGCCTCAATTGGATTATCAAATGCTGCTATATCATCCACCCCATTTTCATTTAATAATCTTTGTAGCCTACTTAAAGCTAATTTTTCATCATCTACTATCATTACTTTCAATATATATCCTTTAAAATGTCCCATTTTAAAGGGACTATCTAATTTAATGTCTACTTTTTAACGATGAATAAAATTCATCTAAAAGTAGCCTTGTGCCTGCACTCTCTTCGAGAGAATCCTAAAGAAGGCAACGAGTTGCCTTTTATCTACTTTAATTCTATTATAAACTGCATTTTATCATCTAAAATATTAAAAGATAAATCACCAACATTTTGGATTTCTAATCTTTTTTGAAGATTTGTTAGACCTGTTCCAAAACTCACAATATTAGCAATTTTGCCATCATTTTGTACTATTATTTTGTCTTTTAAAAATTTTATATCTACATTTAAAGTTTTTCCTAAATATCCATGTTTAATTGCATTTTCAATAAGCAACTGGATTGAAAATTTAGGTATTTTTATATTTTTAAACTCTGTATAATCTTCAATATTTAAAACAATCTTTTCATCAAATCTTATATTTTCAATACTAACATATGTTTTTACCATTGAAACTTCTGTTTCAAGAGTGATTAAACTCTCTTTATTTATAGCATTTCGTAAAAACTTAGAAATATGAATCACAGCTGTTTCAGCTTTTTTCTGGTCTTGATAGATGAGTTCTGATACAGAATTTAAAGCATTAAATAAAAAATGAGGATTAAGCTCATTCTCTAAGGCTTTTAGTTTAGTTTCTAAAATCTGTGTTTTAATCATTTCATTTTTATATTTCATAGAGATAAACTGATGCAAAATCAAACCAACTAAAAAAGTCAAAAATCCAATAGTAATAGAAATATAAATCCAAAAAGACGAAAGAATATAAATAATTTTAAAATCACCAAAAGAAAAAAGAAGAAATGAAAAAGAAAAACCTAAAAATCCCGCTAAAAATGAAAAGATAAAACTAATCAAATACCAAAATTTTTGTTTTACCTTTGGAAGAATAAATTTATTTGAAATGGTAATTAAAAAAAATGCAAATAAAGAAATAAAAATAGCACTTGCTATAGAAAAAATAATAGTAGAAATATTTTGTAAATCATAATTTAAAAAATAAAAACATAAAGAGATAAAAAATCCAAAAAATGCCCCAATAATTATTATATAAAGCCAATCTTTTGGTGCGATTTTTAGTTCAACAGTTTGCATTTAGTTCCTTATTTTATTTATATTTTACAATAATACTAAAATATTCGTATACTTCATTTGCTAGTTTATCAAAAAGAAATGTTTTTTATTTAGTCCAATCTTCTATTTTTAAATCTTTTTCTCATTCAAATTCTTTTATATTATTTATAACTAAACAGCATCTAAACTTTTTGTATGAGCTGCTATAAATAAATCATTGAACCGATAATTTGACCTTTTAATTCTAAATTTGTTCAAATAATTGCATATTCATATGCTGCATTTTCATCAGATGCTAATCTCTCTAGAATATCAGGTTGACTTCTTCCCATCTCAAAATATACTAAGTCTTCAAGTGCATTTCTCATAACACCTATTTACTTTTTTCTTTTGGAACAATGATAAAAGAATCACATATCTTTTCAATATAAGCTTTATCACTATCAACTTTATACTCTTTTGGCAATATTATTGCTTAGATTCATCCATTTTTAAATTCTTTTGCAATCATAGTCATAACAATCTCCTTTTGGTATATATTTTAAAGTACATATCGATTTTACTTAATTATTATTTTTAGAAATTAAACGTCACAAAATAAAATTAAACATTTTAATAACTTATATTATATAATAATATACATTTTAAAG
>JAHIWE010000051.1 GCA_018816105.1 bacterium | reverse complement strand
ATGGAATAATAAATAAAAAAATAGAAGATAGTGTAATTTTTTCAGAAGATAAAATAGTTTATCGAAATAGATTAAATTCTTTGGGTTTTATGTAGTAAAATAGATTTGTTTTTTATTGGATATTTTGAAATCATACCTTTGATTTCAAAATTTTTCACTTTCCCTTTTGTTTTTCTCTCTTATAAAATAATATAATTCAAATGACTTACAAAAGACTCTTTTTTATAAATTAAAAAAAATCTCATAAATGTATGAATTTAGATAAATAATTTTCTTTATAAAATTTAATTAGCTAGATTTTAAAAGTAAATATTGTATTATTAAATAAAATATAAGTAATAATAAAAAAGGTAACAATGAAAAATAAGTTGTTTTATATAAGTTTATTTTTACTACTATCAACTATTGGTTCTTTATCTTTATTCTCATTAATTAATGATAGAAAAGAAGAACTTCTTCAAATAGAAAAAGATTCTGCAAAAGTTCAGTTAAATACAATTATCGAAGCATTTAGAGTTCATTCAAATATTTTATATTTTAATAGAATAGATACAAAAAAAATTAAAGAGCTTTTATTAAATGTTAATGAGGCTTCATCTTCAAAACAAAATGAAATTAGAAAAGAGTTGTATTTAGAATTAATTGATATGTATAATAATATGCATGATTTTAAATTAAAACAACTTCATTTTCATTTAAAGAATAATGATAGTTTTTTAAGATTTCATAGACCTGAAAAATTTGGTGATAATTTAGCTGATGTAAGAGAAACAGTAAAATATGTAAATAAATATCAAAAACCTGCACATGGATTTGAAGAAGGAAGAATTTATAATGGATATAGATTTGTATATCCACTAAAATTAAATGATAAATATATAGGTTCTGTTGAAACTTCTGTATCAATGGAAGATATTACAAATGAATTTAGAAAAGAGTTTAGTAAAGATATTGATTTTATTATAAAAAAATCTGTTGTTGATAAAAAAGTGTTTAGTAGTGAAAAAGATAATTATAAAGAGTGTACAACTTCTACTCTTTTTTATCATGAAAAAAGTATATCAAAGGGACGAAATTCTTTAATCGAATCAATAATCAGTAAATATAATAAAAATAATAATATTGATGATAAATTAAAAGAAGGAGAATTATTTAATTTTTTTATTAAAATGAATGAAAATTATTATGTAACAACTTTTTTGCCAATTCATAATTTCTTTAAAAATGAAACTGTTGGATATATAATAATAATAAAAGAGCATAATAGTTTTATAACTTATGAAAAACAGTATTATTTATTTTTAACATTTTTAATATTTTTTACGATGTTTATTGTATATTTTATGTATAAAATAGATGATGATAAACATGAATTAATGCATAATAATAAAATATTAGATGAAGTACAAAAAATTAGTCATATTGGATATTGGGAGTTTGATTTAATAAAAAATAGATTAATCTGGAGTGATGAAATCTATAATATTTTTGATCTAGAAAAAGCGCAATTTGAAGCTAGTCATAAATCAATTTTGAAATATGTTCATCATGATGATTTAGAAAGAGTAAGTAATGCTTTTTATAATTCAATTGAAAGTAAAACAGATTATAGAATAGAATATAAAATTATTACTAAAAATAATGAATTAAAACATATCTCAGAGTTATGTAAACATACCTTAGCTGATGATGGAAATATAATTCAATCCCTTGGAACTATTCATGATATAACTGTTCAAAAAGAGGCTTATAATAAACTTTACAAATTTATTGATACACAAAATACAATTGTAATATTAACAAATGGAGAAGAGATAAATTTTGCAAATAAAGAGTTTTTGAATTTTTTTGGTTTTAAAGAGCTTGAAGATTTTAAAAAAGAATCAAAATGTATTTGTGAATTCTTTTTAGAAAATGATAGATTTTTTCATCTTGGGAAACTAAAAAATAATGAAAATTGGATAGATGCAATTATTTCACTTTCTCAACCTAAAAGAATTGTAGGAATGTTAACAAAAGATTCAATAATTGTTGTTTTTTCCATCACACTTAATTATTTTGAAGATGATTTATATATTGTTAGTTTTTCAGATATTAGTCAAACAATTAATGAACAAATAATCCTAGAAGAAAAAACTGTACATGATAAATTAACAGGTGCTTATAATAGAGAATATTTTGAGAAAAATTATAGAAATATTATAAAAGAGTACCATTTAAAAAACTATAGATTTGCCTTATGTCTTTTTGATATAGATGATTTTAAAAAAGTTAATGATACCTATGGACATGATATTGGTGATTATGTATTAAAAGAGTTAGTATCTGAAATATCAAAATTTTCAAGAGATGATGATATCCTTATTAGATGGGGTGGAGAAGAGTTTATTTTGATTATGAAAATAAAAAGTGAAAATGATTTATCAAAAGTGTTAGAACATTTAAGAATGAGAATAGAAAAACATATTTTTAAAAAAGTAGAAAAAGTTACCTGTAGTTTTGGAGTTACATTTTATAAAGAAGGTGAAGATATTGAAACTACTATTAAAAGAGCAGACCTTGGATTGTATGAAGCAAAAGCAAAAGGTAAAAATCAAGTTATTATGATTTGAAAAACCTATTCAGGTCTTTCAATCATGTATCCACTTCCTCTGATATTTTTAATAAAATCCTCTTTTAAAACAGTTTTTACCCTATTAACTTCGGCTCTAATTGTTGCATTATCAATATAATCATCATTCCAAACATAGTCTCTGAACATATCATATTGAACAACTAAACTTCTATTAAGTGCTAAAAGTTCGATTATTTGAAGTTGCCGTTTTGGTAAAATATGTGGTTCATTATTGTATAAAAGAGTCATGTTTTCTGCATCAAAACTATAATGTTTTGATAACCTTTTATGTCTTTGTGGAACGATTCTTGTTTTTAATATTTTGTTTATTCGTAATGTTAGTTCTTTTAAATGAAATGGTTTTTTTAAATAATCAAAACATCCTAAATCAAAAGCTCTTGAAATATCTTCTATATCAATAAGTGCAGAAATATAGATAGTAGGAACCATTTTCTTTTGTTCATCTAATCTTTCTAAGATAGTAAAACCATCAATATCAGGAAGATTTATATCTAAAATTAATAAATCAAATTTTTCTTTATCTAAAATTTCCAAAGATTCGGTTCCTGTTTTTACACTTTTTATTACATGTCCTGTTGATGTTATATATTCTGTTATCATTTCATTTAACATAATATCGTCTTCAACTAATAAAATTTTCATAATATTCCTTTAAATGTGTATGTAAATGAAGCCCAGTTTTCACCTGATTCTAGTTTTATTCCTACATTTTCTTCACTACATATTCTTTTTACTAAATTTAATCCAAGTCCAAATCCATCTTTTGAAACTTCTTCTCGGTAATACTCTTCAAATATTTTTTGAGGATCTAAAATTTGAACTGAACGACTCTCTATTATAAAATCACAGTCATTATTATTCATTTCTAACTTTATGATTATTGTTTCATTTGGCAATGTATATTTAATTGCATTTGTTAAATTATTATCAACTATTCTTTGAAGTTTTATCTCATTAAAATTTAAAATTATTTTATTCTTTTTTGTTTTAAATAGAAAATTTGATTTAACTCTAAGAGCTGAAGAAGAGAAAAAATCGATTCTTGCTCTTACAAAATCAACTAAATCTATCTCATGTGTAGCTCGGTTTACTTGATCTTTTTTTACAAGATAAGATAAATCATCATATATACTAAATATATTTTTCATGGCAACTTCAATATTTGATAGGTATTTATTTTTCCCATGTTCCATTTCAAACATTTCAATATTTCCCATAATAACAGATAAAGGAGTATTTGTTTCATGAACTGCATGTTTTAAAAACTGTTTTTGCGAAGCTATTAAATTTTGTGCATAGACATTTCCATTTTCGAGCTCTTGAGATTGAATGCTATAATCACTTGATGATTGTTGAATTAAATGGGTTAATGCTTGTAAACTTTTTGCATGATCACTTAAATTAGTATTTTCAATATCATCAACCGAATCAACTTCATAATGAGCTTCTTCTTTTTCACTTAAAGCTATGATAGTTAGTGTTTGATTTAAAAGTTCATTATTCCCACAATTATGGTAAAACTCTCCATATGTAAAAAAGCCGGCAGTTGGAGCAATCTTTGAAAAAGGTTTTATTTCAATATTTATTAAATCAGGCATATATCTTCTTCTGGCCATACAAGCATAGATGAAAAAGGTTTCTGTATCTTTTATGGAATATTTACTAAATAAAGATTTAAGTGGATTATTCATAATCAATTCAATATTTCCAAAACCAAGTTTTACAATATCTCCTTTATGAAGATTTCCTGCAAAACTTAAGCTTCCATCATTATGTTTTGCAATAACAGCTCTTGCAATTGGAATATTATTTTTTTGTATAATTAATGGAAACTCAATCCCTGTTGCAGGAAGTGATTTCGCTACATATTCACCTAAATATTTTTCATAAAAATCTAAAGGTGTAAGTCCAGAAATTTTATAAACTCTATTTCCTACAACTTCTTCTATTTCATGCTCAATTCCAATAGGAGACCAGTTGAAATTATAAGCATTACAAACTTTTAATTTATTAGAGTTAAGAGAAACTCCAACTGCCCCTTGGGTTAATATTTTATTTTGGCATGAGATGAAAGTTTGTGTAAAGTGGGCATTGTCTCCAGCCATTCCACCACTTATTATTACGTTATTATTTATAAAACTAATTCCATTTAAAAATTCTTCGCCATTTGTTTTTGCTCCATCTGTAAAAGTAATTAATAGTTTGGTATCTTCTTCACAAAGCAAGCTTGCTAATTTCTTACCATTTGAGAAAGAATCATTTTCATTTACATAAGCAATTTTTAACGAAGTTTTTTTAAATATTGTAATTGTAACTACCGTTTTTAATGTTGTTATTGTTGAATTATTAATTTCTCCATCAGTTGATGAACCAATACAAATTGCTTGAGGTAGTTCTTCTGTGATTTTATTTATGATTTTTTTTAAAGTTTCTTTTTTTTCTCCACAAAATATTTGAATTAAAATATTTTTTTCTTCTTTAAAAAAAGAAAAATGTATTATTGAATCAAGTGCTTTATCGTTAAGTGTATAATTAAATGTTTTCATAAAAAAAATTGTAGCAGATAATTTGAAAAATTCAAAGAAAAAAAAATGAGAAAAAGTTCGAAAATACGGTAATTTGTAAGAAAAGTTACCATCGCTATATTTATGCTACACTAATGCTAAATTCACGCTATAAATCTCATGTAGAATTTCACTAAGAGAAAAGACAAGTTAATAAGTTTAACAAATTTTCCAAAAATAAATAAACAAAAAAGGATAGAAAAATGATCTATAGTAAACCAACATATAAAGCACAATATGAGAATTTCATTGGTGGAGAATGGTTAGCTCCAATTAGTGGTGAGTATTTTGATAATATCTCTCCTGTTGATGGTGAAGTTTTAACAAGAATCCCAAGATCAAATGAGAAAGATTGTGAAGCTGCTATTTTAGCTGCTGATAAAGCATTTCAATCATTTAAACATACTTCAGTTGTTGAAAGAAGTACTTTATTAAATAAAATTGCAGATGCAATTGAAGCAAACTTAGAAAATATTGCACTTGCAGAAACTTTAGATAATGGAAAAGCTGTTAGAGAAACTTTAAATGCAGACGTTCCTTTAGTTGTTGATCATTTTAGATATTTTGCATCTGTAATTAGAGCAGAATCAGGAACAGTTTCAGATTTAGATGAAAATACAATTTCTCAAGAAATTCATGAACCATATGGTGTTGTTGCTCAAATTATTCCTTGGAATTTCCCGTTATTAATGGCTGCTTGGAAATTAGCACCTGCAATTGCTGCTGGAAACTGTGTTGTTATGAAACCAGCATCTGCAACTCCTATGTCAATTTTAATTTTAATGGAAACAATCCAATCAGTATTACCAGCAGGTGTTATTAACATTATTAATGGTGCAGGTGGAAAAATTGGTAAATATCTATCTACTCATGAATTAGTTAAAAAAGTTGGATTTACAGGTGAAACTACAACTGGTCAATTAATTATGCAATATGCAACTGAAAATATCATTCCTTCTACATTAGAGCTTGGTGGGAAATCTCCAAATATCTTCTTAGAATCAATTATGGATGCTGATGATGAGTTCTTTGATAAAGCAATTGAAGGTTTAGTATTATTTGCATTTAACTCAGGTGAAGTTTGTACTTGTCCTTCAAGAGCATTAATTCAAGAGTCAATTTATGAGCCATTTATGGCAAGAGTACTTGAAAGAGTAAAAGCAATTAAATTAGGAAATCCTTTAGATACAGATTGTATGATGGGTGCTCAATGTTCATTAAATCAAAAAGAAAAAATTTCTGAATATATCAAAATTGGTAAAGAAGAGGGTGCTGAACTATTAATTGGTGGAGATGTTTACGAGTCTGAAACTAATCCAAATGGTTTCTATATTCAACCAACATTATTCAAAGGTCATAATAAAATGAGAATCTTCCAAGAAGAGATTTTTGGACCAGTTCTTGCTGTTACAACTTTCAAAGATGAAGAAGAAGCATTAGCAATTGCAAATGACACAATTTATGGTTTAGGTTCAGGTGTTTGGTCAAGAGATGCTCACCAATTACATAAATTCTCAAGAGGAATTGAAGCTGGTAGAGTTTGGGTAAATTGTTACCATATCTACCCATCACATGCATCATTTGGTGGATATAAAAAATCAGGTATCGGAAGAGAAACTCATATGATGATGTTAAACTCTTACAGACATACTAAAAATATTTTAACTTCATACAACAAAAATAAATTAGGATTCTTCTAGGATTTAACTCCTAGAAGTATAAAAACCCATAGAAAGTTCTCCTCTATGGGTTTTTTTTGTTACAACAAAGGATATTTATGACAACTGAAAGATTAAGTGTTACTCCAGCTGCTGTTTTAGTTATTGAAAAGTTAAAAGAGCAGCACGGTGAGTTGGTTTTTAATCAAAGTGGTGGTTGTTGCGATGGAACAGCCCCTATGTGTTATGAAAAAAGTGATTTTTATGTTCCAAGTAAAAACGTAAAAATGGGTGAAATTTGTGGTTGTGAATTTTTTATTGATAAAGATCAGTTTGAATATTTTAAACATTCACATATTACTATAGACGTAAGAGTTGAAAAATCTGCCTTTGGAAATTCGTTCTCCTTAGAAATAGACTTAGGCTATCAATTTATTACAAAATCAAGAATTTTTACTGACGAAGAATACGCGAACTTAGAAGTAAAATAGATTGAAAAAAGAGTAAAAAAAAGGGAAGAGATAAAATCTCTTCCCTTTTTTAGTAGTAAAGCTGAAATTATAAAGCTGTTACGTTTTCTGCTTGAAGACCTTTTTCGCCTTGACCAACTTCAAAAGTTACCTTTTGACCGTCATTTAATGAAACTCTTCCATAACCTGAACTATTGATATTTCTGTAATGAACAAATACATCTTTTCCACCGTTATCTTGCTCGATAAATCCGTAACCTTTTTCGCTATTAAACCATTTTACTGTTCCGTTTACTAATGTTGCCATTGTAACTCCTTTTCTTTTTTGTTAAAATACTTCATTTCTAAAGTGTTGAAGATATAAAATTGAGAATTCTTTAGATTGAGTGTGTACTTAAAACTAGCGTTACAAGAAAAACATAAACTATAGATGAACCCTAAACCATCTTTCAATACCAACAGTATAGCTTAAAATAAATAAATTACGCTGAAATTATAAGAAATATTATAAATTTGATGATAAAAAGTATTTAATTTTGATTTTAATAAAGAGAAAAGCCTATAAAACGGGAGAAAAGCAGAAAAAAGAAAAATAATTTCTGCTTTTTTTTAATAAATAATTTGAAAAAAATTACTCATTTATTGAAATACATTGAGCAACTGTCTTATTATCTTCATTAAATAAGAAAGGTGCACTTAAATTAATTACTGATTTTTCAACATCTTGATCAATAATTACAGGATAGTATATAGAACACTTAGAATCGTCTTTTAATTGAAGAAGTGCTTGAATTTCATCTGATACATCAACCTTTGCATTTGGCTGTGCATAAGCTAATGCAATTTGCATATAATGCTTGTCATCTAAGCTTCTTAATAAACATGTTGCTCCATCACCTTTTTCAATTAGTACTTTTTTAACATTTTCAAAACCTGGTATTGCTTGTTTTACTGTATATTCCATATTTTCTCCTTGTAATAAAGTTATTACAATTCTAGCATACTTTTAAAAGAGTTATAATATTATTTTATTTATTATCTTCATTTGTTACTAATGCTAAATTAGTAAGATTATATTTTTGTAATAAATCTAAAACTTTTACAACTCTTTGATATTCTACTTTTTTATCAATTCTTACAATTACAGGATTTTCTTTATTTTTAATAGCTTTTAAATTATCCTCAAGTGATTCAAAAGATACTTCAATTCCTTTAATAGCTAATTTATTTTGACTAAGTTCAATAAATACTTGTTCTTTTTGAATTTTCATCTCTTTTGCATTTGATGCTGGTAAATCCAAAATTAATGCAAGTTCTTCTTTTTTAAAAACTGAAGTTACTATGAAAAATATAAGAAGAATAAAAACAACATCAATAACAGGGGTTAAGTCTAAGCCCAAAGACTCTCTTCTTTTCATTTTACTCTTGCCCAACTAACTCTTTTTTTGCTTTTAATTCAATTGAGTCAATCATAGAAATAAAATGATTATAAGCTATTTGATGTGGAATTGCTACAATTAAACCAGCAATGGTTGTAATAAGAGCTATTCCAATACCATTTGAAAAAATAGTTGGATCTCCTAAACCATTTTGAGTAATTGCTTCAAATGATTTATAAACTCCAATTACTGTTCCAAGCAATCCAAGAAGTGGTGCAATTGTTGCGATATTTTTAATAAGAGTAAGACCTGATTCTAATTTCTTTACTTCATATTCAATTTGAGATGTAATAGATGCGTTTATCGTTACTCTTGATCTTATTTTACTTATCATTGCATTTTTTCGTGGAAGTGTAAAAAATTTCCATAAAATAATAGTAAATCCAATTATGTTTAATGCTATTAGAATATAAACAATAGCTCCGCCCTTATCAATATAACTCATTAACTCCATAATAACCCCAATATTTTTTTTGTTATTGTACAAAACTTTTGTTAAGAGATGGTACAATTTGCCTATGAACTACACAAATTCCCCAATAGAACAAATTACATTTAATAATAGAAAATATTTCGTAAAAAGAGATGATTTACTTCATAAAGATTTTTCAGGAAATAAAGCTAGAAAATTCTTTTATTTTCTAAAAAATGATTTTCCTAATATAAAAAAAATTGTATCTTTTGGTTCGGCTCAATCAAATGCTATGTATTCATTATCTGTATTATGTAAATTAAAAGATTTAAAGTTTGATTATTATGTTGATCATATAGCCTCTTTTTTAAAAGAAAATCCAAGTGGAAACTATAAATATGCATTAGATAATGGAATGAATATAAAAGAACAAGAAATTCCTACTATTTTTAATGATGATGTTTTATTTATTAGTGAAGGTGGAGCTATTAAAGAAGCTTGTTTTGGAATTGAAATTTTAGCTAAAGAGATAATATTTTGGGCAAAAGAGAATAAGATAGATAATTTAAAAGTTTTTTTACCAAGTGGGACGGGAACTACAGCTCTTTATTTACAAAAATATCTTCCTTTTGAAGTATTAACATGTGCTTGTGTAGGAGATGAAGATTATTTAGAAAAACAATTTAATATGCTTGAAAAATCAAATCATCCTACAATAATAAGAAGGCAGAAAAAATATCATTTTGGAAAACTTTATAAAGAGTTTTATGAAATTCATAATGAGCTATTAAAACAAACTAATATTGAATTTGATTTTTTATATGATTGTTTAGGTTGGATATGTTACGAAAAATATTTAAATAAAATAGATAATGACACTTTTGAATCTCTTTATATTCATCAAGGGGGAATATTGGGTAATATCTCAATGAATGAAAGATATAAACATAAATATAATAAATAATTTTTATATTTAACTTAAATTAGGATACAATTCTTTCCATGCTATCTAAAAAAGAAACAAAATTATTAAATCTTATTAAATATACTCCTGTCTTGATTATTGGATTTCTTTGTATTATTATTACTTTTCTTTTATATATTGAAAAAAATAGTATTTTAAAAAAAGATTTGCAAATTTTGCAAATTGAATATATTGAGAAAAATAAAGAAATAATAAAAAATGAAGTTGATAAAATATATACATATATATCTTATAAAAAAGCCAATAGTGAAAAAGAATTAAAAGTAAGTATTAAAAATAGGGTTGATGAAGCTCACCGATTAGTAAATGCTATTTATGAAAAGTATAAAGATAAAGAAACTAAAGAGCAAATTATAGTTCGAATAAAAGAGACTTTAAGAGAATTAAGATTTAATGACAATCGTGGATATTATTATATATATAATATGCAAGGTTATAATATTTTACACCCTTTACAACCTCAATTAGAAAATCAATTAATCATAAATTATAAAGATAGTGCAAATAAAAAAATTATTCAAAATACAATAAATCAGTTAAAGAATATAAAAGAAGGTTTCAATGAATTATATTGGCAAAAACCTGAGGATTTAAATCATCAATATAAAAAAATCACTTTTAATAAAGTTTTTGAACCCTATAATTGGTATATTGGAACCGGTGAGTATATAAATGATTTTGAGAATAAAATTAAAGATGAAATTCTATCTTATATAAATAGTATTAAATACTCAACTAATGGATATTTTATTGTTGTTGATGAACAAGGTGTTTATTTATCACATATTAAAAAAGAGTACATAGGTGTTAATAGAATAAATTTAACAGATTCAAATGGAATTATGATAACAAAAGAGATACTAAATCAAGCAAAAAATGGTAGTGGATACGTAAAATATATTGGAACTATTAAACCTCAAGCTAAACTTCCTTCTGAAAAAATTTCATATGTAAGAGGTTTTGATGATTGGAAGTGGGCAATAGCAACAGGATTTTATACAGATGAGTTAGCAAATCAAATTATTGAGAAAGAAAAAGAAATAAAAGATAAATATACAAAAAATTTGATTAAACTTTTTGTTATTAGTATTTTAATTACTATCTTTTTTCTTTTCATCTCTTTTTACATATCAAATAAATTACATAAAAGATTTCAGAAATATAAATATCAATTATTAGCTGAAATTGAAAAACACAAACAAAAAGATAGTTTATTAACTCAACAATCAAAAATGGCAGCAATGGGTGAAATGCTTGAAAATGTAGCTCATCAATGGCGACAACCTTTGAATTCTATTTCTCTTATGTCAACAGGAGTAAAAGTACAATATGAATATGGAGTTATTGAAAAAGAAGAATTAATAAAATCTATGGATTCAATAACAAATACAACTAAATACTTATCTCAAACAATTGATGATTTTAGAGATTATTTTAATCCACAAAAAGAAGCTAGCCATTTTAATTTAAGATACATTATAAATAAAGCTCTTACTTTACTAGAAACACAACTTAAAAATAAAAATATAAACGTAATAAAAAACTTAGATGATATAACTATATTTAGTTTTGAAAATGAATTTTTACAAGTTATAATAAATATAATCAATAATTCTAAAGATGAATTTGAGAAAAAAGAAATAAAAAATAGATATATTTTTATAGATATAAGAAAAGAAGAAAATGTAATAAAAGTTCTTATAAAAGATAATGCAGGTGGAATTGATAGTAAAATTATAAATAAAGTTTTTGAAGCACATTTTACTACAAAAGGTAAATCTCAAGGTACGGGAATTGGCCTTTATATGTCAAAAGAGATTATTGAAAAACATATGAATGGAAAAATAAGTGTAGTAAATGAAGATCTATTTATTGAAGGTATTACTTATAAAGGAGCACTTTTTGAAATAGATCTTTTTATGGAAGAGTCTATTGAAAATTTTTAACAAAAGCAATAAACTCATCTTCTCTTAAAGCTTTACCGTAATACCATCCTTGAACTTCATCACATAGTTCATTTTTTAAGAAATCATTTTGTTCTTTTTTCTCAACGCCTTCAGCAATAACCTTCATTTCTAAACCTTTTGCAAGTTCTATTACTGTTTTTGCAATGGCAGCATCTCTAGTACTTTTGGGAAGTTCATCAACAAATGATTTATCAATTTTTAATTTATCAATTGGAAATCTTTTTAAATAACTCAAAGATGAATATCCTGTTCCAAAATCATCAATTGCTAGTTTTATTCCAAGGTCTTTTAATCTAGCAAGTGTTGAAATAGATTCTTCAACATTATCCATAATATAACTTTCAGTTAATTCAACTTCTAAATATTTAGCATCTAAGTTAGAATACTCTAAACACTCTTTAATGGTTTTTAATATATCACTATTTTTGATTTGAATACTTGATATATTAACTGCAATAATTCCATCACTTAAAAGTTTTAAATTTTGAAGTTTTTTCAAAAAAGTACAAGCTTCTTTTAAAACAAATTCACCCATTGGAATAATTAGTTTAGTCTCTTCTGCATAGGAAATAAACTCACCTGGAAAAATAAGTCTAGAGTTTTTGTAGTTCCATCTAATAAGAGCTTCAGCTCCAACTATTTTATTTTCTTGAATATTTATTTGTGGCTGATAAAACACTTCAAAATCTTCATTTTTTAATCCATCACTAATTTCATTTTTCATAATGATTTTTTCAAAAATTTCATTTGTCATTTCATTTTTATAAAATTGAAATTGATTTTTACCTGCATTTTTTGCACTATACATTGCTGTATCAGCTTGTTTTATTAACTCTTCTGTATTTAATCCATTATTTGGAAATAGTGTAATTCCCATGCTAATAGTTATTTCAAATAAATACTCTTGTAGCTTTATGGGTTCATTAAAATCATTTAAAATTTTATGGGCAATTTTTTTAATATTTTTAATATCATTTATATTTTCAATTACTAAAATAAACTCATCTCCACCAATTCTTGAAATGGTGTCATCTTGCCTTAAATTTCTTTTTAATCTTGAAGCAACTAAATTAATAATTTTGTCCCCAATCGAGTGTCCATATGTGTCATTAATTATTTTGAAATTATCAATATCAATAAACATAATTGCTAAAATCTCTTTTGCATTATTTGCATGAGCAATAGATTGATCTAATCGGGCTTTTAATAACAATCTATTTGGTAAGTTTGTAAGAGGGTCATGATGTGCTAAAAATTCAATTTTTTCATTTGATTTTTTAATTTTTGTAATATCTGAAAAAATTGCAACATAATTAAGTATTCGACCTTTTGAATCTTTTACTATACTTATATTTAACCATTCAGGATAAATTTCACCAGATTTATTCCTATTCCAAATTTCACCTTTGAATTGTCCTGTTGTATGCAGGTCACTCCAAAGATTATTATAAAACTCTTTATCTTGTTTTCCTGAATTTAAAATTTTAGGATTTTTACCTATTACTTCTTCTTGTGTATATCCAGTAATTGTTGTAAAAGCATTATTAACTGAAATAATTTGATTTTCTTCATTTGTAATTAAAATACCTTCTGTTGTATTTTCAAATACAATATCCGATAGTTTTAATTTTTTCTCAATTTTTTCTTCTGTTGTGATATCTTTAAAAATACAATGAGTTTTTAATTCGCCATTTATATTTGAAAGATTCCCAGTAAAACTAGCAAGAATGATTTCACCATTTTTCTTTTTTATTCTTATCTTTTCATTTTCAACTTTTTTATTTTCTAAAAATATTTTAAATAAAGCTTTTAATCTTTCATATGACTCATCTGTAAATATACTAAATTTTTGCCCAATGGCTTCATCTTTAGTGTAACCTGTAATATCACACCATTTCTTATTTACATTTGTTAATAAGCCTTTATTATCTAAAGATTGATAAGGATATGGTACATGTTCATATAAAAGTTTAAATTTGCTCTCTATTTGTTTATTTGTAAGGGCAATTTCTGAAATATTTGTAAAAAGTAGTTTGATAATTGAATTATCAAGTAAAACTGTGTTCATGATTGTTAGTTGAAAAACATTATCATTTATTTCTAAAATTTCATTTTCTTGAAAATCATTTGCTAATATTCTTTTATAAATAGAATTCCATCTTTGTTCTGGAATAACAGATGTGATATTTTTATCTATTTGTATATCAAATAATTTTTTTGCTTTACTATTAAACCAATAAATTATTTGTTCTTCTTCATTATCAAAAAGCTCAATTACTGCTTCATTTAAAGAGTTAAAAGTGCTTTTGATATCTCTTAATTTTGATTCTAAAAATAGATTATAATTTCCCTTTATGTTATTTAGAATATCTTTTGACGTAATTACAAAATAATCATTTTTAATTTTGTCATAAATTACAGCTCTTCTGATGTTTTCTTTTTTCATCTTATTTACAACATCAAAAAGTAAATCTTCTGTATCAAAACAAACTATACTTTCATGCATAACTTCTTGAATATTTAAAGAAGTATCAATATGTTTTTGAGCAAGATTTATAATATCACTTTCTGTTAAAATCCCAATTGGAGTCTCTTTATCAAAAATCAAAATAGAACCAATATATTTTTCGCTCATTAGTTCAATAGCTGTTTGAATATTTGCTTCTTTTTGTACAAAAAATGCTTTTAAATTAACTCTAATTAAATCTTTTGCTTTAGTATGAGTTTTGAAAATTTCTTGTTCAAACTCATAAATAAGTTTTTCTTGAAGAATAGTTCCTATGTAATTTCCATCTAAATCAACTACAATTACTCTTCTAATTTTATGATTTAGCATAAGTCCTAAAATATAATTTACTTTTCTATTTGATTTGCTAGTTATTAGGCATTTTTTTGCATAATCAATGGCTTTTAAATTAAGATCAATATGATTTGTATATAGAAATAAAATATCTCTTTCTGTGATTATTCCTACAGGTTTTTTATTATCCAATAAAACAAAATGCTTAGTTTTGTTTTTTATCATTGAATCTAAAATTTCTTGTAGGGTGATATTATATTCTATTGAATCAATAACATTTGAAATTAGTTTTTGTAAAGCCATTTTTATCCTATTTTGTAATCGCGTGTATAAAGTTATTTTATCTAAATAAAGTTAATAATAAACATAAGAGTATAAAAATTTACATAACTTTAGATATAATCCAAAACTATGAAAAAGAACAATATAATATTAATAGGTTTTATGGGTGTTGGTAAGGGAACAGTTGCACGAGCATTAGTTAAAAAGTCTAATATGTTTGCAATTGATACTGATGATTTAATCGAGAGTATGGAAAACAGAAGAATCAAAAAGATTTTTGAAGTTGAAGGTGAACCATATTTTAGAGCCTTAGAAAAGAAAACTGCATTATGGCTTGAAAAAAGTGTAAATAACACAATTATTTCAACGGGTGGTGGATTTTATAAGCAAGAAAATATAAACAAAATAGGAAAGGTTGTTTATTTAAAATCATCGTTTCAAGGAATTTTAGACAGAATTAATGCGGCTCCAAATGCTGAAAATAAACTAAAAAAAAGACCACTTTTACAAAATATGGAAGAAGCAATTAAACTTTATGATTCAAGAGCAAAAGAGTATGAAAAAGTTGCAAAAATTGTTGTTGATGTTGAGAATAAAGATTTAAAAGATATTGTAAAAGAGATTTTAGGACAAATATAAATGAAGATTATAAACACAAAAGATACAAATTTTAAAGAAGAGTTTGATGGAATTTTAGCAAGAGCTAAAAGTGATATTAAAGGTGTTTCATCAATTGTTATGAATATCATTGATGAAATAGTTGTTGAGGGAAATACAGCTTTAAAAAGACATATTGAAAAATTTGATAAATGGGAAGTTAAATCAGATGAAGATTTAATGATTGACCCTTCTGATATGAAAAAAGCTTATGAAAATATTGATGAAAAATTAAGAGCAGCACTTCATACAGCATACGATAGAATCAAAAATTACCACGAAAAACAACTTCCAAAATCATGGTTAGACTTTGAATCAAATGGAACTATTTTAGGTCAAAAAGTTAGCGCTGTTGATAGAGCAGGACTTTATATTCCAGGTGGGAAAGCTGCATATCCTAGTTCACTTTTAATGAATGCAATTCCTGCAATCGTAGCTGGTGTTGAAGAAATAGTTGTATGTACTCCAACTCCTGATAATGAAGTAAATGAACTTTTACTTGCAGCTTGTCACTTGTGTGGAATTAAAAAAGCTTATAAAGTTGGAGGAGCTTCTGCAATTGCTGCAATGGCTTATGGAACGCAAACTATTTCGAAAGTTGATGTGATTACAGGTCCTGGAAATATTTTTGTAGCGACTGCTAAAAAACTAGTTTTTGGTGAAGTAAACATAGATATGATTGCAGGTCCAAGTGAAATTGGAATACTAGCAGATGAAACAGCAAAGCCTCACTATTTAGCAATTGATTTATTATCACAAGCTGAACATGATGAGATGGCTAGTTCGATAATGATTACAACTTCTGAAGAGATTGCTTTAAAAACAAGTGATGAGGTTGAAAAATATTTAAAAACACTTAGTAGAGAAACTATTGCTAGAACTTCAATTGAAAATAGAGGTGCAATTATTGTAGCTTCATCAATGGAAGAAGCGATAAAACTTATGAATGAAATAGCTCCTGAACACTTAGAAGTTATGACAGCTAATGCTTTTGAATTATTACCATATATTAAACACGCAGGTGCAATTTTCTTAGGTGAAAATACTCCTGAACCAATTGGCGATTATCTTGCAGGTCCAAATCACACACTTCCAACAGGAAGTACAGCTAAATTTTATAGTCCATTAAATGTAGAAAATTTTATGAAAAAAAGCTCAATAATTAATTTTTCAAAAAATGCTATAAATGAACTTGGTGAAGCATGTGCATTACTTGCAGATACAGAAGGTTTAACAGCCCATGCAAAAGCTGTTAGAGTAAGACTTGAAAACAAATAAATAATAAAAAGAATTAAAAGGAAATTATAGATGGCATCGTTTAAAGATTGGTTTACAGAAGATGAAGATGATATTTTTATGGGGAGTCCAAAATCAAAATTTTTTGATGTAAGTAGAGAAGCTTCAAAAGATATAGTTGAAGAAGAAATGGACAAAATCGTAGAAAAACTAGCAGTATTAGAAATGATTATTTGTGCAGGAAAAGATGAAGACTTTGATATCAATCAATACATTAAGGACTACACTTTAGATAATATGGCTGAAGTGAATGCTATGAAAAAAGGTTTATACGTAGAATTTACTGGTGATATAATTTCAAGATTAGATTCATAAGGTAATTTTTGGTGGAAGAGCTACAACAAGTAAAAGATAAAATAAGAGATTTTGTAAAAGAGTGTAATGACGAAAAAAGTTTAATGCTTTTAGAAAAACTTGCAAATGGAAAGATGTTAAGAAGTAAATTAATTCTTAAAATTGCAGGAGTTTCTAAACAGAGTATTGAATTATGTGCTGTTGTTGAAATGATTCATGCAGCATCACTTTTACATGATGATGTTATTGATGAATCAGATACAAGAAGAGGTCAACCTTCTGTAAATGCTCTTTTTGATAATAAAACAGCAATTATGTTTGGGGATATTTTATATTCTAAAGCATTTACACAATTGACTTTTATGGATCAAAAAATTGCATATACAATATCTAATGCAGTTACATTATTAAGTATTGGAGAGATGTTAGATGTTGATTTAACAAATTCATTTAATAGCTCTTATGATAAATACTTAGATATGATTTACAAAAAAACAGCATCTTTAATTGAAGCAGCTTCTAAAGCAGCTGCCATATTAGCATGTCTCGATGAAGAAAAATATGCTTTATATGGTAAAAATCTTGGGCTTGCTTTTCAAATGATTGATGATATTTTAGATATAACACAAGATAGCTCAACTCTTGGAAAACCAGCAATGCTTGACTTTGTAGAGGGAAAAGTGACAATTCCTTATTTATTACTTCACGAAAGATTAGAAAATAAAACAAAATTAGAGTCTTTATATAAAAAAGAGTTAACACAAGAAGAAAGCTTATGGATAAAAGAACAAATGTCTATAACAAATGCTTTAAGTGACTCAATCTTACAAGCTAAGCAAATAGGTAATGAAGCTATTAAAGCTGTAGAAGATGAAGAAAATAGTCAAACACTTGTGATGATTATGAAGGCAATGATTGAAAGAGAATTTTAGATGAGTTATTTAATAATTAGTTTTTCTCACAAAAATATTGATATTAAAATGAGAGAAAAATTAGCTTTTGGTAGTGTTGAAGATAAAGATAGGTTTATTAGAGTTATTTTAGAAAATGAACATACAAAAGAGGTGGTTTTACTTTCAACTTGTAATAGGGTTGAAATAATTACACGATCTTCAAATATCAAAATAAGTGCAAGAAATATCATAGAAAAATTGGCTTCTTATTCTGGAGTTGATTTTGATATATTATATGAAAGAGCAGATATTTATGATAATGATGGAGCTGTGCATCATCTTTTTTCAGTTGCTTCTGCTTTGGATTCTTTAGTAATTGGGGAGACTCAAATTGTTGGACAGTTAAAAGATGCTTTTAGATTTTCACAGTCTAAAAACTATTGTTCAACAAATATTACAAGAGTTATGCATTATGCTTTTAAATGTGCTGCAAATGTAAGAAATGCTACATCTTTAGGAACAGGTTCTGTTTCTGTTGCTTCAACAGCTGTTGCAAAAGCAAAAGATATTATTAAAAATACAAAAGGTGTAAAAGCTTTAGTAATTGGCGCAGGAGAAATGAGCGAGCTTACAATTAAGCATTTAATTTCTTCTGGTTTTGATGTTGTTCTAACAAGTAGAGATATTAAAAAAGCACAAAATTTAGCATCAAGTTTTGAAGTTCATGTGAGTGTTGAACCATATAGTGAATTAAGAAATTTACTTGCAAAAATTCCTGTTATGATAACAGCAACTTCTGCTCCTTATCCTATTGTTACAAAAGAAAATGCACCTAGTGCTAGTATTGATAGATATTGGTTTGATATTGCAGTTCCAAGAGATATAGATGAAGATATTTCTTTAAGTAATTTAGAAATATTTTCTGTTGATGATTTACAAGATATAGTAAATGAGAATATGAGTTTAAGAGCAGAACAGGCAAAAACTGCCTATGGAATTGTAAGTCGTATGTCTTTAGAATTTTTTGAGTGGTTGAAATCACTTGAAATTGAACCAGTTGTAAAACATCTTTATGTAAAAGGTGAAACAATAATTGACAAGAAGTTAAAAAAAGCAATCAAAAAAGGTTATATAAGAGCAGATGATGAAGAGAATATTAGAAAACTTTGTCAAACTGTTATAACTGAGTATTTACATAATCCATCAAGACGATTAAAAGATATTTCAAAAAATATGGAGTGCGATATTGTAGTTGGTGCTGTTCAAAATATGTTTGGATTAACAAATGATTCTGCAACATCATCTAAATATAAATGTGACCATTTAATAAAAAATTAATACAGGAAAAAAATAAATGAAATTTAGTAAACTATTTATCCCAACAACAAAAGAAACACCAAACGATGCTACATTACCATCTCATCAGTTTTTAATAAGAGCTGGATTTATCTCTCAAACGGGTGCTGGTATTTATGATTATATGCCTTTGGGAAAAATTGTTTTAGATAAAATTAGAGCTATTGTAAAAGAAGAAATGGATAATAGTGGAGCAAACGAAGTTCAATTTGGTTTTGTTACACCTCTTGCTCTTTGGGAAGAATCTGGACGTGCATCTACTATGGGATCTGAGCTTTTAAGATTTAAAGATAGAAAAAACTCTGATTATGTTTTATCTCCTACAAATGAAGAAGCTGTTGTAAATATGGTAAAAAATAGAATTACTTCATATAAAGATTTACCTGTAAATTTATATCAAATCTATACAAAATTCAGAGATGAAGCAAGACCTCGATTTGGTTTAATGAGAGGAAGAGAATTTTTAATGAAAGATGCTTACTCTTTTCACTCATCTGCTGAAGATTTAGTAAGAGAATTTAATCTAATGGAAGAAACTTATAAAAAAGTTTATACAAAACTAGGATTAGAATTTAGAGTAGTAGCAGCAGATTCAGGAGCAATTGGGGGAAGTGGATCTAAAGAGTTTCACGTAATTGCTGATAGTGGAGAAGATACTATTGTTATTTGTGATTCTTGTGATTATGGAGCTAATATTGAAGCTGCAAGTAGAACACCTTTAAAAAAAGAAAAATTAGAAACTATTGCTATTGAAAAAATAGAAACTCCAAATTGTAAAACAATAGATGAAGTTAGTACTTTTTTAAATGCAGATTCATATTATTCAATGAAAGCCGTTATCAAAAGAGCTGTTTTTGAAGATAAAACACAAATAGTTGTTTTCTTTGTAAGAGGATGTGATGAATTAGAAGAAACAAAAGCTTGTAATGCTGTAAATGCTTTAGAATTAGATGATGCACTTGAAGATGATATTATAAATGCTGGTTTAGTTGCTGGTTATTGTGGAATTATTGATTTACCAAAAGATGTTTTAGTGGTAGTTGATAAAGAACTTGAGGGTGAAAATAATCTTGTTTGTGGAGCAAATGAAGAAAATTATCACTTAAAAGGTGTAGATTTATCTTCTATTGAGAACTTAAATTATGCTGATTTAATTGCTGTTCAAGAGGGTGATTCTTGTCCTAATTGTAATGGTAAACTATCATATACAAAAGGAATTGAAGCTGGTCATATTTTCCAATTAGGAACAAAATACTCAAAAGCTATGAATGCAAACTTCTTAGATTCAAATGGTAAAGCTCAGCCTTTTGTAATGGGTTGTTATGGAATTGGAGTTTCAAGATTAGTGGCTGCTGTAATTGAGCAAAATCACGATGAAAAAGGTTGCCTTTGGACAAAAGCTACTGCTCCTTTTATGGTAGATATTATTGTTTCAAACTCTAAAAAAGAGGAAGAAGCAGCTGTTGGAGATACTATTTATAATGAACTAAAAGCAGCTGGTGTTGAAGTGATTTTAGATGATAGAATTAATGCAAGATTTGGATTTAAAATGAGTGATTTTGAACTTATTGGATTCCCTTATGCTGTTGTTATTGGAAAAAAACTAGCTGATGGTTTTGTAGAAATTGTAGATAGAAAAACATTAGAAAAAACTGATGTAAAAGTTAAAGATATAACAGCAAAAATAATAGAATTAATTAAATAAGGAGATTTTTTGGAAAAAGATTTAGAAAAAAATATAGAAGTTTTAACAAAAGATATAACATCATATATACCTGATAATATTGTTGAGATATTAGGTGGATATGCTTTTTCATTATTAATGGCATTATTAATTTTTGTTATTGGAAAATGGATTGTAAATAAAATCGTAGGATTATTAGGAAAAGTTTTAAGAAAAATAAAAGGTATGGATGAAACTCTAATCAAATTTTTAGAAAATATCGTTTATTACGCTTTAATGATAGTAGTTTTACTTACATCTTTAGGAAAATTAGGAGTTGAAACAACTTCATTTTTAGCAATACTTGGAGCTGCTGGTTTAGCTATTGGTTTAGCTTTAAAAGACTCTTTAGGAAACTTTGCTTCAGGTGTTATGATTATTATGTTTAAACCATTTAAAGTAGGTGATGTGGTGACAGCTGCTGGAGTTACAGGAAGTGTAAGTGAAGTTGGAATTTTCAACTCTATATTTACAACACCTGATAATCAAAAAATCATTATTCCAAATGGTGCAATTACAAGTGGTTCTATTATTAATATAAATGCCCATGATACAAGAAGAGTTGATTTGGTTGTTGGTATTGGATATGAAGATGATATTAAAAAAACTAAAGAAGTTTTAAATGATATTATATCTTCACATGAAAAAGTTTTAATAGACAAAGGAATTACAATAGCAGTTTCTGAATTAGCTGATTCATCTGTAAACTTTGTGGTGAGAGCTTGGGTTAAAACTCCTGATTATTGGGATGTAAAATTTGCATTAACAGAAACAATAAAACTAAGATTTGATGAGGAAGGTATCTCTATCCCATTCCCACAACAAGATGTTCACCACTACAATAAAATTTAATATTCCTAAAATATTAGAAGATATTTTAAAAAGCTTACAAGAAATAGGAGTAAGACCTATTCTTGTAGGTGGTTGTGTTCGTGATCACTTTTTAAATATTCCTGTAAAAGATTATGATGTTGAAATCTTTGGAATAGACTGCTTTGATACTATTAAAAAAATACTACAAAAATATGGCTCTGTTAAATTAGTTGGAAAATCATTTGGTGTTTTAACTCTAAGGGTTGATGAATATGATTTTGATTTTGCACTTCCTCGAATTGAAAAAAAAGTAGGAAATACTCACCAAGACTTTGAAGTTATAACAAATGCTAATTTAAGCTTTAAAGAAGCAGCTATAAGAAGAGATTTTACAATAAATGCAATAGGATATGATTTTTCAAAAAAAGAGTTCCTTGACCCCTTTAACGGACTAAGTGATTTAAAAAATAAAATAATAAAACATATAGATGATAATACTTTTATGGAAGACTCTTTACGAGTTTATAGAGCTGTTGGTTTTGCTTCTAGATTTGATTTTCAAATTGAAAAAAAAACTAAAGAGCTTTGTAAAAAAATAGTTATAGAAGATGAATTGAAATATTTACCAAAAGAGAGAGTTTATGAAGAGTTTAAGAAACTCTTTTTAAAATCACGGAAACCCTCAATTGCATTTGAGTTAATGAAAGAGCTTGGAGTTTTAAAATATTTTCCAGAATTAAATGCTTTAATAAACTGTATTCAAGATGAAGTATATCATCCTGAGGGAGATGTTTGGATTCACACAATGATGACTCTTGATGAAATGGCTAAAATTATAAATGATAATAATATAAAAGATGAATATAGAATTTTGTATCTTTTTTATGGAATTCTTTGTCACGATTTTGGAAAACCATTTTGTACAAAAGAGATAAATGGGAAAATTACCTCACATAAACATGAAACTTTAGGAATAGAACCTACTATCTCTTTTTTATCAAAATTAACAAATGAAAAAAAATTAATTGAAATAGTTTGTTCATTGGTAAAAAATCACTTAGCTCCTTTTCAACTCTATTTGGCGGAATCTTCACTAAAAGCAATTAAACGATTATCATTAAAAGTAAATATTGAAGATTTATGCTTAGTTTGTTTAGCTGATTGTTTAGGAAGAGATATAAAAGATAAAGATAAATGTCCAAAGGCAACTTCTTGGCTTTTAAATAGTGCAAAAGAGTTAAATATTCAAAATAAAGCTATACAACCCTTGGTTCTAGGAAGAGATTTAATAGCTCTGGGATATAAACCTTCAAGGGAATTTAAAGAGATTTTAGAGTTTGCTTTTGATTTACAATTAGATGAACATTTACAAAAAGAGATAATTATAAAAAAAATAATTGAAAAATACTAAAATTATTATTATTTTAAGGGTTTATTTAAATTAAAAGTAATAGAATCTATTAAACTTTCAAGGAGACAATATGAAAAAAATTATAAGTTTAATAGCTGCAATTGGATTAACAACTGCTGTTTACGCAAATGAGAATACAGGTTGTGGACTAGGTTCACTAATTATTAAGGATCAAAGTTCTTCTGTATTACAAGCATTAGCTGCAACTACAAATGGAACTTCAGGAAATCAAACTTTTGGAATTACAAGTGGAACATCAAATTGTAATAAACCAAGTGATTTTGTTTCAAATGATAAATTAAATAAATTTGTTGAAGAAAATATGGATGAATTAGCATTAGATATTTCAGCAGGTAAGGGTGAAACTTTATCAACTGTTGCAAAATTAATGAATGTTGAAAATAATGAAGCATTTTCTGCAAAACTACAATCAAATTTCACAAATATTTATTCAAATGAAAATGTAACTTCAGCTGCTGTTATTGATTCAATTGCTAAATATATGTAATTTCTTTAATAGAAAAAGCAAGTATTTATTACTTGCTTTTCTATTTTCAAGCTCGTGTTATTCTTCTAGTGATATCTCTTTATATGTTGAACAAAACAAACTTTATGAAAATCCTTATTGGGCAAAACTACTACACTATAGAGATGGAAGTAGTGAAATAGATTCAGATAATTTTTTTATCTCAAAAGAGGGTAAAACAAATTTAAAAAAAGAATTATTTGAAACTATAGACTCTTTACAAAAAGGGCAAAACAATGTTTTGTGTAGATTTCCACTAAGAGTTAAGTGGTTAAAACAAAATATTCCCACACTTGAAAACAAAATAATAAACTATGAATGCTCTGAACTAAATGAATATCTATCTTTAATAGATGCTAAATATGTAACTATGGTTTTTCCAACGGCGCATATTAATTCACCTGCATCAATGTATGGACATACTTTTTTGCGAGTTTCTTCATCAAATGATACAGCTTTAATATCAAATGCTATAAATTATGCTGCAAAAACAAATGATACTAATGGATTAATTTTTGCTTATAAAGGTTTGTTTGGAGAGTATGAAGGTAGATACTCAATTTTACCATATTATGAAAAAATTAAAGAGTATAACAATCTTGAACAACGTGATATTTGGGAGTATGATTTAGATTTAAATGAAGAAGAAGTAAATAGATTAGTTTTACACACTTTTGAATTAAAAGACTCTTATTCTGATTATTATTTCTTTAAAGAGAACTGTTCTTACAATATTTTATGGTTGCTGGAAATTGCAAGAGATGATTTGGATTTAGTAAGTAAGTTTACTTTTAAAACAGTGCCACTTGATTCTATAAAAATTTTAAAGCCATATAATCTTATAAAAGAGTCTAAATATAGACATTCTAGTATGAAAAAAATGAAACATATTTTAGAAGATAAAATTGAAAATAAAGAGTTTTTAGAATCTTTTGTAAATGAAAATAAAAATCTAAATGAAAATCTAAGTGTAGATGATAAAATCTCATATTTGGATTTTAAAATCTCATATTTACAGTATCAAAGAGCAAATAATAAAATAGAAAAAAAAGAGTATATTAAAAAATATTTAGAACTTTTAAAACAAAGAAGTACTTATAGTGTAGTTTCAGATTATGAAATAAAAGCTCCAATTAATCCTCTTGATTCTCATGATTCTGCAAGAATATCTTTTTATTATGATTCATCTGATTCTTTTGAATTATCTTTGAAGCCTGTTTACAACGATATTTATGATATTAGTGATGGATATTTACAAGGTGCTTATATTAACTTTTTTGATTTGAATTTAAAAAAACAAAAAGATGAAAATATCAAACTAGATAGATTTACAATACTAAAAATAAAATCATTAGCTCCAAGAGATATGTTTTTTAAACCAATTTCTTGGGGAATTGACTTGGCTTATGAGCATTTTAAAGATCAAAGTGATTATTTTAAAATAAAACCAGAAGCAGGAATTTCTTATGGTACTTCAAAAGATTTTATTTATTTGATGTTTGGCTCTAATGTTTATTATAAACAAAGTGATCAGTTATTTTCTTTGGGTTCATCTTTGGGATTTGTAACAAATAGATTTGATAATATAAAATTAGGTCTTGAGTACTCTTATGATAAATATAATAAAGGATTAGAAAATAATCAATTTGAACTGTTTTCAACTTATAAATTAGATGCAAATGCTTCTTTGACTTTAAAATATATAAATGACGATTTGTATAAGCAAAATGATGAAAAAGTAAAGGTAGGGATTTCTTATTATTTCTAAAAATCTAAAGATTTAATCTTTAGATTTTTATGGTCTATAAATTCTATTAGGGCTTCCATTTGCAACATGGAAAATTGTTATATTATATTTTCTTGAATAAAATTTCAGTAATAAATGTTGAAGTGTTGGCTCAATAGATGGTGTAAACCAAGCGTTATTTGAAATTGCAATCATATATTGTGTGTCACCTAAATTTTCAAATATTTTATCAGTTGTTGCTTCATAACAAATAGCATTTCTTATTTTTTCACCTTTTATAATAAAATCAGTTGGAGCTGCAGCTTTTGAATAATCTTGTGCGCCATTATAAAAAACTTTATTTATTAAATCAACGAAAAACTTTGGAAGTGGTATTTCTTCACCAAAAGGAACTAATACAACTTTTTTTGCTATTTGTATTTCACCTTTGCTAAAATGATAAGATGCATTATATATTTGTTTATCTTCCACATATAAAGCCCCTGCAATAATATCTACCTCATTTGAATAGTCTCTTAATCTTTCTAGTAGATGTGCATTTCTATTTAGCACAGTTGTAAATGCAGTTTCTGGTAATACAACTAAATCTTTTTTTAGATTAATTGCTGTTTGTATTTCTTCAAAATTCTTTTCATGTAAAATCTTTTGATAATCTTTTTCCCATTTTAAACTCTGTTTTATATCCATTTGTGGCATATGAATTTTTGCATTTGGGTTTTGAATATATTCACCTTTACCAAGAGAAATAGTTAAAAGTAAAGGTAGTAATCCTAAGATTTTAAATCTTTTTAATTTAATTATTAAATAAAATGAAAATAAAATAAGTAAGAAATCTTCTTTTGTAATTCCAATATAAGAATCAACAAAAATAAGTTCAAATTTCATCCAATTAAAACCAAGTGGTGCAAAAAAAGTAAATGCAAAAATTGCAATAATTCTAAATGTTAATCTATCATAAAGTGCAAATAGATAAAAAATTAAAGCATAAACCAAAGATATACCTATTATAAAAACAGGAGCCAAATAGGTCAAATCATAATATTGTAAACTAACAGCCATCCAATTACACCATAATACTCCAGATAAAAAACCTGCAATAAAAAGAGCTTTTTTAGGAATTACTAATAAAAAATATATGGCAAATAGACCCAAAATAGTATTTAAAATCTTATATTCAATATTAAAATAGCTTAAGTACATAAAAGAAGCTAATAAAATTGAAGTGATGAAGCCTTTTATTATGAAGTTTTTGTTAGAATAATCGCGTTTTAGTAAAAACATAATAAACTACTTTTTAAAAGGAAATTTGATGGAAGGTTCAAGTACAGATTTAATAAGCTCATTGCTACCTCTAGTTGCATTATTTGCGATTTTTTACTTTTTGATTATCAGACCACAACAAAAACAAGCGAAAGCTCATAAAGAAATGGTTGGTAATTTGAAAAAGGGTGACAAGATTGTAACAAATGGTGGCTTAATGGTAGAAGTTACAAAAGTAGAAGAAACATATTTTGTAGTGAAAAACAGTGATGGCACTGAAATGAAACTTGTTAGAGAGTTTGTAGCAAAACTTTTAGAAGACTAAAATTCTTCAAACTTTTAAGATATGTAATTTTACATATCTTAATTACTTCAAATAAAACCCTAACTCAAGGAAAAGAATTGAAAATCTTTAATTACAGACTTATAATATTTATATTAAGTATTATTTTTGGTGTTGTACTTTCAATACCATCTTTATTACAAACAGATACAGGAAAAAAAATCTCATTAGGCCTTGATTTACAAGGTGGATTACATATGCTTTTAGGTGTTAATACGCATGAAGCTGTAACTTCTAAAATTAAAACTATTGCAACATCAGTAAAATATTTTTCAGATGATGAAGAATTATTAATTGATGGATTATCAATTAATCCAGATAGTGTTACTTTTACAGTATTAGATGCAGATGAAATTCCAAAAATGGATGAAATGTTAAAACAAATTACTGGACTTGATATTTCAAAAAATGAATTAAAATATACTTTAAAGTTAACTTCAGAAGATATTGCTAAAACAAAAGATTTATCAGTTGCACAAGCTGTTGAAACTATCAGAAATAGACTTGATCAATTTGGATTATCAGAGCCAACTGTTGTAAGACAAGGAGAAACTGATATTGTTGTTGAGCTTCCAGGTATTAAAACTGCTGAAGATGAAAAAGCAGCACGTGAGTTAATCTCAAAACCTGCAAACTTAGAATTAATGGCAGTTGATGAAGAAAGAAATGACCAAGTTAACACTATGACATCATCGCAAGCAGCTGCTTATGGAAATGTTATTTTAGAAGATACAAATAATCCAAATATTAAATATCTTGTAAAAGAGATACCGATTTTAAACGGTTCTCAAGTAATAGATGCACAAGTTGCATTTGACCAATCTAATCAAGCAATTATCAATTTTACTTTAAATTCAACAGGTGCTAGAATTTTTGGAGAATTTACAGGTAAAAGCGTTGGTAAAAGATTAGCTGTTGTTTTAGATGGGAAAGTTTATTCAGCACCAAATATACGAGAGCGAATTGGTGGTGGAAGTGGACAGATTTCAGGTGGATTTACAGTTGCTGAAGCTGGAAATGTTGCTATTGCACTACGAAGTGGAGCATTACCTGCAACTGTTACTTTACTTGAAAAAAGAAGTGTTGGACCATCTTTGGGAGCTGATTCTATTAAAGCTTCTTTAGTTGCACTAATTTCAGGTTTTTTAATCGTATTTATTTTTATGATTATTTATTATAAACGTGCAGGTGTAATTGCATGTATAGCACTTGTTACAAACATTTTTATAATCATAGCTGTAATGGCAATGTTTGGAGCTACTTTAACTCTTCCTGGTATGGCAGGTATTGTTTTAACAATCGGTATGGCTGTTGATGCGAATGTTATTATCACAGAAAGAATAAGAGAGTTAATAAGAGATGGATTGTCAATTCCAAAAGCAATTGAAGATGGTTATTCAAATGCTATGAGAGCAATTTTAGATGCAAATGTTACAACGCTTTTAGTGGCAGTTATATTATATGCTTATGGAACAGGACCTATTAAAGGTTTTGCAATTACTATTTCTATTGGTATTTTAGCTTCAATGTTAACAGCAATTTTAGGAACTCATGGTATTTATGAGGCCTTACTTGGAAAAATAACAAAAGATAAAGATAGTAAAAAATGGTTTGGAGTTAACTAATGGAAATTTTTAAAACAGATAAAATTTATGATTTTATGGGAAAAAGATTAGCTTTTTTAGGTTTTTCTTCTATTTTAGTTATTGCTTCAATTGTTTTACTTTTTACAAAAGGTTTAACTTTTGGTATTGACTTTGCTGGTGGAACTATTATTCAAGTTAAATATGAACAAGTAGCACCTATTAATCAAATTAGAGATACATTAAAGCAAACAAAATATGCAAATTCATCTATTACAAAATTTGGGAGTGATGAAGAAGTTGTTATTAGAATTACTGGATCTAGCTCTGATTTAGTAAATGATATTGGTGATGAGATGCATAAAATTTTAGCATCAACTGGTAACTTTGAAATTAGAAGAGTTGATATGGTTGGGGCTAAGGTTGGTGGAGAACTTAGAGAAAAAGGTATTATGGCCTTATCTTTATCTTTAATAGTAATTTTAATTTATCTTTCATTTAGATTTGAATGGAGATTTGCTCTTGCTTCGGTATTTGCTTTAATTCACGATATTACTATTGCCATGGGTGCAATTTCATTATTTAGTATTGAAGTAAATTTAGATATTTTAGCAGCAATTTTAACCTTACTTGGATACTCTTTAAATGATACAATTATCGTATTTGATAGAATTAGAGAAGGAATTCAAACTTCTAAAGCTAATGAATTAGCTGAAATGATAAATGAATCTGTTAGTAAAACACTATCAAGAACAACTTTAACTTCGTTAACAACTGTGTTTGTTGTTGCGACATTATATTTCTTTGGTGGAGAGATATTAAATGGATTCTCATTTACTTTACTTGTAGGTATTATTATAGGTACTTATTCATCAATTTTCGTAGCTGCTACATTCTTAGTTCAATTAAAATTCTCTGTTGATGATTTTAGAGCTAAGGATGCTGAGAAATTAAAAAGACAAAGAGAAAAAGAGAAATTAAGAGCTATGTACGAACAAGGTACTGTTTGATTTATTCTTTTTTGTTTACTGAAATTATGTTTTTCTAAAAGGAGAGGGCTTTTTGCTCTTTCCTTTTTTTTTGTCTATTATTTTTTAATTTGATTTTTGAGATTTGTTTGTTGTGATGCTTCTTACTTTTTCTTTTTTCATAAAGAAAAAGTAACAAAAAGAAAAATCGTATCGAAAGTTGTATTTTGAGGGATTTATTTCAATCTTCGCTAAAATTGCAAAACTTGACTTCGTACCTCCACCTCAAACAGTTGCAATTTCTTAACGCTCATCAATCAATAAATCTAATCCTCAAAATACAAATCGATACAAATTTCTTCTTATCCATACTTTTAAAACCTTAAGTTTTTTTGAACAAAGAAATATCAAGAAAAGAGAGGTGAGCATTTTCAAAATAGCGTTAAGAAAAATCAAATTAAATCTGTTAAGAAATTTGAACTGTTTGAGGTGGAGGTACGGAAGCGAGTTTTCAAATTTTAAGATTTCATTTAATTTTTTAGCTATTTTGAAACTCTGCGAACGCTTTTCTTTTGCTAATTTTCTTTACTAAAAAGAAAAGTAGGGAAGCATGAAGAAAAGAAATGTATAATATTATTTAAAATTCATGGATTATCTTCAAATCATTCCCAAGATTGGCTATTATCATTATTCTGGATTCTATCCTTTTCATTTGGATATTCATTTATGTCTTGTGTAAATAAATTACTTGATACAAAACTAGAATATATTTTAACAGATGCTTTTATTTACATATTTATTATATATACAAGTATTTTGATTATAAACTATAAAAAAATAAATAAATTTTATCTTATGGGATTGTTTTATATTTTCTATGTTTATTTATCAAAAGATTTTACGTTACAAACATTTTCAAATAATATAAATCCATTTTCAATAATGACAGAATTTTCAGAATTGAATTTTAGCACTATGATTTACAAAATCACAATCGCATACCTTATCTATCAACTTATTATTTCAATAAGGCAGAACACAAGGAGAAAATAACATATTTTAATAAATTAATTTGATATAATAAAAATTAATAAATCTAAATAAATTCTATTTATAAAATAGGAAAAAATATGCAAGAAAATACAATAAATAAAAACAACTTTTCAGCAAAAGAGATTAAAAATAAATTCGATTTAATAACATCGGAAAATGGTAAAAATTGGCTATTAGCTTTAAATTGGATTTTAGTATTAGAATTTTTTTCATCCTTTATTGAATACCAATTTTTGGACATAGCAAAAGGCTATATTGAATATATACCAAATGGTATATTTAAAGAATTATTAATAGCGATTTTAATAGTTTTATTTATTTGGTATAGCATTTATAATTTTATATTTATGCAAAAACAAAAGTTTTTTACTTTTACACTTTATATCTCAATTTGTATTTATCTTTTATCTACAAGTGACTTATCATTTAATCTTTTACTTCACAATCTTAATATTTTTGAAGTTACATTGGGTGGTTTTGGTTTTTATATGATAAGTCAACTTTTGTTGAAATTTATAATCTTTTATTTAATCTATAAAATGTTGATAGCTTTTAGAAATAGAAATAAGATAGATTAAACAAAAAATCGGAAAGCAATTTTTTATCATTTTTTAGCTAATATGTATGCTTTAATAAAAGCAAAACTTATATCTAAAGGATAAAAATGGATTGGGGTAAAGTAACCTATATTTTCTTTTCACTAATGTCTTTAACAACAACAGCAGGCTTCTTATATGAACCAAATGCAATTGCACTATTTGTAGCAGCAGGTGTTAATGTTATTTCGACAATACTTAAACTCGGGGTTAAAAATCTACTTGCAGCTGAACTCTTAGCTAGTTCATTAGTAGCTGATTTACACCTAATTCCAGCATTTTTGGTACTTACATTTACAAATGATTTACCTTTAACTATCTCTTTAGCAATAGGAGCAGTTGTTGCTAATATCTTCTCTATAGCATTAGCCTTAATAGAGAGCGCAAAAAGTCAAGACAAGGAAGAGTTTTAATGGAATATAATTCAAAAGATATTGAAAAAAAATGGCAAAATTTTTGGAGTGAAAATCAATCTTTTGAGCCAAGTGATGATCAAACAAAAGAAAAAAAATATATACTAAGTATGTTTCCATATCCAAGTGGAAGAATACACATGGGGCATGTTAGAAACTATTGTTTAGGTGATGCATTTGCAAGACATTTTAGAAAATCTAATTTTAACGTTTTACACCCAATTGGTTGGGATAGTTTTGGAATGCCAGCTGAAAATGCAGCTATAAAAAACAAGTTACATCCAAAAAAATGGACTTATGAAAATATTGATTATATGAGAGATGAGTTAAAAGCTTTAGGTCTGTCTTTTTCAGAAACTAGAGAATTCGCAACAAGTGATGAACTTTATACAAAATGGGAACAAGAGTTCATTATTAAAATGTATGAAGAAAAACTATTATATAGAAAATCAACAACAGTAAACTGGTGTGAAGAGTGTCATACAGTTTTAGCAAATGAGCAAGTAGAAGAGGGTTGTTGTTGGAGATGTGATAATGAAGTACAACAAAAAGAGATGCCTGGATATTATGTAGGAATTACAAAATATGCACAAGAACTTCTTGATGATTTAGAGTTATTAAAAGAGGATTGGCCATCACAAGTTTTAACAATGCAAGAAAATTGGATTGGAAGAAGTGAAGGCTTAGAGTTTAAATTTGAATTATCACATGATTCAAAAGCAAAACTAGAAAGACAATTTACTAAATATTTTGTATTTACTACCCGTCCTGATACTATTTATGGAGTTTCATACTCAGCTTTAGCACCTGAGCATCCAATTGTTAAATATATGGTTGAAAATAATCTTTTACCTGAGAATAAAATCAAAGCTATTAAAGCAATGCAAAAAATTAGCGAAAGAGATAGGGCAACACAAGATAAAGAGGGAATCTCTTTAGAAATTGATGTAATGCATCCATTAACAGGTGAAAAGATTCCTGTTTGGGTAGCTAACTTTGTATTAAGCTCTTATGGTGGAGGAGCTGTTATGGCAGTTCCTGCTCATGATCAAAGAGATTTTGAATTTGCTAAAAAATATGACTTACCAGTTAAACAAGTAATTGTTGGCCCTGATGGAATTATTGAAAAACAAACAGAAGCATTTACAGGTGAAGGTAAATTAATTGATAGTGAAGGATTTACAGGGCTTTCAAATACAAAAGCAAAAAAAGCAATTATTTATCATTTTGAACAAAACTCTGTTGGTACGAAACAAGTTAATTATAAACTAAGAGATTGGGGTGTTTCAAGACAAAGATATTGGGGTGCTCCAATCCCTTTTATTCACTGTGATGATTGTGGTTTAGTGCCTGAAAAAATTGAGAATTTACCAATTGCATTACCTGAAGATGTTGAAATTACAGGAGAGGGAAATCCTTTAGATTCTCATCCTACTTGGAAACATTGTGCATGTCCATCTTGTGGAAAACCAGCTTTAAGAGAAACAGATACCTTAGATACTTTTGTTCAATCTTCATGGTATTTTTTAAGATATGCTACAAATCCAAAATCTTGGAATGATGTTGGTATTTCAAAATCAGATAGTGATTATTGGATGAATGTTGATCAATATATTGGTGGAATTGAACATGCAATTTTACACCTTTTATATGCAAGATTCTTTACAAAAGTATTAAATGATTTAGGTTATACAAATTCAAGAGAACCATTTAAAAAACTACTTACTCAAGGTATGGTTTTAAAAGATGGTGCTAAGATGTCAAAATCTAAAGGAAATGTTGTTGATCCTGATTTAATTGTTGAAAAATATGGGGCTGATACTGCAAGACTGTTTATGATGTTTGCTGCACCTCCAACAAAAGAATTAGAGTGGAATGATAGTGCTGTTGATGGTGCTTATAGATTTATTAAAAAATTTTATGAAAGAGCAGCAAATGTAACTTCAAATGGTTTAGATACTTTTGCATCAATTGATCACTCAAGTTTAAATAAAGAAGAAAAAGAAGCTAGAAAAAAAGTTTATGAAGCACTTGTTAAATCAAATGAAGTATTTACAAAAACATACACTTTTAATACTTTGATTGCATCTTGTATGGAAGCTTTAAATGCACTACAAGCGCAAAAAAATGAAGCTGTTTGGAGTGAAGGTTATTATGTTTTAACAAATATTTTGGAGCCAATTATTCCACATGCATCTTGGGAATTATCAAATCAATTATTTAATCTTTCAAATTTTGATAAAAAATTAGAAGTTAAAGAAGAAGTATTTAAACTTGATTCAATAATTTTAGCTGTAACTGTAAATGGTAAAAAAAGATGTGAAATAGAAGTATCTCCAGATACTTCTAAAGAAGAGATACTATCATTAGCTAAAACTGCAGCAGCAAAATGGTTAGGAACTAATGAATTAATTAAAGAGATTGTAGTTCCAAATAAACTTGTGAACTTTGTAATAAAAGGATAATGAAAAATATGCATATTTTAAAAAAATTGCTATTTGTAATCTTTACTTTTACTATTGCTTTTTTTATAACAGCTTGTGGTTATAAACCATCAAGTTATTATGCAAAAAAAGAGATGGAAGGTAATGTTTTTGTTAAAATAAATGTTAGTTTAGAAGACCCTAAAAACTCTGTTTTAGTAAAAGATGCGATTATAAAACTATTGATTCAAAAACTTGATTCTAAATTGGTTGATAATCAATCAAATGCAGATGTTATTATGAATGTAACGATAAATTCTGTAAGTATGCAAACCCTACAATATGATACTTCAGGATACAATAAACTATATAGAGCTCTTGTTGTGCTTAGAATTGATTATTTTAGAAAAGATGATGGTATAAGAAAATCATTTAATGTTGATGGAGAGTATGATTTCTCTATTGATGATGGAACAACAATTACTGAAACAAAAAGATTTGATGCAATTTCAAAAGCTTCTGATAAAGCTTTAGATGAAGTTTTATCTAAAATAGCAGTTTCTTCTTTTAGATAATATGCAAGCCAATTTAAGAAAAGCCACATTAAGTGAGTTTTTAGAGTATAAAACTCTATATTACGACAAGATAGATTTTACAATCGTAGAATCATCTTGGCAAATTCTATCAAAAAAGATTAATCTTCCTTTTGTAATTCATATAGTTGGAACAAATGGAAAAGGAAGTACCGGAAGATTTTTAGCACATTATTTATATAAAAAAAAGTTCAAAGTTTTACATTACAGTTCTCCTCATATTATGAAATTTAATGAAAGAATTTGGATAAATGGAAATGATGTAAGTGATGAAAACCTTGAAATTGCCCATAGATTTTTACAAGAAATATTTTCTTTAGAATTATTATCTAAATTAACATATTTTGAATATACAACACTTTTGGCTTTTTATTTATCAAAAGATTTTGATTATTTAGTTTTAGAAGCAGGGCTTGGTGGTGAGTTTGATGCTACAAATGTAGTAGAGAATAATTTATCACTAATTACTACAATAGGCCTTGATCATCAAAGTTTTCTTGGGGATACAATAAAACAAATAGCAACAACTAAAATGCGTTCAGTTGATACTAAGATGTTAATTGGCTATCAAGTTTTTGATGATGTAATTAAAACAGCTTATGAAGTAAAAGAACAAATATTAAAAGAGCGAAATAGAAATATTGAAATTATTGAAGTTAAAGAGTTTGATAAATATGAACTAAACAATAATTTTGCATCATATTTAAAAAGAAATTTACATTTAGTAATTGAGTGTTTAAATGAATTGAAAATTCCTATTGATTTAAAATTATTTGATGATGTTCCTTTATTTGGTAGATGTCAGAAAATTCTTCCTAATGTAACTATTGATGTTGGACACAATCCTCTGGCGGCTTCTGTTATAGTAAAAGAGTTTGAAGGTAAAAAAATTAATCTCATTTATAATTCATATAAAGATAAAGATTATGAAGAAGTTTTAAAAATATTAAAACCAATTATAAATAAAATAATTATAATTGAATTAGATGATAAGAGAATAGTAGATAAAAATAATTTATTAAATATTATAAAACAATTAAATATAATGAATGATGATACAATAAAGATTGAAAAAGACCAAGAATACTTAGTCTTTGGCTCATTTTTGGTTGTTGAAAAATTTTTATCTTTGATTGGGTTTGATGAAAAATAGATTAATAATAACAATATCTGATATAAATGGAACGAAATCTTATAATATTCACCAATTTTTAAGAAAGTTTATTATAATTATTTTAGTTATTATTGTTTTTGCTTTGGGTGGAAGCTTTTTATTTATATCTTATTTAAATAGTGGAATACAAAAAGTAAAAGATGCAAAAGCCTATCAACTGGAAGAATTAGAAAACCTTTATGCTTTACAAATAGAAAATAAAGTAAAAAATATAGAAGAATTAGCTTCAAAACTAGAGGATATATATTCTATAATTGGGGTGGAAAATGATGCTACTGAAGATGAAATTAGTGAAAATACACTAAAATTTATTGATTTAAACAAAAAGAATTTTACTTTAAAAGTTATTCCTAATGGGCAGCCTTTAGCGGATATTTCTATTTCTTCAGGTTTTGGTTATAGAAAAAATCCAATTACAAATAGAAATCAATTTCATAGGGGAATTGATATTCCAGCTCCAATGAAAACTCCAATTCACTCAACTGCAGATGGAATAGTTGAATTTGTTGAACCATCAAATACTGGAGATTATGGACGAGTTATAAAGATTGTTCATAATTATGGTTTTAAAACAATTTATGCTCATATGTCAAAAACATACTTAAGTGTTGGTGATATTGTAAAAAAAGGCGAAGTAATAGGTCTTGTTGGAAACTCAGGACGAAGCACAGCTCCACATTTACACTATGAAGTAAAATATATAAATAAAATTTTAAATCCAAAGAATTTTATGAATTGGGAATTTACTAACTTTGAACAAATATTTAAAAAAGAGAGGAAAGTTGAATGGGAGTCTTTAGTAAGTCTGATAAACGATCATCAACAAATACCACGACAATAATTCCTGAGGGAACTTGTATTATTGGTGGAATAAATGCCAAAGGTACGGTTGTAATTGATGGAAAGTTCGAGGGTGTTATTTTAGAAGCAGAAGTTATATCAATAGGTCTATCAGGAGAAGTTATTGGTGATATTAAAGTAAATAATTTGATTGTTAATGGTTTATTTGATGGAAAAATAGACTGCAATAAAATTCATATTTTATCAAAAGGAAAGGTAATAGGAGAAATAAAATACAATGAACTTGAAATTGAAAAAAATGGTCAATTTGAAGGTACCGGTATTAAAAAGAATTCAAATTTAAAAAGTAGATATAATGAAATCGAAAATAAACTTAATAAAATTCTTTTATCTCCAAGTGCTATAAATCATGACAAATCTTGAAAAACAACTTGAAAATCTTTATATTGAAAAAAATAGAATTGAAGAGCAAATTGAATTTCTAAAACAAGAAATAAAAGTAGAAAAAGACTCTTTCCTTGTAAAAAAGAAATTTACAAAAGATGAAAAAATAGAGATATTTAAATCTTTATTTATTGCACGATTTGATATTTATGCAAAAAAATGGATAAGTCGTGATGGAGCTAAACAAGGCTTTTATCCTGTAACTGCTACCTTTCAAGCTGAAGATTATCTTCCTTTTACAAATACACAAATTGAAGAGCATTTAAGAGGGCATTCTTTTTTAGCAACTTATTGTATTAATCAAAAAAATATGTCAAAGTTTGTGGTTTTTGAGATTTTAGATGAAGATAAATTTAAATTACAAATTGCTTTAAACTCTTTGAATATAAAAGCATATTATGAATTAAATTCAAATAATGGTATTTTTGCATGGATATTTTTACAAGAAGAGATCTCTAGTAAAATTGTTTTTAATTTTGCATCTTTTATTTTAAGAAAAGCAAATATTACTGCAAAAATTTATCCCAATAAAGAGTTTGCCACAAAAGAGAGTTTAGGAAATAGTTTAGAACTTCCTTTACATTTGAAATATAGAGATAAAAATAGAACTGTTTTTATTGATGTTAATACAAATAAAATTTATGATGACCAATGGCAAGTTTTAAATAATGTACAAAAACTCTCAAAACAAATAGTTTGTAGTTTTGGAGAAACTTCAGATTTGACAAATCAAGAAAAAGAGTTTAAAAAGATTGAATTCCCTGTAAATAATATTGAAATGATATTAGAAGATAGTATTTATATTCCAACAATAAATTTATCAAAATCATTAATAAATCAATTAAAATCATTTGCAAGTTTTGAAAATCCACAAATAAAAATACTTTTAAGCCTTAGAAAACCACTATTTAATACGCCAAAATATATAAAATCTTTTGATGAAGATGAAAACTATCTTATTTTACCTCGTGGTTTAAAAGAAAAAATAGTTGATTTTTTTAATATTAATGCAGTATCTTTTTCATTTATTGATAAACGAAACTTTAAAGAGATTAAAACTAAAAAAGTTACATTTACTTTAAGACCTGAACAAAGTGATGCAATAAAAGAGATTAAAAAAAGTGATTTTTCTATTTGTGTTGCACCTCCTGGTTTTGGGAAAACACTTTTAGGGGCAAAAATATTTGAAGTAAGAGCATGTACTACTTTGATTGTAGTAAATAAAAATATGTTATTAAACCAATGGATTGAAAGATTTGTTGATTATTTTGGATATACAAAAAAAGATATTGGATATTTGGGAAAAGGGCATAATAAACTAAATGGTTCTATTGATGTAGCAACAATGCAAAGTTTGAAAAATGATCCTGATGTTATTAATAATTACTCCTTTGTAATAGTTGATGAGTGCCATCATATTCCTGCAATTACCTTTGAACAAATTGTTAAAAACTTTAAAGGAAAATATCTTTTAGGATTAAGTGCAACACCCAATAGAAAAGATGAACTTCAACCAATTTTATATCAACAATTAGGTGATATTTCTTATGAATATAAAAAGAAAAAAACACATACAAATAAACTACAAATAATTAGAACGTCCTTTGAAAGTAATGCTGATAATTATGCTACAATCATAAATGAGTTGTGTTTAGATGAGAATAGAAATAATTTAATAATTGATGTAATAAAAAGCAATATCCAAAGAAAAATTTTAGTTTTAACTGATAGAATAGAACATATAAATGTATTAGAAAATCTTTTTTTAAAAGAAAATCTTGATTATATTTGTGTTCATGGAAGCTTAAATAAAAAAGAGCAAGTTGAAAATATGAATTTAGTAAAAAGCAAATCTTTGATAATTGCAACGACTTCATATTTTGGTGAAGGAATTGATTTCCCCCATTTAAATACAATTATGTTCGTAACCCCTATTTCTTATTATGGACGTTTAGTTCAATATTTAGGAAGAATAGGAAGAGGAAATCAAGAGTGTTTAGCTATAGATTTTCTAGACTCAAAAAATGCAATGTTAAATTCTGCCTATAAAAAAAGGCTAGAAGGTTACAAGCAGATGCATTACAAATAAAACTTATAAGAAGGAGATAATTCAATGTTAGGAATTATTGTATCTACAACACTAATAACATTAATTTTAAATTTAATTTTAAAAAAAGTACATCTACCAACAATCATAGGTTATATTGTAACAGGAACAATAATAGCATATGTATTTAATTTACACGAAGCTGTAAATAATCATGAATTAAGAGAAATAGCTGAGTTTGGTGTAGTTTTTTTAATGTTTACAATTGGATTGGAATTTTCAATATCTCATCTTAAAAAGATGAAAAGAGAAGTTTTTTTTACAGGTAGCTTACAAATAATAATAACAGCTATTTTTGTGTTTTTAATATCAAAATTTATAATAGGACTTCCTACTCAAACTTCATTAATAATAGGAGCAGCGCTTGCATTATCTTCAACTGCAATTGTATTAAAAACTTTTAATGAAACAAAAGAGATAAATAAACCTTATGGGCGAAGAGTTTTAGGTATTTTAATTATGCAAGATATTGCAGTTATTCCAATTTTGTTAATGATTTCATTTTTTTCAATGACAGGGGAGGGTGATTTACTTCTTACTATTGGTAAAACTATACTTGCAGCAAGTGTATTATTGGCCTTATTGTATTTTAGTGGAAGATATTTATTAGAGCCATTTTTAAAATATGTATCTGCTACAAAATCAGATGAGTTATTTGTAGCATCAGTTTTATTACTTGCAATGGGATCTGCATATTTAGCATATTATTTTGGCTTTTCATACTCTCTTGGAGCTTTTGTTGCTGGTATGATGATTGCAGAAACTAAATTTAAACATCAAGTTGAAGCTGACCTTATTCCTTTTAGAAATATTTTATTAGGTGTTTTTTTTATTACAGTTGGAATGCAAATAAGTTTTAAAATAATTTATGATTATTTTTTCATAATCATTTTATTATTACCTTTAATTATGGGTTTAAAATTTGCAATAATCTATACCCTTGTAAGATTTGAAGATAATAAAAGAGTTGCATTTAAAACAGCATTATCATTAATTCAAATAGGAGAATTTTCTCTAGCCATACTAGAACTAGCAAGAAGTCAGAACTTAGTAAATCCTACATATTCTCAAATCTTGATTGTTACAATTGTTATATCAATGATATTAACACCAATAATACTAAAAAATCTTTCACGTGCAGCAGCAAGACTAATTCCTGAAGATATTATGGCTTTACCAAATACACAAAATGTTGCTGAAGATACAGAAAATCATGTTGTTGTTTTAGGATATGGAAGATTTGGTCAAGCAATAGTAAAAGAGTTAAAAGCCTTTGGTCAAAATTATGTAATTTTAGAGCATAGTGTTAAATTTTATCAGCTTGGAAAAGAAAGAAATGAGCCAATAGTTTTTGGAAATGCAGCCCAAAGACATATATTAAATTCAGTTAATATAACAAAAGCATCAGCAGTTATCGTGGCAGTTAATAATCCAGAGGTTTTACATCTTATTTGTGAAGCTGTTGGTGATTTAACACACAATAGTAAAACTATTGTAACAGTTACAAGCGAAGCTGATAAAGAAGCTTTAAAAGGCTTACATTTAGAGCATGTGGTTGTAGAAACTAACCAAATTGCAAGAGCAGTTGTTGATGAAGTATTATATTGTAGGTTAGATTAGATACTTATCTAATCTTCCTTTTAAAAATATAGTAAGTTAGTAGATTCTTAAACTCAAGTGCTGAAGAACTTGAGTTTATTTCTCTTTTATATTTTCAATTCCCCATATAATAATTTTATTATTTAATCCCCCATTTTAAAATACATCTTTTGTTTTGTTGTTTTTTAAATAATGTTATTTAATTTATAAAAAAAATAAAAATAAATACATAAGAATAACTTATAAATATTATATAAATAATAATTATATTTTTTATAAAGTATTAATCTTTTTTTGTATAGACTAAATCTCTATATAATATTACTAAAGGATACTTTATGAAATTTTCAAAGATTGTTTTATCAATGGGATTATTAGCTAGTACTTTACTTGCAAATGAATTTATCAATTATGATGGTTTAACAAAGTCATTAAAAGAAGATGCTAAAAAAAATGGTCTATATGCAACTACTGATGAAGTAAAAATGGCATTAAAAGAAAAAGATTGGATTGTTGTTGATGTAAGAACTGCTGAAGAATGGGCTGGTGCTTTTATAAAAGGAAGTCAAAGAGTAGGTCGTCAAACTCCTGAAGCTGCAATTGAAAATTTTGTTACAGATGATGATGGGAAACTTATTAAAGATAAAGTTATTGTTGTATGTAATTCAGCAGCAAGAGCATCAATTGAAGCTCAAACATTTAGACAAATGGGATTTAAAACTGTAAAAATCTATGATTTATACTCTTGGATTGATGAGTGTAATCCTGTTGTTACAAAATATACAGTTAAAAAAGATTCAAGTGGAACGGGTTTAAATTTTGGTAATTTCTATGCAGAACACTGTAAAAAGTAGTAAATAATTTTACTACTTTTTAGTATCCGTAATCAAAGAAATGTTAAATAATTGATGTTTTTGTAATATTTCTAAAATCTCAATTATTTTTTCGTATTTTACCTCTTTGTCAATTCTAAAAATTATGTTTCTTTGTTTATCTTCAATTTTTATCATCTCTTGCTCT
>JAHIWE010000050.1 GCA_018816105.1 bacterium | reverse complement strand
TTAATGCTTTTTTAAGTGGTTTAATTGAATTCATTGCAGAACCAATATGGAAATGAATCATTGTTAAATATTTAACAACATCATTCTCTTCCATCAATTCATAAGCTTCTAAAATTTCAGTAGATGTAAGTCCAAATTTAGAGTTAATCCCACCACTTTTTGCCCATAATCCACTTCCCCCACTATGAAGTCTAACTCTTAGACCAATACTTGGAGATTCCATTTTTGTTTCATTTAATACTTCAATAATCATTTCAAGTTCATTTAAACCCTCAATAATAAGTGTAATATCATGCCCCATACTTTTAGCAATAAATCCTAAATGAATCATCTCTTTATCTTTGAATCCATTTACTGTAATTGGAGAGTTTATATTATTATAAGTCATGGCAATCACGAGTTCTGCTTTACTTCCTGCTTCTAATCCATAATTAAACTTTTTTCCTTCATTAATTAAAGGATGTATAAAGTTAGGTAATTGATTCACTTTTAGAGGGAAAACAGCATTAAAAGTACCTTTATAGTCATACTCTTTAATACTTGAATTAAATGTATTATATAAAGTATTAATTTGCTTCTCAGTAATATGAGGAAATCTTAAAAGTAAAGGACCCTTAAAATCCTGTTTTCTTATATCTTTTACTATAGAAATTAATGAAGGTTTACAATCGTGGTTTACCTTCGCTAATCCGTTTTCAATTACAAAATTATCATCACTCCAAATATCAATACCATAGTTATTCACTTTTAAAAATCCTCTAATCTTAAATTTGTTTCTTCTTTTGTTTTTATATTTTTAATATAAATAGTTCCATTTTTTAGTTCATTTTCACCAATTAGTGCAACAATATTTGCACCTAATTTTTCTGCTATTCCAAAATGTTTTCCGAAACTTCTGGGTGTGTATTCTACTAAAGTTTTTGTTGTTTTTCTCTTTTGATTTGCAACTTTTATCATAGTATTTAATGAATTCTCATCTAACGCACCAATATATATCAAATCTTGGTTACATTCTGGCATTTTTACTAGCTCTAATAATCTTTCAATACCTATTGCAAATCCAATTCCAGGTGTTGATTTACCACCTAAGAACTCAACAAGTCTATCATATCTTCCACCGCCAGCAATTGCACTTTGAGCGCCAATTTCATTGCTTACAAATTCAAATGCAGTTTTATTATAGTAATCCAAACCTCTTACAAGATTTGAATCTATTTCATAAGTAATATTATTAAAATCTAAAATCTCTTTTAATTTTTCAAAATCACTATCACAAGAGTTACATAAACTAGTAGTAATTTTTGGTGCATCTGTTAATAATAATTGACATTTATCATTTTTACAATCTAAAACTCTGATTGGATTAGTTAAAATCCTTCTGTTACAGTCTTCACAAAGATTTTCTTTAAAATTTGTTAAATGTTTAACCAGATTTTCTTTATACGGAGGCATACACTCATTACAACCAAGTGAATTTAGTTTTAATGTGAATCCAATTCCAAAAAAATCAAGTATTTCTTTAATCATAATAATAATATTTGCATCTTCAAAAACAGAATCTATTCCAAATACTTCACAACCAAATTGGTGAAATTCTCTTAATCTTCCTTTTTGAGGTCTTTCATATCTAAACATAGGTCCGTAGTAATACCATTTGTAGTTTCCACCAGCACGGTCAAGTTTTTTCTCAACAAAGTGTCTTACAACTCCTGCTGTTCCTTCTGGTCTTAAGCAAACGTCATTTTCACCTTTGTCAATAAATTGATACATCTCTTTATTTACAATATCACTACTTTCTCCAACAGATCTCTTAAATAAGGCTGTTTCTTCTAATAATGGAGTTTCTATATATGTAAATCCATAGTTTTTAGCAATTTTTGATGCATTTTCAACAAAATATGTAAATAAAGAGCTCTCTTCATTTACAATATCTTTCATACCTCTTAAACTTTGTATAGTTTTGTTACTCATTCATAAAATCCTCAATTTTCTTTTCTATTTGTTCAATTTTTAAACCAGCATCTATAAAAATATAGTTTATATTTAATTTTTTTATGGTCTCTTTCATTCTATTTTGAATATTCATTAAATAGTCAATTCCTCTTAATTCTATTGAATCATTATCTTTTTGAGATAGTCTATATTTTAACTCTTCAGGTGATAATTCAAGTAAAATTACATGGCTAGGAAGTGTATTATCTGTAGCTATTAAATTTAATTCAATTAGTTTATCAATTTTTAATTGCGTAGAGTAAGCAATCCCCGATATAATCGATCTATCAGAGATAATTGTATTGTTCTTATTGGGCTTTATAACTTCTTCAATATGTTCAGCTCTATCAGCCATAAAAAGAAACATTTCTGCAATTTTTGATTTTGCTTCACCATTTAGAGCCATTACTCTAAGTTTTGTTCCAAGTGCAGTTCCACCTGGTTCTTTAGTAAAAATAGCTTTTGGATATTTACTTTTTAATAAATCTAATTGAGTTGATTTTCCAGCTGTATCAATGCCTTCTATTACTACATACATTCTACAACTTTTTGTGGAACTAAATGCTCAAATTTACCTTTGAATCTTATTATTTCTCTTACAATTGTAGATGAAACAAAGGCATTTTCAAGTGTTGGCATTAAATAAAGGGTTTCTATTTTTTTATTAATAGAAGAGTTTGCATATCCCATTTGAAGTTCAAATTCAAAATCAGAAACAGCACGTAATCCTCTAATAATAGTATTTACTTTAAGCTCTGTTGCTAAATCAACAAGTAAAGTATCAAAACCTAAAACTGTAACACCATCTATTCCTTCAACTGCTGCTTGTGCAAAAGCAACCCTTTTATCATGATCAAACATGGGTTTTTTAAGTTCACTTTTTGCAACTGCAATAATTACTTCATCAAATATATTTGCAGCTCTTTTTATAATATCTAAATGCCCATTTGTAATTGGGTCGAAAGTACCACTATAAATGGCCTTTCTATACGAATTTATAGCATTTTTATTTGGCATATTTATTCCCATCTTTTATATAAATTATTATCTATTTTTAGTAAATCAAACCATTTACCAATTAAAAAATTTTCCATATCCACTAAACTTTGTTGTGCACTATAGTATCCTAAAACAGGAGGTGCAATAGTAATACCTAGATTTGACAGTTTTAGCATATTTTCTAAAACTATACTATTTAAGGGCATTTCACGAGGAGCTAGTACAATATCTCTTTTTTCTTTTAACATCACAGTAAAAGCCCTTGTAATTAAAGAGTCTGAAATTCCGACAGCACATTTTGCAAGTGTATTCATAGAACATGGAAGAATTATCATTTTATCTACTTTAAAGGATCCAGATGCAATGCTTGCTCCTATATTTGAATCTTTAAAAACAGTTACGTTTTTGTATTCTTCAAATAATTTATTTGCAGATATGCCATTTTCCAGTTTTAATGCAGTTTTTGCACTTTTAGAAAAGACAACAAAAACTTCAATTTCTTTTGGTATTTTTTTTACAAAATTTACCCCAAGATTAGAGCCACTAGCCCCTGAAATAGCTACAGTAATTTTCAATAGAAACCTTTACTTTTAGTATATGTAAAATGATAATAGCAAAAAAAAACTTTTAATTCAATCAGCCTAATAATTCATATAAAAAATATCTATTTATAAGTTGAAATTAATCATATGAATGATAACATATTGTATAAATAATATATTTAACATTTAAACAATTTGTAGAATAAAATATTATTTAATATACTTTCTGTAAAAGGATTTAATATGCCAAAAATTTTTACATATGTTAGAAAAAAT
>JAHIWE010000049.1 GCA_018816105.1 bacterium | reverse complement strand
TGAATTTATACATAGTTTAAACCTATTTGATGAAGAATTATTAGGCCTTGAAAAATTAGAAAATCAAGGCTTTAATAATATAAATTATCTTTTAAAAACCTCAAAAAAATCATACATAGTAAGAGTTTTCAAATCAAATGATAGTGTAAATATAAGCCGTAAATTTGAGTATGAAATACAAAAAAAAGCTTACAAAAAAAATATAGCTTCAAAACCTATTTTCTTAAATGATGATTTAATAATTTATGAATACGTAAAAGGAACTCATAAAACAAAACTAAGAAATAAAGATATAAAAAAACTCATTTCAAAAGTAAAAAAGTATCATAAATTTAAAATAAAAGAAAATCCTTATAATTTAAAAAGTGACTTATTAAACTATGCAAAAATACTAAAAGATGATAAAAGTAAAAAAATAATAAAAGAATCTCTCAAAATTTTAAACAAAATAAGAAAAAACAAAAAAGATTTTGTTCTAACACATCATGATTTAAACCCAAAAAATATACTTTTTCAAAAAAATAATATAAAAATTATTGATTGGGAATATGCAGGAATAAATAATAGATTTTTTGATTTAGCATCAATTTGTATTGAATTTAAGCTAAAAAAGAAGAAAGAGCAAGTTCTTTTAGAGCATTATTTCAAAAAAAATCACAAGTATTCTAATCAAAAAGAATTAAACAATTTTAAAAATATATATTCTAATTTATGTTACTTATGGTTTGAGAAAGCAAATAAATTATAATTTATTAAATAAATATACAAAAACATCTTTTATAAAATTACTTTTCTGATATAATATTTACTTAAAAATAATAAAAAGATATCCATGAAAAATAAAAATTTTCTTATATATTTCACTATTACTACTATTTTTTTCTTTACACTTTTTATAATAAAATATATTAACGATTCAAGAAATGATTATCAAGTTGTTTCAGAAAAAATACTTTTTCAACAAGCTTCTACCTTATTTAATAATATTGTAACCATGAGAAAATGGAGTTCTGATCATGGTGCTATTTATGTTAAAGCACATGAAGGAATCGAACCAAATCCATATCTTCATGATAATCATACTTACACCAAAGAAAATGAACTTCTAATAAAAATAAACCCTGCTTGGATGACTAGACAATTATCAGAAATATCAAATAAAAATGAGAATTTCTATTTTAAAATCACAAGCTTAAATCCAATAAATCCATCAAATACTCCAGATAAATTTGAAAAAACTGCACTGGAAGATTTAAATAAAAATATAGATAAAAAATTCTATACAAATATAGAAAATAATAAATATAATTTAATGGGTTCATTAAAAGTTGAACCATCTTGCTTATCTTGTCATACTGAGCAAAATTACAAGGTTGGTGATATTATTGGGGGATTAAGAGTTTCTGTACCAATTGATAATTATATTGAAAATATTGAAATTTCTAATTCAAAAACTAATGCTTTATATTTTATAACTTTTTTTACATCTATAGTTTTTATTATAATAATCACTTTTACCATAAGTTCTATATATGCAAGAGAATTAAATATTCGTAAATTAAATAAAACTCTTGAAAAAAGAGTTCATAAAAGAACAAAAGAATTAAGAGATGCAAATAAAAGATTAACTGAAATTTCTACTATTGATTACTTAACAAATATTCCAAATAGGAGATATTTTTTTGAAAGTGGCTCAAAATACTTTTATTTAGCAAAAAGAGAAGAAAGTGATTTATCAATAATTTGTATTGATATTGATCATTTTAAAAAAATAAATGATACATATGGACATAATATTGGAGATGAAATACTAAAACTAATAGCAAGTACTATAAATACTTATGTAAGAAAATCAGATATTTTAGCAAGAATGGGAGGAGAAGAATTTACAATATTATTAAATAATATGAATGAAGAGAAGGCATTTGTATTTGCTGAAAAAATAAGAACACATATAGAAAAACTAACTTATGAGAATAATGATATAAAAATTAAAGTAACTATCAGTTTAGGTATTAGTCAAATGAAAAAAGATGATAATAAATTAGATTCAATTATTTTAAGAGCTGATAAGGCCTTATATACTGCAAAAGAATTAAATAGGAATAATACTGTTATTAACTAGTTAATTTCTCTTACTCTTGCACAAAGTAGATCAAAATGATATTTCCCTTCTAGTTTTTCTTTTAATTCTTCAAATTTATCAGCCATTTTTTCTTCAACTTTTCTACTATTGTTTTTAAGTTTTTCATAAATTTGCATAATTCTTTCATCACTTATTTCACTCAAATTTGAATCTTTTACAATTTGAGGGATTTCACTAATATCTAAAAGAGGCATTTTATAATCACAGTAATATTGTGATAAATCATTTATTCCCCAATACTCTAATCCTAATTTATTATAAAAATCCAAAGAAGAGCTTACACAATTCATTTTGAATCTTCTTATTTTATTGTTTGATACATGACTAAATAAATATTTTAAAAGTTTATATGCATAACCATAACTTCTATGTGTATTTGGTGTTAATAAATTATGGATTGTTAAATACTCATTATCATTAGAAATATTATAAAATAAATAACAAACATGCTTTTCTTTGTCATCTAACAAACATAAGGGAGGAAATTTCTCCCAACTATAATAATTATCCCACCATTCAAGGGCTTCTTTAGAAAAGCATAAACTTTTAAAATCTGCTATTTTTTTTACTGAGATTAAATATTCTTCCCTATTAAGTTCTATTACTTTCATTTTTTATCCTTTAAACTAAAATTCATTCTAGTCTTATTATTAATAAAGAAGAAGTTTTCTGTGTTTAGATTCTATCCACTATAAATTTTAAAATATTTTAAACACTTTCGGGTATTATTTCAAAATGAATCTACTAGAAAAACTCAAACAACTTCCCAATGATGCTGGTGTTTATCAATACTTTGATAAAGATGGGCATTTATTATATATAGGAAAAGCAAAAGTACTTAAAAATAGAGTTAAATCTTATTTTAAATTTACTCCAAAACTATTACCTGCTGATAAATTAGGCCCTCGTATTTACAAAATGATTTCTGAAGTTGTAAGTTGTGAATGGATAGTAGTACCAAATGAACATGATGCTTTGATTTTAGAAAACTCTTTAATCAAACAACTAAAACCAAAATACAATATTTTACTAAGAGACGATAAAACATATCCATATATTGTAATTGATTATAATGAAGATTTTCCAAGACTTGAAATCACTAGAAAAATTCATAAGGGCAAAAATATCAAATACTTTGGACCATATTCAACGGGTGCCAAAGATATGCTTGATAGTATTTATGAAATAGTTCCTTTGGTTCAAAAAAAATCATGTGTAAAAGGAAAAACTGCATGTTTATTCCATCAAATACAAAAATGCCTAGCTCCATGCGAAAATAAGATTTCAAAAGAAGAGTATTCAAAAATAGTGGAAAATGCCCTTGAATATATCTATAATAAATCAAAACTAATTACAAAACTAAATGAACGTATGATTCAATACTCAAATGATTTTAGATTTGAAGAGGCTATGAATTTAAGAGATAGAATAAAAACAATAGAAAAATCTCAAATAAAATCAGGAATAGATTTAGCAACAAATGAAGATATAGATATTTTTGCAATAAGTGCCTCAAATAAAAAAGCTGTCGTTGTGAGAATGTTCTTAAGAGATGGGAAACTAGCATCTTCTTCACACGATTTTCTAAAAGTGAATAACTTTGATGAGAATTTTGATTTTGACTATAATGAGGCTTATAAAAGAGCTATTATTAACTACTATAATAATGAAATCCCACTTTTACCAAAAGAGGTATTAATAGCCATTGAACTTGAAGCTGTTGAGATTATAGAATTAGAAGATTTTTTACAAACAAGATTTAATAAAAAAATAAAAATTTTAAACCCTAAAAAAGATAAGAAAAAAGATATTGTTCAAATAGCTATTAATAACTGTGAAGAGCTTTTAAGAATTGATTCTAGTAAAAATCAAACAACTATATATGAAGAGTTAAAAGAGTTGTTCGGACTACAAACTCTTCCATATTTAATAGAAAGTTATGATAACTCGCATATGATGGGACAAGCAACAGTTGGAGCCATGGTTGTATGGAGTGAAGAGTTAAATGCTTTTGATAAAAAAGCCTTTAGACACTATAACTTAGAATCAAAAGATGAATACTCTCAAATGAGAGAAATGTTAATAAGAAGGGTTGAAAATTTTGAAAAAAATCCAGCTCCTGATTTATGGATAATAGATGGAGGAGAAACACTTCTAAAACTAGCCTATGATATTATTCAATCAGTTGGAATGAATCTTGATATAATTGCAATCGCAAAAGAAAAAGTAGATGCCAAAGCTCATAGAGCTAAAGGAGCTGCAAAAGATATTGTTCATTATAGGGATAAAAATAAAGAGTTTAAAAACTTCAAATTATCTACAAGTGACAAAAGATTACAGTTTGTTCAAAGACAGCGTGATGAAGCTCATAGATTTGTAATTAACTTTCATAAAAAACAAAAAAGAGCAGAAGATAAACAAATATCACTATTACAAATCAAAGGTATAGGAGAAGCAAAAATCAAAAAACTTCTTTTATATTTTGGTGAATTTGAAAAAATCAAAAATGCTTCTATTGAAGAATTACAAAACGTTTTAAATGAAAAAGATGCTATCACATTAACAAATTATTTTACGACTCCAAAGGATTAATTTTGGCAAAAATCTTATTAAATAAAGAAAATTTATTTTACAACTTAGGTGTTATTTCTGAACATACAAAATCAAAAGATAAAGTAGCGATTGTTTTAAAAGACAATGCCTATGGTCATGGAATTTTAGAAATTGCAACAATGGCTAGTGAATTTGGAATAAAAAAAGCAGTTGTAAAAACACTCAATGAAGCATTAATAATTGAAAAGTTATTTGATTATATTTTAATACTTGCAGAAAAAACTTTTCACACTTATTCACATACTTTTCACATAGCATTAAACTCACTTAAACAAATAGATAATTTACCAAAAAATTGTAATGTTCATATCAAAGTAGATACAGGAATGCATCGAAATGGAATATCTCCACAAGAGCTAGAAGAGGCTATTTTAGGGCTTTACAAGAAAGATATTCACATCACAGGTGTTTTCACACACCATAAAAGTGCAGATGAATTATCAACTGATTTTTTCTGGCAAAACACCGTTTTTTCTAGGGTTAAAGAGGATGTGAAAAGAATATGTGAACAACTTTTATTACCACTTCCAGCCTTTCATTCATGCAATTCAGCAGCCTTATTTAGACATACAAATTTCGATGAAGACATGGCTAGAGTTGGAATTGCATCTTATGGATATTTAGATAATGCAAACGTTTTTAAATTTCCAAAACTAAAACCTGTTTTATCACTTTGGGCGCAAAAACTTTCAACAAGAGTTTTAAAAAAAGGTCAAAGTGTTGGTTATGGAGGAACATATACAGCATGTGAAGATATAACTGTTTCTACATATGATATTGGATATGGAGATGGATTTTTAAGATTAAATGAAAGATGTGAATATACAACTCCTAAAGGATATAAAGTACTTGGAAGAGTTTCAATGGATAACCTATCTCTAAACACAGACGATGAAAATGTTTGTATATTTGAGGATGTGAATACTTTGGCAAAAATTCATGATACAATCACTTATGAAATCACAACAACATTAAGCCCAAATATAAAAAAAGAGATAGTATGAAAATAATTCTTTCATTGTTCTTCTTCATAAGTATAATAAATGCTATGACATTTGAAGAGGTTTACACAATAAAACAAGTGCAAGGAACAATGAAAGCGCTAAGTGCCTATAAAGAGTTAGCTAAAAAAAATGACCCAAAAGCACTTCATGAATTAGGACTTATATATTTAAAAGGTGATGGCATAGCTGAAAATCTAAATCAAGCTTTTGAATATTTTCAAAAAGCATCAGATTTAGGAAATCTAGAGTCTACTTATGTTCTTGGGAAAATTTATCTTTCACAAAAAACAAAATACTATAATCCAAAAAAAGCATACAATACTTTCCTTGACGCTTCAGATAAGAATCATGCAAAATCACAATTAATGATAGGAAGATTTCTTCTATTGGGTGAAGTTGTTGAAAAAGATTATGAAAAAGCTCTATACTATTTTAAACTATCATCAAAACAAAAAGAGTATGATGCAAACTGTTATATAGCATATATGTACGCATCAGGTTCAGGAGTTTTCCCAAATTTTGGAAGAGCACATGTTTTTGCAAAAGATCAGTATAAAAAAGGCAATAAACTTTGTGTTAAAGTTTGGAAAGATTATAACTTAGGCAAATATACGAAAGATGATGGCTGGAAAATTGGGGATTATAATGAGCCAGTTAAATAACTAATAAAAAAATCATAAAATATTTTATGATATAATCTTGTAGAATAAATTTTAAAGGAGATATAACAATGTCAAAACCAATTGATAAAACAAATATCTTGAATTATTTAAAAGAGCATTATTCTGAATTCAAAAATAAATATAATGTTGAACAAATAGGACTATTTGGAAGTTATGCAAGAGATGAAGCAACTGAAAATAGTGATATAGATATTTTTGTAAAAATGAAGCCATCATTATTTGATATGGTAGCTATTAAAGAGCAAATAGAAAATGATTTAGATAGAAAAGTAGATCTTATTAGAGAACATAAAAATATTAAACCAATTTTCTTAAAAATGATTCAAAAAGATTTAATATATGCATAATGAACAAAAAGAGATGATTCTCTCTACACTTGAAGATATCAAATACTCTTTAGAACTAATTCAAAAAAGAGTAAAAAATATTAATTCAAGTGATGATTTTTTAGAAGATGAAAATGGACTTGAAAAACTTGATAGTATTGCTATGAGATTAGTAGCTATTGGAGAGGGTTTTAAAAATATTGATAAATTATCAAATAGTGAACTTTTAAAAAACTATCCAAATATTCCATGGAAAAATGTAAAAGGAATTAGAGATATTTTATCTCATCACTATTTTGATTTAGATGCAGAAGTGATTTTTGCTATTTGTAAAAAAGATGCAAATGAGTTACTCGAAACTACTATATTAATAATAAAAGATTTAGATTAATTTCCTAATATTTCTTTTATTTTTTCATTAATAAGTCTATTTTCTTCTGTTTGTATTCCAGTTGTCATCGTTAAATTATTAAATCTTGGTACTTCATTTAGTATATCTGTTTTTATTCTCGAATCTATAAAGACTGATTGTAAACGACCATTATTCAAGTATTTATCAAATTCCTTCTTTTGTTCGAAATAAAGATTTTTGTTTCTTTCGTGAATAAAATCTAAAGCCTCATTCCTAGTTTTTTTTTCTAACAAATGCCCAATAGGATGATAATTATCTATGTTTAAAGCGACAATAGCATAATCAACATTCTGTTCTTTATTTTGTTTTGCACCTTTACTAAGTGCTTGTTGAATTCTTTTAATAGAATTTATTTTTTTACATGCTATACCAATTTTTTTTCCTAATAATTCTACAATTAGATCAGGTTCCTCAAATTTTACAAGTATTCCTTTTTTTAAAAAAGATGCTGCTATTTCTAATTCAAATAAAATATTTTTACCATCATCATCTGAAGAATCATTAAAATCTAATTTACCTTTTCTAATTCTACTTAAAATAGTTTTTTCAATCCCTATTGTTTCAAATACTACCAAAGCTTCATATACTCTATTTATGTCAAGAATATCAAATAGTTCTAATGATTTTACTTTTCCTAGTTCACTATTTTCAACTGTTTTAAGTAACTTTCCTAAATGAGATGATTCATTTAACTTAAATTTGTTTTGTGCAAATAATTCTTTTATATAGTTAGCTCTTTTTTTTGATTCTTCTAATTTTATACTTTCAAAGTCCATTTTACAATTTTCCTTATCTAATTTTAATAATTAATTTTGTAATAGTTTTAAATAAAATAATACCTAATCAGAATAATACTAATTTTTTATTTTTTAAAAACTCACATCCTCTAAAACAAACTCTTTCTCAAACTCCACACAATAATCTACAAAAAACTCAAAATACTTTTCAACCTCATCTTCATCATATCCAGCCAAAGAAATCACAACTTTTCTTTTATCTCCTATGATTTTAGGCAACGATGAAAGCTCGATATTTTCAGGAATTTTTTTCATAGTATCTATCAAATCATTTTCACTTGCGTTTATTGTCATTACTTTTCGATATTTTTTTATATTTGATTTTGGATATAGTGTATCAAGGGCTTCTATAACCATTGCTTGGCTCATAGAAGGAAATCCAGGTGTGAAGAAAAATCTATCTTCTAGGTAAAACCCTGCTACATTATTTACTACATTTGTTAGAAGTTTTGCATTTATTGGCAGATATGCCATATTTATTCTGTGAGGGTAAGCTTCTTGCCCAAATTGATTTATGATTCTATTTTTTGCTTCTTCATGAAATTCCATATTTGCATTTGTAAAAACTTTTCCTGCTACAACTCTTGTATAATCATCAGGAGTTGCTCCAATTCCACCAAAACAGAACATTACAGAATTGGGGTCACCTTTTATAAGATTAAAAATATCAAACATAAGCTTAGGGTCATCAGCTATTACAAAAGAAGCTTTATGTTCCCATCCTCTTTGTAATAACTGACTATTTAAAAAAGAAAAATGAGCATCTTGTCGACGCCCATTTAAAAGTTCGGTTCCAATAATAACACTATAAAAATTTACTTTTTTCTCATTCATTATTATTTTTCCCTTTTGTATAAATTAGATTTTTGATTGTACGAATGCATCCATTTGAGAAACTATTTGCTCAATTGTTCCCTCACCACTGATTACTTTTAATAAGTTTTTCTCAGTATAAAATGCTTTGATTTCTTCAAGAGGTTCTGTGAATAATTTCATTCTATTTAAAAACACTTTTTCATTGTCATCAACTCTTGCTACATCAGCATCTGCTGCACGTCCTAGAACTCTTAAAAAAGCAGTTTCTTGTGACACTTCAATTTCAATAACATTTACAAGTTCAACTTCATTTTCTTTATCTAAGTATTTGTCTAATTCAAGCATTTGTTCAACACTTCGTGGATATCCATCAATAATTACAATATCAGTTGATGCTTTTTTAATAGCTGTTAAAATTGTCTCAATTGCAATATCAATTGGTACGATATTTCCAGCACTTATATAAGTATCAATTATCGCACCTCTTTTACTACCGCTTGAAACCTCAGCTCTAAACATATCTCCAGTTGAATAATGAGTGATATTATCATGTTTTGCTGCTATTAGTTCCGCATCCGTAGTTTTACCGCTTCCAGGTGCTCCAATAATTAAAAATAATTTTTTCATTTATGCCCTTAGTTGAATTTTGAGGTACCATTGTATCAAAAATCATTTAAATTCCTTATGTACTATTAAAACCTTATGTGTTATTAAAAGCTTTTTTTATACAATACGAAAAAACTAAGGAAATGACATATGAATTTAATGCTATTTGGAGCACCAGGTGCTGGTAAAGGGACACAAGCAAAGTTTTTAATTGAGAAGTACAATATTCCACAAATCTCAACTGGAGATATTTTAAGAGCTGCTATTGCTGATAAAACAGATATGGGAATGGAAGCAAAAAATTTTATGGATGCAGGGAAATTAGTTCCTGATTCAACTATCATTGGTATTATTAAAGACAGACTTGCAGAGGCTGACTGTAAAGATGGTTTTATTCTTGATGGTTTTCCAAGAACTCTAGCTCAAGCAGAGGCTTTAAGTGAATTAATGTCAAATATGAATATTTCATTAGATAAAGTAATTTCTTTAAATGTTCCAGATGAATTAATCGTTGGAAGAATTACAGGAAGAAGAGTATGTTCTAAATGCGGAGCTTCTTTTCACGTAGAATTTAATCCATCTAAAAAAGAGTCTAATTGTGACTATTGTGATGGTGAATTAATCATTAGAAAAGATGATAATGCAGAAACTGTAATAAGCAGACTAAACGCATATCATGAACAAACTGCACCACTTATTGATTTTTATACAAAAATGGGAGTATTCGTAGAACTTGATGGAACAAAAGATGTTTCTGATGTTACAGCGGATATGTTAAGCGCTCTTTCGTAAATCTTTTTTACAAAAGATAAAAGGGCAACTATTTTTAATAGTTGTCCTTTTTTTTAACTAGCAATTATTTAAAATTATTTAACCTTGCATTCCAGCACTAGAGCTACTTTTTTTACTTTTACATGCAAACTGATTTTTTGCAACAACAATCTCTTTTTGTTTTTCTTTTCTTCTTTGATCTTTTTCAACAAAGATTTTTTTCTTTGTAAATGGATCTAATTCTGTGTAATACATAACAGCTGAGTAAGTGCCAGGAGTTGGTGTAAATACTTGAGCTTGTTCTGGATTCATTTTTAATTCATGAGTTGTAAACTGTTTTAACTCATGCATATGTTTTTCTTCACACCCTGGATGTGCTGCAATTAAATAATATGTTAAAAACTGTTTCTTTCCTGATTCTTTATTAAGCCTATCATACATAGCTTTAAAATCAATAAGTGTTTGTTTCCCTGGTTTTCCCATATGATGAAGTACTTCATCGTTTGTATGTTCAGGAGCCACTTTCATTTGACCTGAAATATGATGATCTACCATCTCTTTTAAATACTCATATCCATGTTTTTTATCAGCTGTAATTAAATCATATCGTACACCTGAAGCCACAAATGCTTTTTTGATTCCAGGAATTGCTCTTATATCTTTTAGTAATTGTATGTTTCTACTGTGATCTACTTTCATAGTTTTACAAAGTCTGTGGGCATCTACACATCTTTTGTTTTCAATACAAGTTCCAAGTTTTTCTTTTTTAACACACTCATATCCGTACATATTTGCAGTTGGTCCACCAACATCAGAAATGATTCCTTTGAAATCTTTTAGTGTTGTAAAATGTTTTGCTTCTTTTAAAATATTTTCTTCACTTCTTGTTCTAATTGTTCTTCCTTGATGTGCAGCAATTGCGCAGAAGTTACACTCTCCCCAACATCCATGATGTGTCATAATAGAAAATTTAATAGTTTCAAGACACTTAACTTTTCCATCTTTTGCATTATATGGATGAGCATCTCTTTGATATGGATAAGATGCAATTTTATCCATCTCTTCTTCTTCCATATGACGGCTAGGTGGATTTTGTACTAAATATCTTCCATCAACTTCTTGGTATAAACCTTTTGAATAAATGGGGTCATTATTATCATAAAAAGCTTTAAATAAATCTATATATTTTTCTTTATCTTTTAAGCACTCAGCATGTGAAGGAATTTCTAAAAAATTCTCTTCAGTTGGTGCTTCTTTTGAAATATAACAAAGTCCTCTTATAGTTCTTGGATCACCACCTGCTTTTAGTGTATTTCCTAAATCAATAATTGCTTGCTCACCCATACCATAAACCATATAATCAGCTTTTGTATCAAATAATATTGGTTTTCTAAGCTTGTCAGACCAATAATCATAGTGTGTAAGTCTTCTTAAACTCGCTTCAATTCCACCTAAAACAATAGGAACAGTTCCTTTAAAATATCTTCTTATTAGATTTGTATATACAAGTGTTGCACGATCTGGTCTTTTGTCATTTTTCCCACCTGGAGTATAATCATCTGTACTTCTAAATCTTTTAGTTGCTGTGTAGTTTGAAACCATTGAATCAATACTTCCACCACTTACTCCCCAAAAAAGTTTAGGCTCACCCATTCTTGATACATCAACATCACTATTTACATCTGGTTGGCCTATAATTCCAACTCGAAGACCCATGTCTTCTAAGATTCTTCCAACAACAGCAATTCCCATAAAAGGGGAATCTATATATGCATCTCCAGTGATTAGAACTACGTCTAGTTCGTACCAACCTCTCTCATGCATCTCTTCTAATGTTGTAGGTAAAAATCTATTTGGTTTATTAATATTACTCATTTTTTATTCTTCTTTTAAAATATATTAGTTTTTTCGTATTGTGCCCTAATCTATTTTAACACCTGCCATAAAAACTAAATTCTTTTTGTTAATTTTTCATCAATTTTTTTAATATCCAAAAGCATAGCAACTTTTGATTCATCAGCATCTTTTATATCAACTAAACTTTCAACTAAAGTTCCTGTTCCTAAAAAGTGATTTTGTATATGTTGAATTATTTTTTCTTCAACAACACTTACAGTTTCTAATGAAGATACTAAAATTCCAACACAATGTTCAATATTGTCTTTATCATATTCAATCAAAATTACATTTGTTAGTTTTTCATTTGTAATCTCTTCATTTACAAAATCTCTAATATCTAAAACTGCTATTAATTTGTCTTTATATAAAACCATTCCTTTAAAATGATTTGTTTTATCCATATCAATTGAGGTTTGTAACTCTTCAATTCCTATTGATTCTATTACATTTTTAGCATTTACAGCTAATAGTTTTTTACCCAGATAAAAAGTAGCTAACTCTACACTTGTTGGAGTAAATTTTGTTTTTGTAGTATTTAAAAATTTTGATGTTGAATTATCTAAAAAAGTATAACAATCTATACTTCCAATATATATAAAAACAAAACATAAAACATCATTTTTATAGTCATCTACCCTACTTTTATACTCTCTATATCCGTTTGAACATTTTGCTGCGATTGCATAATATTTATTATCAAATTCAATTATTTTACTAGAACTTTGTGCATTTTTTAGTTTGAAAAAAGAATCATCAATATCTAAATATGAATCAACTTGAAAATCTTCATTTGTAGAAGATATTATTTGTTTATCTTTATTTGTAAATAATGCAAATACTGCTTTATCTCCTGTTGATGAAGGAAGTGTTTCATCTAACATTGCATGAAATTGTGGAGTTGAATCAAATACAACTGCAATTCCTCCTGTGATTATTCTTTCATCTTTTAAAGATCTAATTGCACTACTGTAAATATATGTTGATTGATTATTATATAAAATTGATTTTTCAAACTTTGAAACACTATATTTTGATGTATCTC
>JAHIWE010000048.1 GCA_018816105.1 bacterium | reverse complement strand
TTATTTAAATATCGATAAAAGTACACCAGCAGCGACTGCTGAACCAATAACCCCAGCAACATTAGGACCCATCGCGTGCATTAATAAAATGTTCGATTTGTCATAAAGTTGACCTTCTTTACTTACTACCCTTGCCGCCATTGGCACAGCTGACACTCCTGCTGCTCCAATCAAAGGATTTATCTGATTATCTTTTGAGCTAACTAAATTCATTAACTTAGCCATTATTACACCCATTGCAGTACCTGCACTAAATGCTAAAAGACCTATGATCATAATTCCCATTGTCTCTGCTACTAAGAATTGTTCAGATGCTAGTTTTGAACCAACACCTAATCCTAAGAAGATAGTTACAACATTGATTAATGCATTTTGCATTGTATCAGAAAGTCTATCAACAACTCCTGATTCTTTTGCAAAATTTCCAAAACATAATGCTCCAATTAATGGTGCTGCATCTGGAAGTATTAAAATAGTTAAAGTTAATACTACTAATGGAAATACAATTTTCTCTAATTTTGATACCTTTCTAGAAGTTGGCATCTTAATTTTTCTTTCATTCATTGTAGTTAATGCTCTCATAATTGGCGGCTGAATTATTGGTACTAATGCCATATATGAATATGCAGCAACTGCAATTGCTCCTAATAATTCAGGTGCTAATCTTGAAGCTATAAAAATAGACGTAGGTCCATCAGCTCCACCAATAATAGAAATAGCAGCAGCTTGTTCTAGTGTAAAATCAATCCCTGGGAAATATTGTGAAAGTACAACAGCTCCAACTAAAGATCCGAAAATACCAAACTGTGCAGCACCACCTAGAAGTGCAGTTTTAGGATTAGCTAATAATGGACCAAAGTCTGTCATAGCTCCAACACCCATAAATATTAATAAGGGGAAGAATTGATTAGTAATACCCATATCATAGATAATCCCTAACATTCCAGTAGGTCCTGCCATATTAGCAATTGGTATATTTGCTAATAATCCACCAAATCCAATTGGAATTAATAGTAATGGTTCAAATCCTTTTTTAATTGCTAAATAAAACAATAAAAAACAGATTATTATCATAATAATTCTTCCTGCACCTTGTGCAAAGAAAGACATTTCATTACCATGAGAATCTAATACACCACTTTGGGGTTGCAATAATGCTTTAATACCAGTTGTTGCATAAAAAGATTCTACTAATTCACCCATAGTTTTTGAATGATACTCTTTTGGTTCACCATTATTTACTTCAGCACTAACAGCTGTAGACGCAAAGCTATTTGTTGCTAAAAAAGCAAATAGAAGAAAAAAAGAAATTAATATATTTTTTTTCATTGATTCTTTCAACATTAACCAATAATGGCTAATGTTTGTCCTTCTTCTACAGATTGAGTATTATTTACTAAAATCTTAGTAATTTTTCCAGCAACTGGAGCATTAATATCTATTTCCATTTTCATAGCTTCAAGAATCATAATTTGTTGATCTTTTTCAACCATATCACCTTCTTTAACTAAGATTTTCCAAACAGCACCATTAACAGCTGCTGGTACTTCTGTTCCACCTGTAGATGAAGAAGCAGCTGGAGTTGAACTTACAGCAGCAGGAGCTGATGTATTAGAAACAGGAGTTACTTGTATATCTGCATTACCTTCAGCTATTGTTACATTAAATTTTTGACCATCAACTACAACTGTATAATTTCCACTTGCATTATTCATTTTCTTTTCTCCTAAAGTACAATCTTTATCATTATCACAAACATTATCATTTTTTCTAACATTTAAAGGTGATTCACCTTTTAAGAATGCAATTCCTTTTTCATCACAAGCAGCAGCAATAAATATATTTTCTTCACTAGCTTCTATACCTTCAATTTCTAATCTTTGTTTCCAAACAGAGATTTTTTTCTTTTCATCTCTATCAGCGATATCTAAAGGATTTTCACTAGTTGGATCTAATTTTAATTTTTCAGCTGCAAGTGCAATAATTTCAGGATCAGCAGGAACTGGAGTTTTACCAAAGTAACCTAAAACCATTTTCCCATAACCTGGAGCTATTTGTTTCCAAGGACCAAACATTACATTTGCATATGCTTGTTGCCAATAAAATTGAGAAACTGGAGTTACTGATGTACCATATCCACCTCTTTCAACAACTTCTCTCATAGCTTTAATAACTTCTGGAAATTTATCTAAAGTTCCATTATCTCTCATCATTTGAGTATTAGCAGTTAATGCTCCACCTGGCATTGGTGAGAAAGGAATTAAAGGAGATACTTGAGTTGCTTCTGGTGGGATAAAGTAATCTTTTAAACAGTGTTTTAATGTTTCTTGGTATTTTAGAACTTTTTCAATTTCTAATCCACCTAAATCATAGTTTTTACCTTTTACAGCATGTAACATAGTTAGGATATCAGGTTGAGAAGTTCCACCACTTACAGGAGAAGCAGCTAAATCAATACCATCAGCACCTGCATCAAGTGCAGCTAAATAACAAGCAACTGAAACACCAGCTGTTTCATGGGTATGAAGTCTGATATGAGTATCAGCCCCAACTAGATTTCTAGCCATAGCAATTGTTTCATAGATTTTTTGAGGAGAGCTTGTTCCTGAAGCATCTTTAAAACAAATTGAGTCATAAGGCAATCCACTATCAAGGATTTGTCTTAGAGTTTTTTCATAAAATGCAACATCATGAGCACCAAAGCAACCTGGAGGTAAATCCATTAACGTTACAACAACTTCATGATTTAATCCATATTTTTTAATACATTCAGCTGAGTATTCAAGGTTTTGGACATCATTTAAAGCATCAAAGTTACGAATAGTTGTTGTTCCATGTTTTGCGAACATTTTTGCGTGTAAGTCGATTAATTCTCTAGATCCAGTATCAAGCATAACTGTGTTGATACCTCGTGCTAGTGTTTGAAGGTTTGCATCTGGGCCTACGATTTCCCTAAATTTGTCCATCATTTCAAATGCATTTTCTTGTAGATAGAAGAACAGCGATTGGAATCTTGCTCCTCCACCAAACTCAAAGTGAGTTATACCGGCTTCTTTTGCAGCTTCTACAGCTGGAAAGAAATCATTCATTAAAACTCTTCCTCCAAAGACAGATTGGAATCCATCTCTAAAAGTTGTGTCCATGATATCTATATATTTTTTAGACATATAATTTAACCCTTTAGATTTTTATGATGTTGTACAGCTGCAATTACTGCTGCTATTTTTGCGTTATCTGTTTTTTCACTTGTATTTCTTGAAGGTACATTATTTACTACTTTATTCTCTACTGGAAAATATTTTGTTAAGATTGCCCCTTGTGCTTTTAATACAAATATCATTATTGTTAGGAATGCAAATACTACACCCATCCCTAAGAACATGAACTTTACTGATTCTGCGATTAAGTTTATTTCCATATTATTCTCCAAATGATTACAAGCTGTAATTATCAATGTAATAATATATAAAAGTTGCTTTAGTAACATTTATATTTGTATTTGATTTTTGTAAATTTACAAATTTTATAAATTATTTTTTATTTATAAAATTTTATCGCCAAATTCATAAATAAAAACGTCGATTCTTTTTAAAATTTTCATAACACCATTTTTAGTTTTAATTATTTTCTTTGCCAAAATGTATCCTTTTTTAAAAAATATCCCAAATTATATAACATATTTTAAAAATACTTGAAAAATATTTCATTTTGTAATATAATTAAATATATTTACTTCAAAAGGAGATATTATGTTAATAGTTGATGAAATCATTGAAAAATTAAAAGATATTCTAAGTGCAGATGGAAAGTATGGAAAAGTATTTGATAAAGATGTGGCAAATTCTCTTGAATTGAGTCAAGCAAATTTTGCAACAATGAAAAATAGAGGAAAAATTCCATTTTCTAATATATTAAATTTTTGTGCAAAAAAGAAAATATCAATAAATTGGCTTTTATATGATCAAAATCCAGACTCACTTGTTGATAGTACTGATAAATATTGGATAAAATATTATCCATCAGTATCTGTTAGTGCAGGTGGGGGTGCTTATGAAGCAAATGAAGATTATGAATCTTTAGCATTGCCACCATATTTTATAAATATGCTAGGTGGAAAAGAGAACCTTAAAAATATTGATGCAATAAATGTAATAGGCGATTCTATGGAACCTACACTTAATAGTGATAATATAATATTCATTGATAAAACGAAAAATGATGCTTCAAGAGATGGAATTTATGCATTTACCACAACACATGGTTTATTTGTAAAAAGAATTCAAAGAAGAGTAGATGGAAAACTCGATATTATCTCTGATAATAAAGATTATCCATTACAGGTTTTAAATAAAAATGATTTAGAAATTTTAGGAAAAGTAATTAGCTCTTTTGGAATGGTATATTAGTTTTAAAAAAGAGTTAATGTTTCTTCAGATTTTATAAGATATTCATAAATTTCTTTATAATTGAAACCTATAATATAAACTGCATTAAATTTAAGTTTTCTTAATATAGGTTTTAATTCTTCTAAGTCATTTATAATCAGCTGTTCTTCTTGGCTCAGATAATCAATATAATAAGTGCTTATAAAAATAGTTTTTGCATATTTGTATTTTTTCTTAATATATGAAATTTCATTTTCATATAAATCTTTATTATTTTGACAAATAATAAACTTATCACTTTTACCAAACTCAACTAAATCTAAATTTCTATCTATGAATAGTGGTTTAAAATTATAAAATGATTTTAATTTACTAAGATCTAAACTTTGATTTGAAAAACTATAAAGTGTTAAAAATTTTGAAATATATAAGCTTGAAAGTTTTAGTCTTGGGAAAAATATATTTTCATAAGAAAATGAAGTTTCAAACAATGAATGTTCAATTAAATTTTCAATAGTACTTAATTTATTAAGAGAATCAAAGTTTTTATTATTAGGATAGATTTTATCTAAAACTTCTTTATCTGAAGAAACCAGAATATCATTATCATCAATTTCATCTATGTATTTAAATACATTTTCTAATTTACTTGGTATTAATCTAATATTTCTTGTAAAACTTGTTGAATAGATTTTTAATAAATCATAAGTAATTTTATCACAATAAAATGCATCTAAATTTTTTACAGCTAATTTAAATCTAATTAGTTTTATTATACTTAGATCTATATTTTTTACTTTTATCCAAGCTATTTCATTATCAATTATTGGTGCATTAATTTCAATAAGTATTGCAAAAGCACCATTTTTAATTGCTAATTCAATTTCACTTAAATCTTTTGCAATAAATAAATCACCTTCTTTTACTTTTAATACATTAGTTTTGATTGAATAAATAAAAGAGATTGATGGAGAGTTTAATAAACTTCCATCAATAATATCTAAAATAGATGAGATTAGCACTAGCTTATTTTTGTTCCAGATTTTCTAGGAGCTTCTGGTCTGATTAATGATAAACCATTTTCATCACGAGCAGCCATTAACATACCTTCACTTAGCATTCCCATTAATTTTGCTGGTTTTAAGTTTGCAACAACACAAGCTTGTGTTCCTACTAACTCTTCAGCAGAATAATACTCTTTGATTCCAGCTAAAATTTGTCTATTTCTTCCTTCCCCTAAATCAACTTGTAATTTTAAAAGTTTTGCTGATTTTGGAACTTCAACTGCTTCAATAATTGTTCCTATTTTCAATGTTGTTTGGAAAAATTGATCAATTGTAATTAAGTTATCATCTTCAATTACTGTTTCTTTATTATCATCTTTTTTTGTTTCACATTCAGTTTTTGATATATCTGAAGATGCTGGTTGCTCTAATAAAACTTCTTCAATTCTTGGGAATAATTGTTCAACTTTTGTAATAACTGTATCTTCTAATAAAGCTTTATTTTTTATTAAAGAGTTATATGATGCTGTATCTATTTTCATACCTAATGATTCAGCAATTTTTGCTATTTTTTCAGGCATTACAGAATCTAAAAGTAGGGCAACTTTAGCCATGATATTTGTGATTAATGCAACTAATGCCATTGCTTCATCAGTTTTCCCATCTTTCATTAAATTCCATGGTTCATAGTCATTAATTGCTTTATTTGCAATTGTTAATACTTTCCATATATCTTCTAAATATCTATTTATTTGCATATTAAAAATGTAAGCTTCAACATTTTCTAAAATTGCATTGATTTCTCCAAGTTCTTTTACATGAAACTTTTCTACATCTTTCGAGCTTACTTTGTAATCAAAATATTTTCCACTCATTCCAGAAATTCTATTTAATAAATTTCCTAAATCGTTTCCTAAATCTGAATTAATTCTATCAATTAAAGCTTTTTGTGAGAAATCACCATCTTGACCAAAAGGAACTTCTCTTAACATAAAGTATCTAAATGCATCTAAACCATAGGCATCAGCAACAGCTTTTGGATCTACAACATTTCCTTTTGATTTAGACATTTTTTCACCATCTCTTGTCCACCATCCATGAGCTGCTATATGTTTTGGAAGAGGTAATTCTAAAGACATTAAAAATGCTGGCCAATAAATAGCATGGAATCTTAAAATATCTTTTCCAACTAAGTGTACACTTGCCGGCCAGAAATTCATGTTTTTATCATCTGTTCCGTATCCCAGTGCTGTAATATAGTTCATTAAAGCATCTAACCAAACATACATAACATGTCTTGGTTCATTCATAGATTCTGGTAACTTAACACCCCAATCAAAAGAAGTTCTTGAAATTGATAAATCTCTTAATCCACCTTTTACAAAATTTGTAATTTCATTTTTCTTAGATCTTGGTAGGATACAGTCTTCATTTTCTTCATACCATTTGATTAATTTATCTTCATATGCAGATAATTTAAAGAAATAACTCTCTTCTTTCACTATTGAAGTTGCTCTTCCACAGTCAGGACAAAATTGTTCATCAACAAGTTGTTTTTCAGTAAAGAATGTCTCACAAGATACACAATAAAAACCTTCATATTCTCCTTTATAAATATCACCTTTATTGTACATAGTTTCAAAAGCTTTTTGAACTCCAAGTTTGTGTTCTGTATCCGTTGTTCTTATAAACTTATCATATGTAATATCAAAATCATCCCATAATGTTTTAAATTTACCAGAAATTTCATCAGCATACTCTTTTGGTGTTTTTCCTCTTATTTCAGCACTTTGAGCAATTTTTTGTCCATGTTCATCAGTACCTGTTAAAAGAAAAGTATTTAATCCCGTTAATCTTGAGTATCTAGCTAACATATCAGCTATGATTGTTGTGTATGCATGACCAATATGAGCTATATCATTTACATAATAAATTGGTGTTGTTATATAAACATTTTTACAAGATTCTTCCATTCTTTACCTCTTTTTCTTTTTTATAATTATATTAAAATTCAAAACCACCGCCAGCACCTTTATTCATAGATTCATAAACGGCAATTACATATTTTTTTCTTAAATCACATTCAAAAAATTTACTACAATCTGAACATGTTTTTAAACTATTGGACTCTTGGCAATTTTTTAATTCAGCTAGTTTTTTATCTAGTTTTAAATCCCATTCGTCAATAACAATTTCTTGTGGATTATCCATGATGTTTGTAAACTTCTAGAACTCTTTTTATCTCTTCATTTGAACCGAAAAAACAAGGAGATGTATCATGAATATGAGTAGTTTCAATTTCCAAAATTCTTTGATGACCATCAATTGCACCACCACCTGCTTGTTCGTAAGTAAATGCAAATGGGAAAACTTCAAATAGTTGTCTTAATTTTCCTTTTGGTCTATCAGTTGTTCCTGGATATGAAAATAATCCACCACCTTTTAAAAGTATTTGGTGTAAATCAGGAACCATTCCTCCACTATATCTTAATCTATAACCATCGTTAAAAATATCATCTACCATTTGTTTATGATGTGGCGCCCAAGCACTTTGAGTAGAACCTGGTGCTTTTAAATTACCTTTTTGTTTTAAAACAATATCTTGAATAAATTCAAATTTACCATGTTTTAATCTATACATTTTAACACCATCAATAGCAACAACCATTTCAACTCTTGGTCCAAAAACCACATAAACAGAAGCTACAATATTTTGTGCATTAAATTCATTTTTATAAATCCCATAAATTGAACCAACAGATAAGTTTACATCAACTAAAGAAGATCCATCTAATGGATCATAAGCAATTAAATATTCACCATCATCATTTAAATGAATAATATCTTCTTGTTCTTCAGAAACAATTGCTTTAATTGTTGGAATTTGTTTAAAAATTCTTTCAATTATTTCATCACTTGCAATATCAAGTTTTAATTGAGTATCACCAGTTGAATTCTCTTGTTCACTTTTTCCTGTATCACCTGTTTCAATCAACTCTTTTATTTCAATACTAGCTTCTTCAATAGCTTTAATTATTTCTTGCATATTTTATACTCTCTTTGCATTTTTATCTATCCATTGAATTAATTCTTCTGGATTATTTAAATCTAACTTGTCTATATTATTGGGAATTTCATCTTTATTAATAGTTTCATCACATGCAATTGCATCTGTAACGCTAAAATAACTATCATCTAATCTATCTCTAAAAATAGATATTCTTGGTAATTCAAGAGTTTTTAAACCCTCAACTAACAAATAATCAAAATCTTGGAACAATTCAATTAGTTCATCAATAGTAGATGTGTCTTTTTTAAATAAAGTTGTTTTGTTTGGGCTTACTACTGCAACATCAGCACCTGTTTGAGAGAATTTAAAAGAATCTTTTCCTTCTCTATCAAAAACAGCCTTATCCTTTGGATCATGCTTAACAATACATACTTTAAAACCACTATCGTGAAGTATACTAGAAACTTTTACTATGGCTGTTGTTTTACCACTGTTTGAAGGGCCTGAAAAGGCTACTATTAATCTTTTTTTATTCATAAAATGGATTTTATCCAAATGATTGTTAAAGTTAATTTAAGATAAAATCATAGCCAATCAAATCTGGGAGAGCTTATGTATAAAATTTTAACCCTTTTATTTATTTCACTAATATTCACTTCATGTACTTCTAAAAATAGTGCTTTTAAATATTTTGAAAAAGATGATATTGAAACAAAAGGTATTCATTACACAAAAAAAATTGATATTCTAAAAGATAATGAGATAGATATTATTTTTTGGGCAACATATTTAAATAAAATCGACAAAAATATTTCTGATTCAAAAAAAGAAGTATTTTTAATATCTGTGTATTTTGCAAATGCTGATTCTCAAAGCATGAGAAAAAATGAATACAAATTTTTATTAAATGGTATTGAAGCTGTTTTATTTGAAAAGGTTGAAGAAGATAATGAAAATTTCAAAAGTTTGATGTTGAAAAATCATTGGGGAAATTATTATTTAGTTAAATTTGATTCTTTGGAAGATGTTAATAATTTAAGATTACAATTAACAAATCAAAAATCTAGTAGGGCGATACTAGACTTTGAAAAATAGTGGAAAGAGCAATTTTATTTTCACTATTTAAATGATTATTGTAAATATAATAATTAGCTAAAACTTTTTTACCATATTCTCTTGTTTCTGCATATGAAATCATCTCCATACTTAAAAATGGTTCATACTTACTTTTTTCTTTAAATAAGCCTTTTTTTA
>JAHIWE010000047.1 GCA_018816105.1 bacterium | reverse complement strand
TCAAATTGAAAAGTTGTATGAACAATTTTATATTTTTCTTTTAAATCATGATTTATTTCATGTAAAATCTCTTCATATTTATCTAATGATTTTTTATCTATTTTCACATGGGCTGTCATATTATACATATCTTGAGTAATCTCCCAAATATGTATATCATGAAGTTCAATAACATTTTCATTTTTTTCAATAAATTGTTGAACCTCTTGTATATCAATAGGTGAACTTTCCATCAAAGTATTTGTAGAACTTTTAAGTATATCTAATGCCCATTTTCCAATAACTATCGCCACAATTATTGCTAAAATAATATCAATAAAATACCATGAAGTAAAATAAATTATAATATAACCTATAATAATTGCTACTGATGATAAAGCATCACTTAACATATGTACAAATGCAGATTTTAAATTTACATTATGTTTATCACCTTGCATTAATATAACACCTGTAATAATATTTACAACTAAACCTATAATTGCCACTATCATTGCTATTTTTATATCTATTACACCTGGGTTCAGAAATCTATGTATTGCTTCATACAAAATCCAAACTATTGATAAAACAATAGTAATTCCATTTATAAATGCAGCTAAAACCTCAGCTCTATAAAATCCAAATGTTTTACTCAAAGGCGCTTTTTTACTTGCAATTATTATTGCTATTAAAGAGATTAAAAGGGCAAATGAGTGTGTAAACATATGAATTGCATCTGAAACTAATGCTAAAGAGTTTGATATAAAACCTGCAATAAATTCTGCTAGCATTGTAATAAAAGTTATAATAAGAGCAATTTTCAATAACTTCTTATCAGTTCCTCTATGATCATGGGAGTGCCCATGGTCATGCTCGTGATGATGTTCATGTGTATGATTGTCATGGTCATGTTTATGATGAGAATGAGAACAATCATGAGAATGTTTATTTTCTAAATGAGGTTTATGCTCATTTAATCCAAATTTACAGTTGTACATTTTATTTTCCAATTTTATTCAATTTTTTTATATTATATTACTAAGACTTAATCTTTACATAATCTATTCCCTATATTTTAGTAACATATAATGAATATTTTACTAAAGTAAATTATATACACAAAAAGAGGACAAATGAAAAATAAATTTTTTACAGTATCAATTCCTATTTTATTATTAGTTATTGCATCATTTTATTTTACTTCAAAATTTATAGAACCTAGTTCAAAAAAAGAGATTACAATTGCCACAGGTTCAATTGATGGTGAGTATTACAAAACAGCACTGCTATATAAAGATATTTTAGAAAAACAAAAAGTAAAGGTAAACATAATAACTTCAAATGGTTCTATAGAAAATATACAACTTTTAAAGGATAAAAAAGTAGATATTGCTTTTGTACAAAATGGAATTGATGAGTTAAAAAATCAACATTCGCTAAAGGCTATTGCCTCTGTTAATTATGAGCCATTATGGATATTTTACAAAAATGAAAATTATACTATGGATTATGTAATTCAATTAATTTCAAAAAAAATATCAGTAGGGAAAGAAGGAAGTGGCACAAAAGATTTAGCATTAAAAATATTAAATGACAATGGGATTGATGATCAAAATTCACAAATACTTAGCCATTCAACTCAAGAAGCAAAAGAGTTGCTTCTAAAAGGTGAAATTGATGCTATGTTTGTTGTTACATCTGCAAATTCAAAAATAGTAAAAGAGTTACTTGATAATCCAAATATAAATCTATTTAGTTTTAAAAGAGCAAAGGCTTATAGTAGAAAATACTCTTTTTTAGAGTCAATTCCACTTTATGAAGGAACAATTGATTTATATAAAAATCTTCCAAGCCAAGATGTAAATCTTCTTAGTACAACTGCCAATTTAATAGTAAGAGATGAATTTTCAGATGAGTTAACAAGACTTGTTTTAAAAGAGATAAAAAACATTCATAATAAAAAAGGCTTATTTGAAGCACAAAATCAGTTTCCAAATATAGATAATCTAACAATTGAAATAAATGAAGATGCTTCCAGATATTTCACCTATGGAGATACTTGGCTTGAGAAAATATTTCCATATTGGATTGCTTCAAATATTGATAGATTAAAGATTTTACTAATTCCACTTATTACTTTGATGATTCCTTTATCAAAAGGCTTTTTCCCACTTTATAGATGGAGTATTAGATCAAAAATCTATAAATGGTACGAAGAGATTCAAAAGATTGATTTAGAAGTAGAAGATGTCAAAAATGAAAACTTAGATAAATATTTAGAAAAAATCACCGCATTAAAAAAAGAGATAAAAGCAGAAACAAAAGTTCCACTTTCTTATATGGGTGAATATTATGATTTGATTATGCATTTAGAACTAATTATCTCTAAAATAAATATAAGACTTGTAACTAAATAATTTTAGTTACTTTTGATATAATAAGCCAAAAAAATAAAAGGAATATGATTTGAGAATTTTATCAGGTATTCAACCATCAGGAACAATTCATATAGGAAACTATTTTGGAATGATAAAAAAAATGGTTGAATCTCAAAATGACGGGGAGTTATTTGCATTTATCGCTTCATACCATGCATTAACTTCTGTAAAAGATAAAGAGTTTTTAGAAAAAAACATCTTTGAAGCTGCTGTTAACTTTTTAGCCCTAGGAATGGACCCTGAGAAATCAACTTTTTGGGTACAACATGATGTAAAAGAAGTGCTTGAGTTATACTGGCTTTTATCAAATCATACATCTATGGGATTACTAGAAAGAGCACACTCATACAAAGATAAAACATCAAGAGGAATTGGGGCTAATCATGGATTATTTTCATATCCTGTTTTAATGGCTGCTGATATTTTATTATTTGATTCAAATATAGTACCTGTTGGAAAAGATCAAATTCAACACGTTGAAATGACAAGAGATATTGCAATAAGTTTTAATCATACATATGGTGATATTTTAGTTTTACCTGAGTCGAAAGTAGATGAAGAAGTAGCAACAGTTCCAGGAACTGATGGAGCTAAAATGTCAAAATCTTATAACAACACAATTGATATGTTTGGTCCTGCTAAAACTATCAAAAAACAAGTTATGGGAATAGTAACTGACTCAAAAGAATTAAATGAAGCAAAAGAGTGGGAAAACTGCAATATCTATACTTTATCTAAGCTATTTATGAATGAAGATGAATTAGCATCTTTAAGACAAAGATATGCAACTCCAGGTGAAGGTTATGGTCACTTTAAAATGACTTTACTTGATAAAATCAATGAACACTTTGAACCATATGCTCAAAAAAGAGAACATCTTTTAAATAATCCAAAAGAAGTAAAAGATGTTTTAGCTTATGGGGCGAGTAAGGCTAGAAAAATTGCATCTGCTAAAATGGAAATCATTAGAGATGCTGTAGGATTAATTTAAATAAAAAATATAAAAGAGTTTCTACTCTTTTATATTTACTTTAATAACTTCTTCAATATTATTTGAAATATCTTCAACTCTTTTTTGCCAAACTTTTCCAAACTCAACTTTTTCTTCATTTGTTGCACTTCCTTGAATACATTTTTGCATTAAAGAATTCATAGAAGGATGTGGTAAAATCGAACTTGCATTATAAAATACATCCACACTTTTTTGTGTATCACGTCTTGTAAATCTTACACTTGCACCATTTATATCTTTTCCAAAATTCATTAAATGATTTCTATCATGTTTTCCTGCAAGGCCTTTAAAACCATTTGTAGTTGTAGATCCTGTTATATTTGTAATAACACTTCCTATAACACCTGCAACTCCATCAGTTTGGTTTTCTTTGAACTCTACTAAAATATTACCACGTTTTGGAATTTCATTTTCATGTAAAGCTTTTAATCCTTGAAGTGTCATTAAATATGCACCTAAAACTGTTGGGCATGAGTGTCCTGCACTTTTTACTACATCTAAATATGAAAATTCTATTATTCCATCTTCAAAAGCACCTAAAAGGTTAGCTAAATCATCTTGTAATTTTATTGTTGGGATTTTATTAAAAAATTGTGGGTATGTCATGTTTTAAACCTTTGTATTATTTTTTCTAACACAAAGTTTAAAATATTTTTTGTGTTAGATTATTTCTTTTTACAGATAAAAATTAACTTATCAGCGTGTTCATCTGTGTGTAAATTAAACTCTTTAACTTCTTGAATTTCAAAACCACACTCTTTTAAAAGTTTAGATAAAAACTCTTTAGAGTGGTATTCTTGAATTATTGAATCACTTTCTTTAGAAAATAGGCCGCTATTTTCTTTTGTAAAAAGAGTAATATCTGTTTGAAGTTTATCATCTTGGAAGTTTGCATCTATTGAGATAAACATATCATCAACATCAATACTAATACATCCTTGAGCAACTTCATCAAATCCAAAATACGAGTTTACATCAAAAATAAAATAAGCACCTTGATTTAAAACAATATTCGTTTGAGTTATAAATGCTTTTAAATCTTTTTTTGAAATATAATTTAATACATCAAAGATTGCAGTTGCACAATCAAATTTCTCTTTTACAAGAGATAAATCAATTGCTTTAGCATTTAAGTTTTTTTCTTGGCAAACTTTTATTTGCTCAATACTTAAATCAATTCCAAATGCCTTTTTTTTATTTACTTTTAGATTTTCTAAAAAGTATCCTTGACCACATCCAATATCAATGATATTATCAAGATCATTTACCATTATAAATCTCAAGAACTCTTTATGTAAAGTATAAATCTCTTCTTCGAAATCTAAATACGGTTCAATTTTTGCGTATAATTCTAATCCCATTATAAGTGAGCTTCTATTCTTTCTTTTAAATCTAAGATCAAATCTTTTTTTGCATAAAATGAATTTTTATTTGCTATTAAGTGTGCACTACTTTCCATAATCGTAGGTCCTATTTCTAAACCATTTTGTTTCATTGTTTCACCTGTTTCAACAATATCAACAATACAATCACAAAGTCCAACAAGTGGTGCAAGTTCAATAGAACCATAAAGTTTAATAATCTCAACTGCCATTGCTTTTTGTTCAAAAAACTTTTTTGCAATCACTTCATGTTTAGTAGCAACTGTAATTTTACTTTTAGAAAAATCAAGTTGTTCGCCTTTTCTTAATCCAAAAGCAACTTTACATTTTCCTAATTGTAAATCAAGAAGTTTGATTAAGTCGTACTCTTTTTCTTCAAGAACATCAAGTCCAACAACACCTAAATCAGCAGCGCCATGCATTACATAAGTTGGTACATCTTGATTTCTAACATTTAAAAATCTAAATCCAGCTTTTTGTAATATTAATTTTCTATTTTCAAAAATAAACTTTTCACCAAAAGCTTTTTCAAATTTATCTAAAGTTTCCTCAGCAATTCTTCCCTTAGGCAATGCAATTGTTAGCATCAATCATCCTTTTCATATTCTCAAATATTAAATCTTTTTTATATATGCTATTTTCAAAATATTTACTCAATAGCTTTCCATCGCCGCCTGTAAATATAATATTTTTATTTAAACTTACTTCTTTGATTGGTAAAATGATAGATTTCATCATAGCATATTGTATAGCATCTTTAGTTTGAAGCGGTATTTTATCTAAATTTATTTTTTTTTCAAACTCAAACTTTAGTTTTTTCGAAATTTTTGGATAAGTTTTTATAAATGCTCTAATTCCAGGCATAATAAATCCACCCATGTGATTGCCCTTTTGCATAATATCAACAGTGATTGCACTTCCTGCATCAACGATAATTGAATCTTTTTCAAAATAACTAGCAATTGCCCTATCTATTCCTAATCCAACATAATTTGTTTTAAAATTCATAAGTTTTTTTATATTTTTTGCATGTGGATTTGTTTTTTTTAACTTTTTTGTTGCTTCTTTATTTACAGATACAAAATAAATTTCATCATCAAAAGTAGGTATTTTTTCATCTAAAAAATATTTTTTGTGTTTACCATTTATTAAAAAATGAAAAGTTGTATTTCCAATATCACATAAAATCAACTCTTATACTCCATTCATTTTGTTTTAAATACTCTTTTGCTTTGGAGCAAAGAGGACTGCTTATTAATAACTCTTTTTTCTTAAAATTATGGTCTAGAAAAGTTGATAATTTTTCACAAAGCTCCATTAAATCATTTGCATTTTTCCTAATAAATCTACTTTTTGAATCAAGAATAAATATTGCATAAAAATTTAAATCCGTACTTGTTCCCGCATAAATATCAATTTTTCTTCTTGAACCTAGCTCTTTTGGGCTTATTTGTTTAATATCTTTAAATAGTATGTTTTTATTTGTATAGTATGTTGTTAGTTCTTTCAATTTTCGCCTTTGTATATTTATTATATCAAATATTGACTTTTTTCTATAAATTCTTCTTACTTATTTTGATATAATAAAAAAAAATTAATTTAAAAAATAAAGAATATATGCAAGAAATAAACTATCAACACCAAACAATAATCACAAGAGCTATCATAAAAGCAGCTGTTTTAATGTCAGAATTTGGAGCAGAAAGTATTTTAATAGAACAAACAGCCCAAAGACTTGGAAGTGCTTTAGGTATTAATTCAGTTGAAATATCTTTGATTCCCTCAGCTATTGTTCTAACAACACTTTATAATAACCAATCAGTTACAACAACAAGAAGAGTTCATCATAAACCAATTAATATGTCAATTGTTTGTGATATTCAAAAAATTGTAATTAGTATTGAAAAAAACAAATATGGAGTTGATTATCTAGCAGATTCATTAAAAGATATAGAACCAAATTATTATAATAGATGGCTTGTAGTTCTAATGGTAGGATTAGCATGTGCTTCTTTTTCATATTTACAAGGTGCAGATTGGGTTGCATTTTTCATCACATTTTTAGCTTCAAGTGTTGCCATGTATGTAAGACAAGAGCTTGCCAAAAGAAGATTTGTTTTAATTATTACCTTTGGAGTCACAGCATTAGTAGCTACTTTAATAGCTAGTATTTCCCAATTAAATAATATTAGTGAAACCCCAAATATAGCCCTAGCCTCAAGTGTTTTATTACTAGCTCCTGGATTTGCTTTTATAAATTCGTTTTTAGATTCTTTAAAAGGTTATCTAAGTATGGGTTGGGGACGTTGGCTTGAAGGAATTTTGCTTACCATTGCCACATCAATTGGAATTATTTTAGCCATGGCTATTTTAGATATGAAAGGTTGGTAAAATGAGTGATATTATTTTAAAATTAATTCTTGAATCATTTTTTGCAAGTATCGCTTCAATTGGTTTTGCTATGGTTTTTAATGTACCAAAAGATAGTTTAAAATTTTGTGCTTTTGGAGGAGCTCTTACTTATATGATAAGAGCATCTTTATTAAATTTTGGATTTGGTATTGAAATATCTACTTTTGTGGCATCAACTGCTATTGGAATAATTGCACTTTATTGGTCAAGAAAATATCTAATTCCAAGACCTGTTTATACAGTAGCTTCAATAATTCCTATGATTCCAGGGACTTATGCTTTTACAGCTATGATATCTTTAGTTGATATGAATTCACATGGTGTTAGTCCTGAATTAATAGAGTTATTTATTGAAAATGGATTAAAAGCAGTTGCTATTTTAGGAGCTATTAGTTTTGGTTTAGCACTACCATCATTATATTTTATGAGATTAAATAGACCAGTAATTTAAGTAAAAAGAAGAGATATTTTAATCTCTTCTTTTTGACTTTATAAATAAAATTTATTTATAAAATCATCACTAACATCTATAATTTTTCTTTGTCTTAATGATTCAATTACCTCTTTTGAACAATCAACATCATCAGGCCATCTTCTAGTAAAGTTATCTAAAGAATTTTTATTTGTAGCATCTAAACAAATAGTTTTTTCAATTATTTGTAAATCTCTATTTGAATCAATGTTATTACAAACTCTCCAAACCATCATATATGCATTTCTTACATCATTTTTTGCACTATCTACAATAATTAATATTTTAATATGTGCAAATAATGGTTTTAAATCTTCCATTAACTCTTTTTGATTTCTAGTTTTTTCAACACTTATTACTGTAATTGGATTTTTTGTATCTGTAAAATACTGTTTTAAATCTTTTACTTCAGCTGTGATATTTTGCATTTTTTCTAAAAGTAATCCATCATCAAGAAGAGTAATTCCAAGTTCAGCTATTTCATCTCCCGTACAATCCAGTCCTAGTTTTCCACCAACTGCAAATTTTGGGCTTGAGTGATCAAGGGCATCAACAACACCTTTAGTAACTAACATTTCATCAATATCAATTCTATTTAAGATATGTTTAATCACAGCATCATGATCAGTTAAATCAGGTGAATCTTCATTTACAAAAATAGCGTGTTTAACAAAACTCATTTGCCCTACTCCCCAAAATGCATGCATCATTTGCTGTGCATGACCTGGATATAAAGTTTTGATTTTTGCTAAAATTAGATTATGAAATACTCCATTTTCAGGCATATAATAATCTATTAAATCAGGTGCTGTCGTTTTAAGAAGTGGTAAAAATATTCTCTCAGTTGCGTGTCCCATATATTTGTCTTCAAGTGGTGGTTTTCCAACAACTGTTGCCAAAAATGTAGGTTTTGCCTTACTTGTAATTGCAGTTACTTCCATAAATGGATACTCTTCTTCAAGTGTATAATAACCCGTATGATCTCCAAATGGTCCTTCGATTCTTATTTTTGAAGGGTCAACAAAACCTTCAATAATAAAGTCATTATCTTTTGGAACCCAAATATCATTTGTTATTGATTTTACAAGTTGAGCATTTTTATTTTTTACAAAACCATAAAGCATTAACTCAAAAATTCCAATAGGAAGTGGTGCTTGTCCACACCAAATATACATAGGATCTCCACCAATTCCAACACTTACAGGCATTTTTTTACCAGCTTTTTTATATTCATGGAAGAAGTGATTTGAGTCTTTATGAATTTGCCAGTGAAGTCCTAGTGTATTATCTTCATACACTTGTAATCTATACATACCAAGGTTTTTTAATTCACCATTTAATGAAGTTGTATAAACCTGCCCCATTGTAATAAATGGACCACCATCCTGCTCCCAAGTTGTAAGAATTGGTAAATCAGATAATTTAGCATCTGCACCTAATTTAATAACTTGTTGGCACTCACCTTTTCCTTTATTTTTTTTAGGAATTGTATTTTTTAATGCAAAAAGTTTTCCAAAAGTAGAAAGTTTTTCACTTATTGTTGTAGGTGGTTTCATTTTTAATAGGCTTTGTATTTCATTTCCTATTTTATCGCCATCACCAATAAATAACTCAACAGCTTTTTCATTACAAAATACATTCATTAAAACTGGAATATCAAATTTCTTATTATTTTTTCTATCAACTACATTTGTAAATAGTATTGCTTTAGAATCATCTGTTTTAACTTCTACATATGCAACATGTGGAATTTCCAAATAAATATCTAGTTCTTTGTCTATTATTTTTAGTAAATTATGTTTTTTTAAAAGTTCTATTGCTTCTTTCATTTCTTCCCCAAAGTAAACCTAATAAGGTAATTAGTATAAATCTTATATCATTTTATCTATAAAAAATAGTTTATAATAGGGGTTTTGAATATGCTTAATAATATTAAATACAATTTTGATGAAGAGATAAATAGAAAAAATACGAATTGTGCAAAATGGGATGGTTTAGAAAAATATTTTGGATATAAAGATTTAAATCCACTTTGGGTTGCTGACATGGATTTTAAAACACCTGATTTTATTAATAATGAAATAATAAAAGCAGCACAAAATGCTTCTTATGGTTATAGTGTTGAAAGTGATGGATTATTTCAATCAATAATTTCATGGCAAAAAAATCAACACAATTGGAAAATAGATAAAGAAGATATCTTTATGATAAACGGTGTAGTTCCAGCTTATAGTGCTTGTATTGAAGCATTTAGTAACGAAGGTGATGAAGTAATTGTTCAAACTCCAATTTATCCACCATTGTATAAATGTGTAACAGCTAATAATAGAAAATTAATTATTAATAAACTAAAAAATAATAATGGCTATTATACTATGGATTTAGAAGATTTAGAAAGTAAAATTACTCCTAGAACTAAGATTCTTGCCCTTTGCTCTCCTCATAATCCTGTAGGACGTGTATGGGATAAAGAAGAACTAGAAAAACTAGCTAATATTTGCATTAAAAATGACATCATAATAGTTTCAGATGAAATTCATAGTGATATAACTTTTAAAAAATTTATTCCACTTGCATCTATTAGTGAAAAAATAGCACAAAAAACAATCACTTTAAATAGTGCTGGAAAAACATTTAACATTGCAGGGTTAAACTGTGCATATGCAATAAGTAAAAATAGTTTTATCTTAGATAAATTTAAAAAAATAGCACACAAAAGAGAAATTCATTCTATAAACTTTTTTGGTTATGTTTCAACAAAAGCAGCTTATAAAAATGGAGCACTATTTGTAAAAGAATTAAAAAACTATATTATGGAAAATATTATTTTTACAAAAAATTATTTGAAAGAGCATAATATGAATATAGATTTTCATATACCAGAAGCTACATATTTATTATGGTTAGATTTTTCAAAAATAGATTTACCACATGAAGAAATAAAAGAGCACTTATTAACAAAAGTAAAAATTGCTCTAAATGATGGTGTTTCATTTGGTAGCGATGGTAATAAATATTTTAGATTAAATTGCGCACTTAGTAAAAATGCCTTAAATACAGCATTAAATCAGTTATCAAGTAATTTATAGTAGCAATAATATAGCAAAGTATTACCTTTTTTCTCACTATTTGGATTATCAATTATAAAAGGTAGAAAAACTTTAAAATGTGTAAAAAAATAGTGTACAATCGTTTACTAATATTAATAAATAGGGAAGAAAATGTCAACTGAATTAATTCTAGCCTCTGTTATTTTTGTGGCCATTGGCCTTATTCTTGTTGGAGTGTTTGCTTTAACAAGATTTGTTGGACCAAAAAATGAGAATCCAAAAATAAAAAACACTGTTTATGAAAGTGGTGTTTCGAACCCTGTTGGTGGTACTAACATCAGATTTTCAGTTAAATTCTATTTAGTTGCAATTTCATTTTTACTATTTGACGTGGAAATCATTTTTATGTTTCCTTGGGCAATAAATATTTTAGAATTAGGTTATGCAGGTCTATTTAAAATGTTTATTTTTATGGGACTATTATTCGCTGGATTAATTTATATCTACAAGAAAAAGGCACTATCATGGGATTAGGAGTTGAATCAAAATTTGGCGATTCTATTGTTACAACTAGACTCGATCACGCAGTAAACTGGGGAAGATCTTATTCTTTATGGCCAATGGTTTTTGGAACTGCTTGTTGTGGAATTGAGTTTATGAGTGTTGCAGGAGCAAAGTATGACTTATCAAGATTTGGAGCAGAGGTTGTAAGATTTTCTCCAAGACAAGCTGACTTATTAATTGTTGCTGGAACAATTTCATACAAACAAGCGCCTATATTACAAAAAATTTATGAGCAAATGTGCGAACCTAAATGGGTTATTTCTATGGGAGCATGTGCTTGTTCTGGTGGATTTTATGATAACTATACAACACTACAAGGAATTGATCAAATCATTCCTGTTGATGAGTATATAGCTGGTTGTCCTCCACGTCCTGAAGCTGTTCTTGATGCCATTATGAGAATTCAAGAAAAAGCAAATACTGAATCAATTATAAAAGATAGAATCAAAGAGTATAAAGGAATTTTAGATGCTTAAGTGTGATATGTTAATTGATTCAAGTGATATAAAATCTACTATTTCAAAACTGAAAAATGAAGATAATTATGCAGTTCTTTTAGATATTACAATAGTTGATTATCTAACATTTCCTGATGTTACTCCTAGCAGATTTGCTGTTGTTTATATATTAAGAGATCAATCATTTAAAAAACAAATTTCTGTTAAATCATATATTGATGATAATACTTTAACTCTTGATACACTTTGTGATTTATATGGTTCTGCTAATTGGGCTGAAAGAGAAGCTTATGACCAATATGGAATTAACTTCAAAGGTCATCCAAATTTAAAAAGAGTTTTAAATCATCATCAATTTGTAGGGCATCCTTTAAGAAAAGATTATGAAATTACAAAGGGTCAAATCTGTACTCAAACTGAAGATTTAATGGATGAAATGAATCCATTACTTACTTCAAAAGGTTACACACCTGAAGATATTAATGATTTAATGCTTTTAAACGTAGGTCCTTCACATCCAGCATCTCACGGAACAATTAGAAACTTTGTTGCAATGGAAGGGGAAACAATAACAGCTTGTGTAACAGAAATTGGTTACTTACATAGAGGATTTGAAAAATCTTGTGAGAACCATACTTATTCACAGGTTATTCCATATACAGATAGATTAAACTACTGTAGTGCCATTTTAAATAATATTGGTTATTCAAAAGCAGTTGAAGAGATGTTGAATATTGATATTACAGCTCGAGCTAAAATGATTAGAATTATTATTGGTGAATTAAGCAGAATTATCGATCACCTTGTTTGTAATGCTGCAAATATGGTTGACTTAGGTGGACTTACAAATTTCTGGTATTTATTTGCACCAAGAGATAAAGCTTATGATTTATTATCAAAATTAACAGGAGCAAGGCTTACTAATACTTACACAAGAATTGGTGGTTTAGAGTTTGATTTATATGATGGGTTTAGTGAAGATTTAGCTGTTGTTTTAAAAGAGACAGAAACAGCTATAGAAGATGCTTTATCATTGATAGCACATAATAAAATCTTCCATGATAGAACACAAGATGTTGGGGTTATAAAAGCGGATTTTGCACTTCATTATGGAATCTCAGGACCAAATTTAAGAGCAGCTGGAGTTGCTCATGATTTAAGAAAAGATAAGCCTTATTATGGTTATGAAAATTTTGAATTTGATGTTGTAATTGGAAGTCATGGTGATGTTTATGACAGAATGATGTGTAGATTCGAAGAGATGAGACAATCAATTAGAATCATTAGACAAGCTATGCGTGAACTTCCAGATGGTCCTATAAATGTAAATGCTCCTGGCATTTTACTTCCATCTAAAAAAGATGTTTATGGAAATATCGAAGGATTAATGAACCAATTTAAACTTACATTTGAAGGTATCAAAGTTCCAAAAGGTGAATATTATTCTTCAACTGAAGCTGGAAATGGTGAATTAGGATTCTTCATTGTAAGCGATGGAAGTGGAAGACCATATAAAGTTAAATGTAGACCACCATGTTTTTATGCACTTGGCGCTTATGCGAAAATTGTTGAAGGTGGAATGTTAGCTGATGCTGTTGTAACAATGGCAAGTATGAATTTTATTGCAGGGGAGTTTGATAGATAATGAGCAGTTTTAAATTTACACCTGAAAATGAAGTAAAATTTCAAGAATACGTAAGCAGGTATCCTCTTATTGATTCTGTTATGTTACCAGCGCTTTGGTTAGTTCAAGAGCAAGAAGCTTGGGTTAGTCCTGAAGCTATGGTTTATGTGGCAGATAAATTAGGAAAAACTCCAATTCAAGTATATGAAGTAGCAACTTTTTATACTATGTTTAATTTAAAACCAATTGGAAAACATCATATTGAGTTATGTAAAACTCTTTCATGTATGTTATGTGGTTCAAGAGATATTAAGAAGTACATCAAAGAAAGTATTGGAATAGAACCAGGACAAACAAGTGAAGATGGATTATTTCACCTAAGTGAAGTTGAGTGTCTTGGTGCTTGTGGTGGTGCTCCAATGTTTGCATTAGATGGTGTTTACCATGAAAAATTAACTACACAAAAAGTTGATGAGTTGATTAAGGAGTGCAAAAAATGATAACAAAAATAGTAAGTAAAAATTTTGATATTCCAAATTCTCATAAACTTGAAGTTGCCCTTGCAAACGGAAGATACTCTTCTATAGACAAACTTTTTTCAATGGCGCCAGATGATGTAACAGCAGAAGTTACAGCATCAGGGCTAAGAGGGAAAGGTGGTGGGGGAGCAGCTTGTGGTCCTAAATGGGAATTAATGCCTAAGAATGATCCAAGACCTGCATATTTAATAGTAAATGGTGATGAATCAGAACCTGGAACTTTTAAAGATAGACAAATTTTTGAATATGACCCACATCTTTTAATAGAGGGAATTATTTGCACTTGTTATGCAATAAATGCCCATCATGCATATATTTATATAAGAGGTGAATATAAGTTTTTCTCAGATAGATTAAATGAAGCGATAAAAGAAGCCTACCAAGCTGGCATTATTGGTGATAAAATCATGAATAAATATGATTTTAAATTAGATATAACAGTTCATAGAGGTGGTGGTGCTTATATTTGTGGGGAAAAATCAGCACTAATTGAATCATTAGAAGGAAAACGTGGACATCCAAGGCTTAAACCACACGGTAAAGAGTGTGAATGGTTCTTTGATAATCCAGCAACTGTAAATAATGTTGAAACAATTGCATCAGTTCCAAATATTGTAGAAAACGGCGCTGCTGGCTACACAAAATATGGAACTGCTAAATCGCCTGGAACAATGCTATTTGCAATTTCAGGACCTGTGAAAAATCCAGGTGTTTATGAAATGGCATATGGAAATAAAATGATTGATTTTCTAAACATTCTAGGTGGGGGAATGATTGAAGGGAAAAAATTAAAAGCAATTATTCCAGGAGGTTCATCATGTCCAATTCTAACAGCCCAAGAAGTAGAACAAGCTGTTTTGGATTATGAATCTATGTGGGATATTGGTTCAACTTTAGGTACAGGAGGAATGATAGTTATTGATGAAGATACATCTATGGTTGATGTAGCTAAGAATTTGATTGAATTTTATCACCATGAATCATGCGGTCAGTGTACACCTTGTAGGGAAGGAACAGGCTGGATTGATAAGATTTTGGAAAAAATCTTATGTGGAGATGGTTCAAGTGAAGATTTAAATACAATACTTGATGTGTGTAGTACAATGAATGGTAAAACAATTTGCGTATTTGCACCAGCGGTAAAAGATATTATCGAAAGTATTGTAAAAAAATTCCCACATGAATTCAAAACATATTTTAAAAACTAAAACTAAACTTAATAAACAGGAGAAACTTATGGCTAAAAATACAATGACATTAACAGATAATAGAAGTGGTAAACAATATGAATATAATATTATTGATGGTACAAGAGGACCAAGCGTTGTAGATATTTCTACATTTTACAAAGATTCAGGAATGTTTACATATGACCCAGGTTATACTTCAACTGCATCTTGTGAATCAAAAATCACTTTTATTGATGGTGAAAATTCAGAGTTAAGATACAGAGGATATGATATTGCTGATCTTGCTGGTAAACACTCTTTCTTAGATGTTTCTTATTTATTAATGAGAGGGAAACTTCCAACTGAACAAGCTTCTAAAAACTTTGATTTAGAAATTAGACATAGATCATTCTTAAATGAAGGTATCATTAGATTATTTGATGCATTACCAGATGGTGCTCACCCAATGGCAACAATGGGAGCTGCAACAATGGCTTTATCTGCATTTTATAAAGATCACCTACATTTAGAAGATGAAGAACAATTCAAAATTATGAGAAGAAGAATTTTAGCTAAAATGCCTGTTATTGCAGCGATGGCTTATAGAAATTCAATTGGTACTCCACTAATTTATCCAGATGTAAATAAATACTTCACTGAAAACTTCTTGTATATGTTAAGAGCTTATCCAGGTGGTAAAATGAGATATTTAGGTGATGGTGTTAATGATGAAATTAAACAAGTTGAAATTGATGCACTTGATGCAATTTTAACTTTACATGCTGATCATGAACAAAATGCATCTACTACAACTGTAAGAAACGTAGGTTCAACTGAAGCTCACCCTTATGTTGCTATTGCTTCTGGAATTTCTGCATTATGGGGATCTGCTCATGGTGGTGCAAATGAAAAAGTAATGGATCAATTAAGATTAATTGGTGATGTTAAAAATGTACCAACTTATATTGCTAAAGCAAAAGATAGAAATGACCCCTTCAGATTAATGGGATTCGGACATAGAGTTTATAAAAATAGAGATCCAAGAGCTGAAACTTTAAAAGGATTACAAGATAAATTAAGAGAAGAGTTAAAACTTGATTCTAAATTACTTGATATTGCTGCTGCTGTTGAAAAAGCTGCATTAAGTGATGAATACTTTATTGAAAGAGGTTTATATCCAAACATTGACTTCTATTCAGGTGTTATCTTAACAGCTCTTAGAATTCCAACTGCAATGTTTACTCCAATCTTTGTTATTGGTAGAACTCCAGGATGGTTAGCTCAATGGTCTGAATTAAAACAAGATCCAAAACATAAAATTGCAAGACCAAGACAATTATATACAGGTAACTAAGAAAAATCAAAACTTAAGGGTAAGGGGATAATATATGAGTGAAATTGTAAATATTACAATCAATGGAGCACAAATGCAAGCTGCTAAAGGTAGCTTGCTAATTGACAAATTATTGGATGAAAATATCCATATTCCTCATTTTTGTTATCATCAAGCCCTTGGTAAAGATGGAAACTGTAGAATGTGTATGGTTGAAATTGAAGGTCAAAAAAGACCTCAGATTGCTTGTGACACACCTGTAAAAGATGGGATGATTGTAAGAACTCAAGGTGAAAATATTGAAAAAGTAAGACGAGATATTCTTGAACTTCAACTTGTAAATCATCCTATAGACTGCCCTACTTGTGACCAAGCAGGAGAGTGTAAACTTCAAGATTATTATATGGAATCAGGTTTTTATGATTCTAGAGTAAATGTTAATACAAAAAATCATGCAAGAAAAAGAGTTGATTTAGGCTCTAATGTAATGCTTGACCAAGAAAGATGTGTACTTTGTACTAGATGTGTAAGATTTTGTTCACAAATTACAAAAACAAATGAGCTAGGAGTAATCAGTAGAGCTGATCATTCAGTTATTGGAACTTTCCCTGGAAAGCCACTTGATAATCCTTATGCTATGAATGTTATTGATATTTGTCCTGTTGGGGCATTAACAAATAAAGACTTCAGATTTAAACAAAGAGTTTGGTTCTTAGAATCATTTGATGCAATTTGTAATGGTTGTTCAAAGGGTTGTAATATTTATGTTGATCATAGAAAAGAAAAATATAAAGATGACCAAATTTTTAGATTTAGACCAAGGGTAAACAAAAGTGTAAATGGTCACTTTATTTGTGATGAAGGAAGACTTTCTTATACAAAAGAAAGCACAAATAGATTTGAAACACCATTTGTTGATAAAAATGAAACTAATGTTGATAATACTATTACAAATATGTTCAAAGAGTTATCAACTAATAAAAATATCTTATTTGTATTAAGTGCAAATCTTTCAATTGAAGAGATGCAAAATGTTAAAAATTTAGCATCAAAATTAAATGTTGATGTATCAGGATATTCACCTGATACTTTTGATGAAAACTTTGCTGATGATTATTTAAAAACATCTGATAGAACTGTAAATAGAGCAGCTTTTAAAGAGTTAGAAATAAACGAAACAAAAGAATTTTTTGATGAGAAATTAAATAAAGCATCTTTAGTAGTTGTTGTTGAAAATAGTTATTTCGAAAATAACAGTAATCTTCTTGAAAATAAAAAAGTAATCTCTTTATTTTCTCACCACTGTATGACTATTGGATATTCAAATATTGCTATTCCCGTATCTTCTTTTTATGAAAAATCAGGAACATACATAAATACTAGTGGAATTAAGCAAAAAGTTATATCTAAAATGAATAAAGACAATAAAATGGAAACTATAACAACTGTAATAGAACATCTTAAATCAATGATTGAAAAAGGAACTCTATGACTATTGCATCTATTATTATAATAATCATAAATATCATCCTTGCTATAATATTAGCTGTTGGTGTCGTGCCTGTATTTGTTTGGTGGGAGAGAAGAGTATCTGGATTTATGCAAGATAGATCTGGACCAAATAGATGTAATATAGGTCCTATGAGACTTGGAGGATTAATACAAAGTTTTGCAGATATGCTAAAACTTGTATTTAAAGAAGATTTTACTCCTTCACATATTAGATATAAATTTTTCTTTACAATTGCACCTGCAATCGTATTTTTCTGTTCATTTTTAACTTTTGGAGTTATTCCTTTTTCTGATGTTTTAATAATAGATGGAAAAGAAAGTATTATGCAAGCTCTTCCAAATGAACTGGGAATCATGTGGTTTATAGCATTTGCAGGACTTAGTGTTTATGGAATAATCTTAGGTGGTTATTCATCAGGGAGTAAATATGGACTTCTTGGATCAATTAGAGCATCAGCTCAAGTAATCTCATATGAAGCTGCAATGGGATTAGCAATTATCTCTATGATTTTATCTTATGGTTCTATTCACTTAACAGATATGGTAAATGCACAAGCTGGAACTTACTTAGGTGTAATTCCTATGTGGGGAATATTTATTCAACCTCTAGCTGCAATCATATTTATTGTTTGTGCATTTGCGGAAACAAATAGAGCTCCATTTGACTTAGCAGAAGGTGAATCTGAATTAGTTGCTGGTTATCATACTGAATATTCTGCTATGAGATTTGGACTTTTCCAAGTTGGTGAGTATGCTGCTATGAGTGCATCAAGTGCTATTATTGTTACACTATTTTTTGGTGGTTATCAAGTTCCTTGGTTAGATACACACGCAATTCAAAGTAATATTAACTATGTAATCATGGCAATAATTATTATTCTTCCAATAAAAGCATATATTCTTACAAAATGGATGAAAAAGAATAATAGAGCGATTGGAAATAATAAATCAAGAGAAAAAGAGACAAAAATTTTAACTTTTGCATTTTGGGGTTTAAGTTTGTTTATTATGGCTGTTTTAATTTTATTTTTACTAACAGGTCTTGGAACAAACGGAATTAATATAGCAACAGCTGTTATTCAAGTTGGAACTTTTTTAATTAAATTCTTTATGATGGCATTTGTATTTATCTGGATTAGATGGACGGTTTTAAGATTCAGATATGACCAATTACAAATGTTAGGGTGGAAAGTGCTTATTCCATTAGCTCTTTTAAATATCGTAGTAACAGCAGTTGTTATAGTAGTGGGGAATAATTAACATGGGAATAAAAGTAGTACCAAGATACGGTAAATCATTCAAAGACAAACTATATCTTCCAGCAATTGCTGGAGGAATGAAAACAACTTTTAAACACTTTATTAAAAATTTAAAAGATGTAAATAATCTAAAAACAATGCAATATCCAGAAGTTCAACCAGATGATTTGAATGAAAGATATAGAGGGGTTCACAGACTTACAAAACATGAAGACAATACAGAAAAATGTGTTGCATGTTTTATGTGTGCAACTGCTTGTCCTGCTGATTGTATTTTTATTGAAGCAGAAGAGAGATTTGATGGTGTTGATGAAAAAAGACCAAAAGAGTTTAAAATAGATTTACTAGAGTGTGTATTTTGTGGATATTGTGTTGAAGCATGTCCTTGTGATGCAATTAGAATGGACACAGGAATATTTTCATTTACTTCAAGTAAAAGAGAAGATTTTGTATTAGATAAAAAAGCTTTAATGGCAAATGAAAGATCAAAGGATTTAAATAATGATTGATATACTTTTTATTGCATTGGCATTTTTAGCAATTAGTGGAGCTATTGCTATGATTGTATATGCTAATCCTATGTATAGTGCACTTGGTGTTTTGATTTCAATGCTAAGTGTTGCTGGTATGTTTGCACTTTTAAATGCAACTTTTCTATTTCTAGTTCAAATTATAGTTTATGCAGGTGCAATTATGACACTTATTCTATTCATCTTGATGTTCTTAAATATCAAAGAAGAGGATTTACCAAAAGAGCCTAATAAATTTAAATTAATAACAATAGGGGCAATTGTGATGGTACCTTTAAATGTTTTAATTTTAAAAGCTGTATCAAAACTACCTGCAAAAGATTTAACTATTTCTAATACTGATTTTGGACAAATTAAACCTATTGGATTAGAACTTTATAATAACTGGATTATTGCATTTGAGTTAATCTCAATTTTACTTTTAGTAGCGCTTATTGGTTCAGTTGTTCTAGCTCAAAAAAGAAAATCTAAAATTAATAACAAAGGAGAGCAATTATGATTTCATTAACCTCTTATGCTTTTGTTTCAATGATGCTATTTTCAATTGGTGTAATTGGAGTAGTTGCAAGAAGAAATATATTTGTTATTTACATGTCAATAGAAATGATGCTAAATGGAATCAATCTATTTTTAGTTACATTTGCTAGATATCATTTTAATATGGACCCTCAGGTTATTACAATTATGGTTATATCAATTGCTGCTGCGGAAGCTGCTATTTTCCTATCTGTTATTATTTTATTATATAGATCAAGAAAATCTTTAGATACTGATATTTTCACTACACTTACACAAGGGGAAAAATCATGAATACATCACTATTAGTATGGATTGTATTAGCTCCTTTATTAGGTTCTATTTTAAGTGGTTTATTATATTTTTACCATATTAAAAAGAGCAAAGTATCTGATATTTACTTCTCATTAATTGGAACAATAACTCCACTTATTTCATTTTTAATCACTCTTTACTTATTTTTAAGAATGAATGATGAAAAAATCATCTTTAAACAACAACTTTTCACTTGGTTAAATGTTGATAAACTAAATATAGAAATGGCATTTTTAGGTGATAATCTTTCTATATTTATGTCAATGTTTGTAACTTTTGTTGGTTGGTTAATTCATATTTATGCAATTGGTTATATGAAAGGTGATAATGGTTTTGGTAAATTTTTTGCTTATTTCAATCTATTCTTAGCTTCTATGCTAATTTTAGTTTTAGCTGATAATCCAATTATTCTTTTCATTGGTTGGGAAGGTGTTGGAGTTTGTTCATATCTTTTAATTAAATTCTATTATGGGAATAAAGAAAATGTACTAGCAGCTAATAAAGCTTTTATTGCAAATAGAGTTGGAGACTTTGGATTTTTACTTGGAGTCGTAACACTATTTTTTGCTTTAGGTGAAGTTGATTTATCTTTTGCATCAATTGAAGCAAATTTAGCAAATGCATCTAATGAGCTATTAGTTCTTTCAGGTTTCTTATTATTTGTAGGAGCTATGGGAAAATCAGCTCAAATTCCACTTTATGTTTGGCTTCCTGATGCAATGGCTGGGCCAACTCCAATTTCAGCACTTATTCACGCAGCAACAATGGTAACAGCGGGGGTTTATATGGTTGCTAGATTTCACTTTTTATATAGTGGAATTGAAGAAATTGGACTTTTCATTGCTTATATTGGTGCATTTTCAGCACTATTTGCAGCAATCATTGCGACACGTCAAACTGATATTAAAAAAATCCTTGCTTATTCAACTATGAGTCAATTAGGTTATATGTTTATAGCTGTTGGACTTGGTTTTTATTCAACTGGACTTTTCCATGTATTTACACATGCTTTCTTTAAAGCTATGTTATTCATGGGTGCAGGTGGAGTAATCATGGCACTTCACCATGAACAAAATATTTTTAAAATTGCACAACATAGAGCAAGTTTACCAATAATTGCTACAACTTTTTTAATAGGTGTTATTGCAATTTCAGGAATTCCTCCATTTTCTGGATTCTTTTCAAAAGATGCAATTCTAGCAGCTGCATTTCAAGAGGGTCAATATTTGATTTGGGCCATTGCAATGTTTACAGCATTCTTAACTGCATTTTACATGTTTAGAATGTATTTTATTGTGTTTGTAGCTCCAACAAAACATGATGAGCAATATGTTTATACATCAAAAACAATTACTATTCCACTATTAATTTTAGCTCTTGGGGCAATTGGTGCAGGATTTTTAAATCTTCCAGCTATATTTGGTGGAAATCATTTTGTAGATACTTGGCTTTCTCAATTACATTCAAAACATATTCATATGGATCATACAACTGAATATGTATTAATGGCATTATCAATTGTAGTAGCAGCAACTGGTATTATGGCAGCTTATGCAAAATATGCTAATTTTGATGTTAGTAGACCTGAAGATGAAACAGGATTAATTGGAAATAAATTCTATATTGATGAACTTTACAATATTTTATTTGTGCAATCTACAAAAAAGCTATCTACATTTATAGATAAAGTTGTAGATGCAAAAATTATTGATGCCTTTGTTATGAATTCATCAATCGGTTTTGTAAATATTGGTAAACGAGTTGCCATGATACAAAATGCAAATGTTAGATTTTATGCAGCATTCATGCTTATTGGTATGACTGCTGTATTTATCTACTTATATATCACTTTAGGATTATAGTATGAGTTCAGATATACTTTCGTTTATTATATTTTTACCTGCTGTTGTTGCATTTGGATTAATGATAACAACAAGGGATGTTAATACAATTAGAAATATAGCCTTTTTAACTACTACTGTTATTCTAGCTATGGTGTTAAAAATCTATATAGAATTTGTTCCAAGTGCAGGAATGCAGTTTGTTACAAATGTTCCATGGATTGAAACTTATGGTATTAATTATTATGTTGGATTAGATGGTTTTTCATTAACAATTTTATTAATGATTGCTATTTTAATTCCTACTTCTTATTTATTATTATGGGAAGGTAAAACTAAAGGTTATTGGATAAATATGCTTTTAGTTCAAACAGGAGTTACAGGAACTTTACTTTCACTTGATGTTGTACTGTTTTATTTCTTTTGGGAAGTTATGCTTCTACCTGTATTTTTATTAATTGGTTTATATGGATTTGGGAATAAAGTATTTACAACTATTAAAGTAACTGTTTATACAATGGTTGGATCACTACTTATGTTTATTGCAATATTATATTTAGGTGTTGCTTATCATAATGAGTTTGGTGTTTGGTCATTTGCTTATGATAAGTTAATGCAAATAACTACTATTCCTTATGATACTAGAGTTTGGTTATTCTTAGCATTTCTTACTGCATTTGCAATTAAAATTCCTATTTTCCCTCTTCATACTTGGATTATGGAAACATATAAAAATGCTCCAACAGGTGCAGTTTTCTTATTATCTTCTATAATGGCAAAACTTGGAGTTTATGCAATAGTTAGATTTATGATTCCGATTTTTCCAGAAATTTATGTTGAATTTTCAACTTGGTTTGTAGCTATTGGATTATTTGGTTTAATCTATTTTGGAATAGCAGCACTTATGCAAGATGATATTAAAAGAATGTTTGCATACTCATCAGCATCACATTTAAGTTTTATTTCTGCTGGTATTTTTTCATTAAACTCTTATGGAATAAATGGAGCTTTATATTTAATAATTGCCCACGCAATTGCAACAGGAGCACTATTTTTACTTGTTGGTTTAATGCAAGAACAAACAGGATTTAAAACAATCAAAGACTTAGGTGGAATTGCAAAAAAAGCACCTATTTTTACTTTTATCTTTGCAATTATGTTATTTGCAAACGTAGGACTTCCAGGAACTAATGGATTTGTATCTGAACTTTTAATTATATTTGGTATTTATGAATTTAATCATACATTGGGATATATTGGAGCACTTACAGTTATTATTGGAGCTGCTTACATGTTATGGATGTTTCAAAGAGCGATACTTCAAGATAGACCAGAAGGTGCACCTGAATTAACAATGAGAGATTTAAAAGTTAAAGAAATTATTGGTTTAATTCCTTGGGTTATTTTAGTATTTTTAATGGGACTTTATCCTGAGATATTTATAAATAAATTTGAACCAACAGTAACTCACTATCTAAATGATATTTTACATATTGGAGCTTCAAAATGAGTCAATTTTTATATTTAATCCCTGCACTAACAGTTTTAATAGGTGCTTTAGTACTTATGTTTATGAGTATGTATGAAAAATTTACTGTAAAAAACTTCATTGTAGTATCATCACTATTTTTACTAATTGCACTGGGATTTACATTAAGTGATGTTGGTAATTCATATTCAGTTCAGCCATATGAACATTTTTTAAGTAATGTTTTAACATTTGATACATTTTCAAATTTCTTTAATATATTACTAATTGCAGGAACTTTACTTACACTTCTAATTGGTGAGCACTACTTCCAACATAGATCATATTTTAAAGGTGAGTTTTTCTCAATTTTATTATTTGCACTGTTTGGTATGATGGTTTTAGCTCATGCAAATGAGTTAGTAACAGCATATATCGCCCTTGAAATTGCATCATTTTCTGTTTATATTATGGTTGGATATAATACTGAAGATTCAAAAAGAGTTGAGGCTATTTTTAAATACTTAGTTCTTGGATCATTTATTGGAGCATTTTATCTTTTAGGTGTTGTTTTAGTTTATGGTGCTACGCAAAGTACAAATTTAGCTGATATCTCAGCATTTATTTTAACTGCTAGTTCTGATGATATGATTTTAGTTTATATTGGATTAACTCTGATTTTATTTACATTTTTATTTAAAGTTGCGGCATTTCCATTTCAATCTTGGGTTCTTGATGTTTATAGAGGTGCGCCGATGGTTATCACAGCGTATATGGCATCAACATTTAAAATTGCAATTTTCTCATTTTTCCTAAGAGCAATATTAGCTTATTTTGCTCCAATTATTGATTTTTGGGATAGTATTATTGCTGTTATTATTGTTCTTACATTAGTATTTGGAACGTGGCTTGCAATTACTCAACAAATTGTAAAAAGAATGTTAGCAGCATCTTCAATTGTTCATACAGGATATTTACTTTTAGCATTTATCGCACTTGGATATAAAGATGGACAAATTATAAATATTGATTCTGCATACGCAACAATGTTTTATTTAATTGCTTATTTATTATCAGCACTTGGAACTTTTGGTTTGGCTTCACATATAATGTCTGAAACAAATGTAAGAGTTACATATGATGACTTTAAAGGTTTAGCACATGAAAGACCATTTTTAGCAGCAATGATGACAATATTCTTATTTTCACTTGCGGGAATCCCTTCAACAATAGGATTTATTGGTAAATTTTATGTATTTACAGAGGCTATAAACGCTGGATATACAGGATTAACAATCGTTGCAATTTTTGCAACAATCGTATCTGTTTATTATTATTTTAAATTAATTGCAGTTATGTATTTTTACCCTGCTCCATTAACTTGTAGTATTGAAGGATTCAATGATAAAAGAGTTTCAACATACGCTATTGCCTTTGTTGCAATATTAACTGTATTAGGTGGAATTGGTTCAGCTATTGTATTTTTTATTCCTTCTATGAATATCGATGCAATAATTAATTTAACACAAGTAGCAGTTCAATCATTATTTATAAAATAGACTGTGTTAATAAGTAACATTTACGATCATATTTTATTAAATAATTCAAACTATTCAATATAAGAAGAAAGTCCTAAAAATGGGCTTTCTTACACTAAAATTATAAAAAAATCTATCTTTTTTTTCTTAAAAAAATAAACCACTTTGAAGTACTTTTAAGCTATTATTACGCTATTATTCAAAAAAATCTAAATCGCAGAAAGGATAGCAAATGAGTGACCTAATAGAAGGTTATTTAGGAAAAACAGTTGAAGGAAAGAAGAGTAGATTGCCTGCAAAACTTGATTTTATGCAAAGTTTTACTGGTGGTTTCTTAGCTTTATTTATGTGGGCACACATGTTATTAGTATCATCGATATTAATATCAAAAGATTTTATGTACACGGTTACAAAACTTTTAGAAGGAAGTTTTATATTCGAGGGTGGTAATCCAATACTAGTTACAATAGCAGCAGCTATTATTTTTACAGTATTTATTGTACATGCGGCACTTGGTATGAGAAAATTACCTGGTAATTTTAAACAATATCAAGTTATGAAAGCACACTCAAAAAGTATGAATCATGATGATACAAAACTATGGTTTATTCAAGCCTTTACAGGTTTTGCAATGTTCTTCTTAGGTTCTGTTCACTTATATATTATTATGACAAACTCTGCAGATATCGGTCCTTACGAAAGTGCTGATAGAATTTGGTCTGAGTGGATGTGGCCTTTATACATTTTCTTATTATTAGCAGTTGAATTCCATGGAACAATTGGTCTTTATAGATTATGTGTTAAATGGGGATGGTTCGATGGAGCAAATCCAAAAGAAAGTAGAAAAGCACTTAAAAAAGTAAAATGGGGATTAACTGTATTCTTCTTAGTATTAGGTTTTGCATCACTTGCAGCTTATATGAAAATTGGTATGGAAAATGCTGCAAATGGAACAGTTGGTCAAAAATATACTCCAACTGCAAAAGTAATGGAATTTAATATTACAAATAAAAGTGTTGGGGGAATTGCATAATGAAAATTAATTACTGTGATGCATTAGTTATTGGTGGTGGACTTGCAGGTTTAAGAGCTGCTGTTGCTGCACAAAAAAAAGGTTTAAGTACAATCGTTTTATCTTTAGTTCCTGTTAAAAGATCACACTCTGCTGCTGCGCAAGGTGGAATGCAAGCATCTTTAGGTAACTCTAAAATGTCAGATGGTGATAATGAAGATTTACACTTTGCAGATACTGTAAAAGGTTCTGACTGGGGATGTGATCAAGTAGTTGCTAGAATGTTCGTACACACAGCACCAAAAGCTATTAGAGAATTAGCTGGTTGGGGTGTGCCTTGGACTAGAGTTAGAGAAGGTGCAAGAGAAGCTGTTATTAATGCTAAAAAAACAACTATTACTGAAGATGCAGATAGACATGGATTAATTACATCAAGAGACTTTGGTGGAACTAAAAAATGGAGAACTTGTTATACAGCTGATGCAACTGGACATACTATGTTATTTGGTGTTGCTAATGAAGCTTTAAGAAACAATGTTGATATTAGAGATAGAAAAGAAGCACTTTCAATTATCCATGAAGATGGTAGATGTTATGGAGCAATCGTAAGAGATTTAATTACAGGTGAATTAGAAGCTTATGTTGCAAAAGGTACATGTATTGCTACTGGTGGATATGGAAGAGTATTTAAACAAACTACAAATGCTGTAATTTGTGAAGGTATAGGAGCTGCTATTGCTCTTGAAACTGGAATCGCTACTTTAGGAAACATGGAAGCTGTTCAATTTCACCCAACACCAATCGTACCATCAGGAATTTTATTAACTGAAGGTTGTAGAGGAGATGGTGGAATTTTAAGAGACGTTGATGGTCATAGATTTATGCCAGATTACGAGCCAGAGAAAAAAGAACTAGCTTCAAGAGACGTTGTTTCAAGAAGAATGATTGAACATATCAGAAATGGAAAAGGTGTTCCTTCACCTTATGGATACCACGTATGGTTAGATATTTCAATCTTAGGTAGAGAGCATATTGAAAAGAACTTAAGAGACGTTCAAGAAATTTGTCAAATTTTCAACGGTATTGATCCTGCTGATGAAGGTAAAAAAGGATGGGCTCCAGTTTTACCAATGCAACACTACTCTATGGGTGGAATCAGAACTAAACCAACAGGTGAATCACAAACTTTAAATGGTTTATTCGCATGTGGAGAAGCTTCTTGTTGGGATATGCACGGATTTAATAGACTTGGAGGAAACTCAGTTTCTGAAACAGTTGTTGCTGGTATGATTATTGGTAATTATTTTGCTGATTATTGTTTATCAAATGATGTGACAATTCCTACTTCAACAGTTCAAAGATTTTTAGATAAACAAGATACTTATTTAAATGAGATCTTAGCTTATGAAGGTACTGAAGATATTTTCAAAATCAAAAACAGAATGCAAATGTTAATGGATGAAAAAGTTGGAATCTTTAGAGATGGTGTTAATTTAAAAGCAGCAGTTGAAGAGTTAGAAGATTTATTAAGAAAAACTAAACAAATCAATGTTAAATCTAAAGAAAGAGCTGGAAATCCAGAATTAGAAGAAGGATATAGAGTTCCAAGAATGTTAAAAATAGCACTTTGTGTTGCTAAAGGTGCATTGGAAAGAACTGAATCAAGAGGTGCTCACTATAGAGAAGACTTCTTAAAAAGAGATGATGCAAACTGGTTAAATAGAACATTAACTTCTTGGCCAAATGAATCTGATACTTTACCTACAATTTCTTATGAAGCATTAGATATTATGACTATGGAAATGCCTCCAGCATTTAGAGGTTATGGTGCTAAAGGTATGATTATAGAAAATGAACTATCAGAAAAAAGACAAGCACAAGTTGATGAAATTGTAGAAAAAATGCAAGCGGAAGGTAAAGATAGACATGAAATCCAACATGCATTATTACCATTTGACTTACCAATGAACTATAGAGAGAAAAATGAAAGAGCAGGAGATTTATAATGAGTATTGAAAAAGGTAGAGATATTACTATATCAGTTTTAAAATTCAATCCAAGATCTAAGGTTTCAAAACCTCATTTCGTGGATTTCCATTTAGAAGAGACTCCAGGTATGACTCTTTTCATTGCTTTAATGAAAATTAGAGAAACTATGGATGCAGATTTATCTTTTGACTTCGTGTGTCGAGCGGGAATTTGTGGTTCTTGTGGTATGGTTGTAAATGGTAAACCAACACTTGCTTGTAGAACATTAATTGCTAATTACCCAACTGGTAAGTTACAATTAATGCCTATGCCTGCATTTGAATTAATCAAAGATTTATCTGTAAATACTGGTAAATGGATGGATGCAATGTCTAAAAGAGTTGAGTCATGGGTTCATACAAATGAAGTACATGATATTACAAAACTTGAAGAAAAAATTGATCCAGATATTGCTGATCAAACTTTTGAATTAGACAGATGTATTGAATGTGGTATTTGTGTTGCTTCTTGTGGAACTGCATTAATGAGACCTAATTTCGTAGGGCCTGTTGGACTAAACAGAGTTGCTAGATTTGAAGTAGATCCTCATGATAACAGAACTGCTGAAGACTTTTATGAATTAATCGGTGATGATGATGGAATCTTTGGTTGTATGTCTTTAATGGCATGTGAAGACCATTGTCCAAAACACTTACCATTACAAAATAAAATTGCTTACTTAAGAAGAAAGTTAGTATCACTTAGATAATTATTACGAAGGATTCAATTCCTTCGTTAATAAAAATATAAAAAGTTAAGTATCATTAGTGATATTTAACTTTTTACATTTTAGGAGATTTAAAATGAGTTTAGCAAATGATTATTTTTTACTGTATCACGGTATAACTTTCGAGCAGAATTTAGATGTAGAGCCAATTGAAACTAAAATTAACGAAGAGATATTTACTATCTTTGCTTTAATTATTAGTGCTACAAGAAAAAACTATGACAAATATTTGGCATTAACGTCATTTAAAACTCTATGTCAACAAATAAATGTAAAAAGTCCTTCTAATAATAATGAATTAAATCACTTACAACATAACATTGTTGAAGCTATTTTATCAAACAGATCAAAACAAAATATTTCAGTTCTACACTCATCTTTTGAGTATTTAAAAGATGAAAGTATTTTAAATAGTGAAAACTACACAAAATTAATCTCTTTATTTGATTATAAAGAGCTTGATTTGGTTGAAGTTGAAACTAAAATTTCTGATGAAATTAAAGATGAAGATACAAACAAATCTTCATTTAAAGAGCTAAAAACTACAGTTGAGCAATTAATTGCTGAACTAAAAAATGATTTAAATAATCAAGAAATTTTAGATGAGTTAAACAACACAAGCACTTACTTAAATAATCAAAAATTCTCTATTGGAATTACAGGTGTTATGAATGCTGGTAAGTCTACTATGTTAAATGCCTTAATGGGAAGAGAAATTCTAGGAAGTGCTGTTGTTCCTGAAACTGCTAACTTAACAATTGTAAAACATAATCCAACTGATAATGCGAAAGTTTTTTATTGGAATCAACAAGAGTGGGATAGAATTTTAAAATCAGCTGAACAATTAGAATCAATGAGAGATTTTGTAAATGAAACAAATAGAATCTTTGGTGATGAATTAAAAAATTATATTAAACCTGTTTCACGATTTGACCAAGTTGATATAAATGACTTATCATCTTATACATCAGCAGAAGCAAGTGGTAAAAAATGTAACTTAGTAAAATATGTGGAATTAGGTTCTAAACTTGACTTTTTATCTGATGGTATTGAAATAGTAGATACTCCAGGGCTTGATGACCCTGTTATTCAAAGAGAAGAGATTACAAAAGAGTATATCTCTGCTTGTGATATGATGTTACACTTAATGAATGTATCTCAAAGTGCAACACTTAAAGATGTTGAGTTTATAATTGATGCCCTACTCTACCAAAATATTTCAAAACTTTTAATTGTTATAACACGTGCTGATACAGTTTCAAAAGAACAATTAGATGAAGTTATTAAATACACTAAATCATCAATTGAGCGACAATTAAAAGCACAAAATAAAGATTCTCAACTTGATTATATTTTAAAAACAATTAAGTTTATTCCAATTTCTGGGAAAATGGCACTATTACATAGAACAGGAAGAGAGCAAGAAGCTATAGATGCTGGATATAGTATTGAAGATACAGGTATTTTAGAAATTGAAAAATATTTAAATGAAACACTGTTTGGTTCAAACTCTCAAAAAGGTGAACTTGTAATTCAATCTTCAAAAAATCAATTACAAAAAATTATAGAAAAACAAAACTCTTTTTACAACTATGAGTTAATACTACTATCAAAATCAAAAGATGAGTTAGAAAAAGAACTTGAAGAGTTTAATAAGAAAAAAGTTGTAAATACTAGAATCTTTCAAGCAATGAATGAAGATATAAACTATTATAAAAATGATGCTAAAGAGTATATTACTTCTCTTGAAACATTTGTACAAAGCGAATTACTAGAGCTTCAAACTGTTATTAAACAAAGAGTTGTAAGTGATGTTAGATACTCTTTTGAGAAAACTAAAAAAAGACCCGAAAACTCAAGAATCAAGGTTATCGTTGAAACCGCTATCAAAGATGGAATTATTGATGTTATTAGAGATTATAGATATAAGTTTATTAAAAAATCACAAACAATTGGTGAACAATGTGAGCAAAAATATCATGATATGGGATTTACAATAGGCCATAAAAATGAGAACTTTGATGCAAGAGGATTCTTCCAAGATGACTTTAAATCAGGATTTTTAACTTCAAATAATGAAGTTTTAATATTACAAGTTATAGATGTAGTTTCAAAATCTAAAGAAAGTAAAATGAATGAACTAGATAGGGAAATTGAACTACTTATAAAAAATCAATTCACATCAATTGAAGCAGATATTAAAGCAAAAGCAAAAAAAGTAAGTAGTTTATTAATTGAATCTTTCTTTTCAACGCTAAATGCACCATTAAAAACATTTGAACAAAAACTAAAAAATGATGAAGAGATGCTTCAAAAGCAGATAAATTCATTTGAAGAAAATGATAAAAATAAAGCTCAATTATCTATTGATATTCATAAAAATATCAAAAAACTAGAAAATGTTGCTAAAACGATAAAAGGATTAAACTAATGAGTGCAAATTTCAATATCCTAAAAAGTTTTGTTACTGAGTATAAAGATACTTATAATATTCAAGAAGTTGTTTATGAAGAAGGTTTAGTAGGAGATATCAAAAAAATTCAAGCTAAATTACTTGATGAAAAATTCTGTCCATCAAATCAACTTGTCGGTATTTTAAATAAACAAATCAGGCGTGCAAGATATCCTATGGAAGTTGCAATTACAGGGCAATTTTCATCTGGAAAATCAACCTTTCTAAATGCATTACTTGCTAGAAATATCTTACCAACAGGAATTACTCCAGTTACTTCTAAAGTTAATTTTATTAACTATGGTGAAGAGTATAAACTAAAAATCACTTATTACTCAGGTGCACAAGAGTACGCGCCAATTGAATCAATTGCAGATTTTACAGATCAAAGAGAACATGAAATGAAAGATATAAAATATCTTACACTTTATGCTCCAATGGATATTTTAAAAGATATCTCATTTGTGGATACTCCAGGATTAAACTCTCAATCTCAAAGCGATACGGATACTACAAGAAAAGTTCTAAGAGATGTGGGTGGAATTATTTGGTTAACACTTATTGATAATGCAGGAAAACTTTCTGAGGCTGAAGTTTTAGAAGAGTATATGCAACACTTTAAAAATAAATCTTTATGTGTATTAAATCAAAAAGATAAATTAACACCAGACCAAGTTGAAACAACTACAAAATATGTAAGTGAAAAATTTGGAAAGTATTTTGCTCAAGTAACTCCTATTTCTGCAAAAATGGCACTTGAATCAAGAGCACATCAAGTTGATGTTTTAATTCAAGACAAACAAGACAAACTTATGGAAAGTATTAGAAATTCACTAAGTGGTAATATCGCATCAATTGCAAAAAATCTTGATGACTACTATAGAGATTTAGATGAAATTAATAACATAGATACATCAAATAATGATAAATTATTAAAAGAATCAAATATTCAAGAGGTTTTAGAATTTATAAATAATACTATTCGACCACAAGCAGCCGAATCAAAAGAATTTGCTATTAAAAAAGATTTAAAAGGTATTTGTGATATTTTAATCAAAGAGTATGAAACAATTACAAAAATCTATGATGGATTAATTGAGATTTTAAAAGCTAGTGAAAAAAATGTATTAGAATTGTTTGAAAATATTCATAAAAGATACTCAAAAGAGCTATTTAATATCTATAATTCTTTAGAAACAATCATGGAAAAAATTGCCCACGAGACATTTAAAAATATTAAAAAGAGATCTGCTTTTAGATTTGAAGAATCAAAAGGATTTTTAGGTGGTAAAATTGAGAAATTTGAATATGAAACATTCTGGATAGACTCAGACGCAGTATACAAAGGTTTATTTTACGATGATCAAACTATTGATAAAATGTTTAAAAGATCAATCAAGCTTCTTAAAAATATAGAACTTAACACAGATGAATCATTTAGAGATGTATATAAACATATAAAAAATGAAGTAAATAAATGGCAAGAACCATATGAACTTATTAGAAAACATAGAGAAATTGCATCTGATTTAGAGTTCTCAAGTACAAGACACTTTGCAGCAAAAGTTTATGAAAATGTTTTAAATAGTTATAACACAGCTATTTTAGAAAACATATCAGCTCTTAGAAAAAAATTCGCATATTTTAATGGAGCTTTATCATATAGCTATATCCAAACTACACAAGCAACTATTGCGCACTTTGAACAACAAATTTTAGAATCAGAAGAGCTATATAAAAAAGAACCATCAAGATTCTCTATTTCTCATCCAAGAGAAGATGAAATTGTTGCAAAATTAAAAGCAAATTTTGGGTTTGAAAAAATCGAAGATTTCTTAACATCAAAAAGAAATTATTTATTTAAAATCGTAAAATACTCAAAAGAACAATACTTAGAAATAAACGAAGATAGAATGAATTTTGTAACATTGAAAAAAGAGCAATATTTAGAGAAAATAAAAGATTTAGAGAAGATAAAAGAGGAGATCTAATCCTCTTTTATTTTAATTCCATCACATAAATAAGTCTCTCACCTCTTGAAGTTTCGAGGTTTTTTTCATATGTAAATCCTAAAGATTCCAATGTTTTAATCGAAGCTTTATTTATAGGTGAACTAGCAGCTAAAACTCTATTTCTTTTTAATTCGTCTTTAACTTGATTTATTTGTGCCATAGCAATTTCTGATGCATAACCTTTCCCCCAAGATTCCTCTTGTAAAATAAAGCCTATTTCATAATCGTTATCATCCATATAATTACACTTTAAAACACCTGCTAGTCCAAGTATAGTATTACTTTGTTTTTCAATAATAACAGATAATCCAAGAGAACCATTAAAATTTGCATTTTTAACTAAAAAATCTTTTGTTTCATCCAATGTAAATAATTCTGAACCAAAAGTGTTTTTTACTACATTAAAATTTGAAAATATTTTTCTATGAATTTCTTCAAAATCATTGTTTTCAATAGTTCTTAAAATTAATCTAGGTGTATTTAATATTTGTTGCATATTAAATTAAGACTTTTTAAGAAAACAAGTTAAAAGAACGATTTTAACACCGTTTACTCGTCCTTCTATTTGTTCAGGATTATCTGTAAGTGAAATATTTCTTACAGCTGTTCCTCTTTTTGCAGTAAATCCAGCGCCTTTTACTTCTAAATCTTTGATGATAGTTACTGTATCACCTGCGTTTAAAGTAACACCATTTGAATCTTTATGAACAATTGAGCTATCAATTGTAGAGATCCCAGCATCAGCCCAAGCTTTTACATCATCTTCCATATACATCATATCAAGTGCATCTTGATTTCCAATTTTTTTAAGCATTCTATATGAAGCGACTTGAACTGCTGGAACGGTACTCCACATAGAATCATTTAGACAAAACCAATGGTTTGCATCTATTTTTGATTCATCTTCGAATTGTTCTTTACAAGTTGAACATAATAATATTGATTGTTCAGCACTTCCATCACTTGGTGAAACTTCATATACACTTAAATCACTTGTTGATTTACAAAGCTCACATGAAGACTCACTTCTATTCATTAACTCTTGTTCTATACTCATAATCACCTCTTTAGAAAAAAATAAGTGTGCATTGTATCACAATAGGTTATAATTCTTTATGAAATATTTAAACCATTACCCAAAAGATTTACAAGATAAAATTCAAGTTTTGATTGATAAAAATAAATTATCATCATATATAAAAACAAAATATCCAAAGGCTCATACATATACAAATGATAAGGCTTTATACTCTTATGTAATGGATTTTAAAAGTGATTACTTTAAAAAATATCAAGTATCAAAAGTTATGTATGATGGAAAAATAAATGTTATAAATAATGCTCTTGGAATGCACTCTATTGTCTCACGTGTACAAGGTGGAAAACTAAAATCAAAAAATGAGATAAGAGTTGCTTCAATTTTTAAAAATATGCCAGAAGAGTTCCTTGAAATGATTGTTGTTCACGAACTTGCACACTTTAAAGAAAGAGAACACAACAAGGCCTTTTATAATTTATGTACTTTTGTAATGCCCTCTTATCATCAAGTAGAATTTGATTTAAGAGTGTATTTAACCCATGTTGATTTAATGGGGAAATTATATTAATTCTTATTTTTTTTAAAATGCTCTTTTGTTGCGACTTTTAAGTGCTAAAATTTTCTAGCAAAATTTAGGAGTAAAGAAATGAGTAAGTTTTTATATGTAACAGACCAAGATGAATATACTGATCATAGTTTTATAGGCCCTTTATTTCAAAAGTATTTAAACAGACATTTTGAGATAAATACAATTTTTTTCTCAAAATTCAAAACAGAAATTGAAATAAAAGATGATGCAAGAATCATCGTACCTGAGAAATTTAGTACAAATTTATTAGAAGAGCTTGATAAAAAAGGCATAAGCATAAAAGATTATGCTTTTGTTGTAGTAAGAAATAATATTACTTTACTAAAAGATGTTCTAAAAAAGAAAATCAAATACAACTATAAAGTTGGATTTAGATTATCATTCCCTAAAAGAATCGCAAAACTACAAACAGATGAAGCAAATCATAAAAAAAGTTTTTTTGATATTATAAATAATAAAATTCAAACATTTAGTGAAATCTCACTGATTAATGAATGTGATATTTTTCTTCCAACATCATTTCAAATGAAAAAAGATTATTTCAAAGATGTAAAAACAAGAACATTTGTAATTCCATCTGCAATTGATCCTGATGTTTTACATCAAAATATCCAACATGAAGGAAGTGAAAAAAGATTCTTTTATGCAGGAACACTTGATAAATTAAGAGAATTTGAAACAGTTTTAGAAGCATTTAGTAATATTCCAAGTGATAATTATAAGCTAATGATTTCTACAAAAGACCCTGAATATTTAGATGATATGTTATCAAAATTCCCAGATTTAAGAAAAAATATTGAAATTTGTGATGCAAAAACTAGAGAAGATTTATTAAAGCTAATTGCACTTGCAGATGTTGGATTATCTGTTCTTCCGGATATTGCTTTATTTAATAGTTCAACTCCTATAAAAATATTAGATTATTATTCAAGTGCCGTTCCTTGTATTATGAGTAATAATGAAAATAATGCTTCAATTTTTGAAGATAATAATAGTGCTTGGTTTAGTGATTTTACAGAAGAATCAATTAGAGAAAAAGTAGAGCAAATAATCAAACTACCCAAAGAAGATGTTGCACTTGTAGGAATTAATGGTCAAAAAAGACTTTTGGCTGTTAGAAATTATGAAAGAATAGCTGCTGATTTAGCTCACCAATTAAATATACTATAAGATTCTCTTCTTATAGTATATAAATTGACCTAAATCATACCTCTTTTTTTAACTTTTAGATAGCATAGTTTTCAATTAAAAATTAAAGCTATAATATGAAAACATTCTTTAAACAATTCAAAAAAATAAATTCTGAACCACTAGAAAAAGCGAATATCATATGGTCTTGGATTGGCTCATTTTTAGGTATCTTAGCCATATCATATTTTCATCAAGACTTCTTAGATGATAAAGATTTAACACTTGTTATTGGTTCATTTGGAGCTAGTGCTGTTTTGGTTTATGGAGCTGTAAACTCTCCTTTGGCTCAACCTAGGAACTTAGTTGGCGGACATATCTTATCAGCTATTATAGGAGTTATATCTTTTAAACTTTTTTCAGGGAATATACTATTTTGTTCTGCCTTTGCAGTTGCAACTTCAATACTATTTATGCAGTTAACATTAACTCTTCATCCACCAGGTGGTGCTACTGCACTTATCGCTGTAATTGGAAGTAATCAAATCCATGATTTAGGTTTCTTATATGTTTTAGTTCCTGTGACATCAGGTGCTTTTATATTATTAGCAATTGCTGTAATTGTAAATAATATTCCAAAACATAGACACTATCCAGAGTCATTAAAAGACTATAATAAAAAATGGTTTTCTGATGAATAAACTTAAATTACAAACATTATTTGAGATATAAATATTATAATTATCACTAAAATAAATGGGAATATATGACTTTTAAAAACAAAAGGCTGTATTTTAAAAAATACTTGTAAAATTCCTCTTAATCCTAACCAAAGTCCTAAAAATGCTTTAATAGCTAATAATATTTGAAAATTAGTTAATCCTTCTTCCCCTATTGTTCCAAAATTCATATAAAATAAATATATACCTGAAGCAACAGCAACGAGAAGAGCTTTGGGAACGACTTTTCTAACATATTGCATAAAGTATTCTCTAACTAAACTATGCTCTTCATTACTCAAATCTTTTTTTATTTTTGTCAAAAATAAATTATCAGTAAATAAAAATCCACCATAAATAAATACAGAAAAAATATGAATTAATTTTATAGTTACATATATCATTTTTTAACTCCTGAACAATTATCAGATTTTTTATATGGAAAAAATAAATCTTTTACAATAAGTAGCAATGAAACAAATCCTAATATATTCATAATCAAACTAGTTTGTACTTCCAAATAAAAATAAGCAAGTAGTAAATATATAACTACTGGATACTTAATAAAATAAAAAAAGAAAATCAAAGTTCCATAAATTTTTTTCATATGCTCTCTTTAATAAATAATGTTAAGTATAATTAATTTTGATTTATTTAACAATGACTAATATCAATTAAAAAATTTACTCTTTACAAGTGCCTATATATAGGACTTCACAACTCTTTTTCTAAATAGGATATAAATTATCCTATTTTATTGATTTAAATCAAGATACTTTTTGTCCTATTTAACTAGAATTCCATTACAAATCAAAAAAAGGAATTAAAATGAAAAAAATTTTCACAATATTATCGTTATCAATGGTGTTACTAAACACTGCATTTGCAGGAGATAAATTTAGCAACTTAACAGAAGAATACTTAGTAAATAAAGCATCTTTAAATGTAAGAACTACAATTGCAAAAGATCCACAAACATCTTCAAATGTTTTAGAAGTTCTTAAAAATGACAGTAATGAGCAAGTTAGAAATTTTGCAAAACAAAATCTAAAATAATCTAATAATACAGTAGAAATTTACCTTCTACTGTATCTTTAAACACTCAATATAACTAATCTTTTTTTGACAAATACTCATACATATACAACTGTTGTCTTAACTCTTTTAAAGTATCAAGTTTTAAACCTTCTTCTATCCAGTTTTTTATATTTTGTGGAATTTCAAGAGGTTTTAATAACTCTTCTTTTTTCTCTTTTGAGATTTTTTCATGCTCAGCTAAAACTGAAATATGCCCTAAAACAGAAGTTAATCCTAAATCTCTAATTTGTGCAATCTCTTCTACACTTTTCCCCTCTTGAATCAAATCAAAAGTTTCAAGATATGTTTTTGTTAGTTTTTTTAATGGCTCTTTTTGTTCAAGTTTTTCGCTAAACTCTTCTTTTATCTCTTTACATAAATTTAAAAAAGCTTCACCATATTTTTCATATTTTACAAGACCAGCACCATTTATATTTAACATCTCATCTTTTGAAAGAGGAAGTTTATTTGATAACTCTTTTAAAGTTTTATCTCCAAATATCACATAAGCTGGAACTTCGCTCTCTTGTGCTATCTCTCTTCGTAAGGTTCTGAATCTTTCATAAATTAGTTCATCAAAACTTAGTTCAGTCTCTTCTTCTTGGATTTTTGAAGCGATTCCTAGTTTATCACTATCTATAAAAAGTTTCTCTTTTCCTTTTAAAATCTCTAAACCTAAAGAACTTATTTTCAAAGCTCGAAATTCCCCTAAAGTAAGTGCTTGCATATCTATTAATTTATCTGCAATTGCTATCCACTCATTTTTACTTTTATTTGCACCCAAATTATAAACACTAAGTTTTTCATGTCCAAAATCTAATAACTTTTGATTTTTTGAACCTCTTAAAATATCTATGATGTGATTTAATCCAAATCTTTGTTCACTTCTGTAAATAGCACTTAGAAGTTTTTGAGCATCCACACTCATATCAACCTGCTCAACTTCACCTTTTGTGCAGTTATCACATAGAGTTTTACAAGCTTCAATCTCATCTTCAAAATAACCTGCAATCATCTTATGACGACAATTATTACTCACACAATATCTATACATAAACTCTAACTTATCAAGTCCAGTTTGTTTGTAAGCATTGTCGATGGCTTCTTCTATTTGTATTTTTCTTTTTACCTCATCGGATTTTGAGTAAAGCATATAAACATAAGACATGGCTCCATCACGACCAGCTCTCCCTATTTCTTGATAATAGTTTTCAAGAGTTTTTGGCAATGAAGTGTGTATTACAAAACGAATATTTGATTTATCAATTCCCATACCAAAAGCGATGGTTGCTACCACAATATCTATTTTTTCATATACAAAATCATTAAAAACTTCATTTTTTCTATCATTACTAAGTCCTGCATGATAGGCTTTTGCACTATATCCGCTTTCACTCAAAAACTCAGCTGTTGATTCTGCTTCTTTTCTTGTAAAAGTGTAGATAATTCCACATAAACCTTTGTGAGTTTTTAGGAAATTTAATATTTGAGTTTTCCCATTTGCAATTCGTGGTTCTACTTTTATATCAAGATTATCTCTTACAGTTTTTGCTCTGAAATGTCTTGGATTTTGTAAGTTCAAAGAAGAAGCAATATCAGCTTCAACTTTTTTTGTAGCAGTTGCTGTAAATGCACAAATGGCAGTATTTGGGAAAAATCTTTTTAATCTATCAAGATTTCTATACTCAGCCCTAAACTCATGACCCCAAGCCGAAACACAATGCGCTTCATCTATTACAAAATAGTTTATATTTATTCGCTGTAAAACTGCTACAAACTCATTTGAAGTGAACCTTTCAGGTGCCACATAAATAAATTTTAACTCCCCATTTAAAAGCTTTTGAAGAGTGAAACTATTTTCATCATTTGAAGTAGCAGAACTTATCATTTCAGCACTAATATTCAAATCATTTAAAGCTTTTATTTGGTCTTGCATAAGTGCAATAAGCGGAGAGATTACAACAGTAGTTCCATTCATAAGAAGCGTAGGAAGTTGATAACAAAGTGATTTTCCACCACCCGTTGGCAAAATCGTCAAAACATCTTGTTTGTTAAGAATGCAATCAACAACCTCTTCTTGGAAACTTCTAAAATGCTCGTGTCCGAAAATATCTTTTAGTATTTGGTATTTTTTATTCATTTGGGATAGTAACATAGTTTGAATAAGGTAGGAGTAAAATAATATTTTGGTAATCACATCATTAATTTATACATATATAATAACTACTATTAAACATTTATTTTTAGTTAATGATTTTAAGAGTACTTTATATAGAATGAGTATTTAATAAATAATTATCCTAAGGAGTAAAAGTGAAATTAATTGATGAAATTATTGAAATATTAAGTAGTGAAAATTGCAATTTAGAAAATGCACTTATTAAAACTAAAATTCTTCTTCATAAAATGGGTGAAAAGTCATTACTAACATGGGTTAATCAAGAACTTAATGGATACGACAACATTGAATCTGTACCTGATTATAGAAAAATTCACAATATTGTTGTTGGTTCTTTTCAAAATTATACAACAAGGTATACAAATCATCCTATCCCTATAATGCACTTAAAGGATAAAGAATTAGATTTTTTTACAATTATAAAATTTTCAGATAGTATCTCTACTATAGAGAATCTCTCTAAAAATGAAGATACACTATTTTTTTCCCTTGAACTTGAATTTGCTCCATTATTAACAAAAAATTTAGATTCTTCTCTCAATGTAACTAATCTTAAGAGACAAGTTGCAAAATCTCAAATTTTAGGAATTTTAACACAAATTAGGAGTCGATTATTAGATTTTATTTTAGATATTTCAGAAATGATTCCAGAAGATATAAGTGATAAAAATATTAAATCAAAATCTAAAGAAATCGATACAAAAGAAATCTTTAAAAATGCTATTTTTGATGGAAACATTACTATCAATATTGGAGATTATAATAAAAATAAAAGTATTCAGATAAAAAATGATTTTGAAAATTTATCAAAGAAATTACAAAACTACAACTTGAATTCAGATGATTTGGAAGATTTAAGAAAATCAATTCAAGAAGATACAACAATAATTAATCATAAAGAAAAAGCTTTCGGTAAAAATGTAAAAAATTGGTTAAAAAATATATCAACAAAAATTAGAGATAAAGTAGCAATGGATGCTATCATTGATGGATTAAATGAATTTTATGGATGGCTATCATGAATATTTCAAAACTAGAATACTAATTTATCCCTTATTAATCATTCAAGAATAGATAATATTGTAAAAAATATTTTATATTTATTCTTTTTCTCTTCTCTCACTTTGTATAGACAAAGTAAGCAAAACCACCAACGGCTTCAAAGCCCTTAAGGTTCCTTCACTTATTGTTTTATCTTTTCTGTCCTGTAAAAAGAAAACAAATGTTCAGCTTCTGTAGATGTTGGAATATGGGATAAGGACATTTGCATTTTTGATTTTTATAATAACAACTTTTCTAAACTCAATTTAAAAAAGATAGTTTGAACTGCAGAAATTTCCAGACTTTGTTGAAGCCGGAAGTTTTAGAATAATTTTCGAAAAAGCCTGAGGACTGTTTGAGGAGAGAAAAGTGCTAAATGCACTTTTTCGACGAGTTCCGCAAGGCAGAAAACTTATTCTAAAACTGTAGGGTAGCTTTGCCTTCAACAATTTGTCTGGTTGCTTTTTGCCTTACTTTTTACAACTAAAAAGTAAGAAAGCGGAAACGAAGTTTTCAAGAGAACATATTTAATAACATTACAAAAGTAGATATGTGAATAAAAAAACTAGTAGTAAATAAAGAGGGTGTAAAAAACACCCTCAGATAGAATTATTGTCTTTGTTTCACTTGATGAGCCAAAAACTCTTCTTTACTAACATTTCCATCTTTGTTAGTATCAATTTCTGAAAACATTGGTTGATTACCAATATTTTTCATCATTTTACCCTGAGATGAATTTTCTTCCATTCGTTTTTCTCGAGCTTCGTCCATTTCTTTGGCACTAATTACTCCATCTTTATTTAAATCAAAGCTTTCAAATGTAGGCATATTGTAACCTTTGCCCATTTGACCATTCATGCCTTGACCCATTCCTCTGTTTCCTTGGTTAAGTTGCATCTGTTTATTTTGACCTTTTAATAACTCAAGTTCAGTCAATTTTCCATCTTTATTTGTATCTAAAGCACTAAAATCTGGTGCATTTGCAACATTTCTCATAGGCATTCCAGCAGTTGCTTTTTGCTCTATTCTTTTTGCTCTTATATCATTAAACTCTTTTTCACTAATAAATCCATCTTTATTTGTATCGTAAGATGAAAACTCTATAGGACCTCTATTTGGTAAATCTTCTGCAATAAGTGCAGTTGTTATAACTGATAAAGAACCAGCAACCAAAAAACCTAATTTAATTGTTTTAAATAAGTTTTTCATTATTTCTCCCTTTTTTATTAGATAACATATTATACTCTTTTAATTGCATATTGAATATAAGTTGTACTTATATTATAAAATTTAAAAATCTTAATATTTTATAATAATAAAAATATGCTGTATTTCTTAAATTAGATGCGACTAAGTTGCATTTAATTATACTTAAAATATGATTCCAATAATAATTATCAAATAAAGGAAAATAATGAATATTAAAAAACTAATGAAATTATGTTTAATTTTTTCATTTTTAACTCTTAGTGCAAATGAGTTAAAAGTAATAGGACCAAATGAGATAAAAGGTCTTGAACCAACAAAATCAGGATATATTTTTTCAAGACTTCAGATTGCTGAAAACCTTGTAAAAGTAAATGACAAAGGTGAAATTCTTTCAAATTTAGCTATTAGTTGGGAAACTTCAGCAGATGAGTTAACATGGAAATTTAAAATAAGACCTAATGTAAAATTTCAAGATGACACAGTTTTAGATGCACAAACAGTAGTTTTAAATTTGACGAGAGAAGAGGTAAAAGAAAAAAGTATTTTGAGATATTTACCTATTGAAAAGATAGATTCAAATAATGATGAATTAATAATAAAGCTAAGTTCAAAGGTTAGTATTTTACCCGCATATCTTGCTCACTACACTACTTTGATATTAAGTAAAAATTCATTTGAAAATGGAAAAGTTGTAAAATTTATAGGAACAGGCCCTTTTAAAATCACAAATATAACTGAACCTCTTTTAATAAAAGCAGATAGATTTGATTCTTGGTGGGGGAAAACTAACGAAGTTGAAAAACTCACATATAATGCTGTTGGAAGCAATGAAACAAGAGCATTAATGATTAAAAGTGGTGATGCAGATATTGCTTTTTCAATTTTGCCAATATCATTAAAGTCATTAGAGAAAAACCCTAACTTAGATATTCAAACAGTAAAAATATTTAGAACTAGAAAATTAAAACTAAATTCAGAAGATGAAATTTTAAAAGATAAAAATATAAAACATGCTATAAGTTATGCAATAAATAGAGATGCTATTGCAAAAGGAATTTTAAAAGATGAATCTTTAGCGGCAACACAAATGTTTCCACCTGAGCTTGTAGCTTGGCACAATAAAAATATAGAACCACTAACATTTAATATTAAAAAATCAGAAAAACTACTAAAAAATAGTGGTTGGGAAAAACAAGATGATGGTTTTTTATATAAAAATGGTAAAAAATTAGAGCTTGAACTTATTACTTATCCAAACTGGCCAGAACTACCTATTATTGCAACAGTTGTTCAAAATCAATTAAAACAAGTTGGAATTGATTTAAAAATATCTGTTACAAATTCATCTGAAGTTGTAAGAAAACATAAAGATAACTCTTTACAATTAGCCCTTATTTCAAAAAACTTTACATTAGTTCCTAACCCTTTAGGAACAATCATTGAAGATTATGGTGAGAATGGTGGAGATTGGGGCGCTATGAATTGGAAAAATGGAAAAATGGTATCTGATTTAAAATCACTATATGAAAAAGCTAATTTAGAAACTCAGTTTGAAATATCAAAGATTTTAAATGAAGAGTTACCATCTATTCCACTAACTTGGTCAAGTATTACTGTTGTTTCAAATAAAAAAATCAAGAATCTTAAAATTGATCCTTTTGAAATTTCTTATAATTTAACTGATATTAAATTTGATAAATAAAGATATTAGATGTTTATAAATATTTTTATAAAAAGATTTTTTCAAGTCATCGTAGTTGCTTTATTATCAAGTAGTATCGGTTTTTTAATGATGCACTTATTACCTGGTGATATTGCAATGAGAATCGCAGCAGGAAGATATGGTCCAGATGGGCTTACTGCTGAAATTGCACAAAGTGTTAGAATGGAATTGCAATTAAATAAACCTTTATATGAACAATACCTAATATCAATTTTTAATTTTTTAAAACTTGACTTAGGATATTCATTAGTTAGTGGAAATAGTGTTATTCAAGAATTAAAAGTTCAATTGGGATACTCTTTTGTTTTAGCTCTTTTGGCTTTTATTGTTTCATTAATTATTGCTATTCCTTTAGGAATATTTACATCTATTAGCAAATATAAATTTGTAAATAATAGTGTTATGTTAATTTCAATTATTATTAGAGCAATTCCCCCTTTTGTTTTAGCACTAATTCTTATTTTGATATTTAGTATTTGGTTTAATATTTTACCACCTGCTGGATTTGAGAGTTGGAAAAATTTTGTATTACCAACATTAACTCTTTGCCTTGGACTAGCTGCTGTTTCAAACAGGTTAATAACAGATTCTATGAATGATGTTCAAACCTATTCTTATTTTAGATATGGAAGATTTAAAGGTTTATCTCAAAATATAACAATAAAAAGACATGGTATTAAAAATGCTTTAATTCCTTTAATATCATTTTTAGCCCTTCAATCTGTTTATTTAATAGAAGGTGTTGTAGTTGTAGAAACCATATTTGCTTTCCCTGGAATTGGTCATGCCTTAGTTCATGCAATCGTAGCAAGAGATATACCAATGATTCAAGGTACTGTTTTAATTATGGGATTAATATTTGTATTTATAAATCTAATTGTAGATATTTTGGCACTAAATTTAGATCCAAGATTAAAGGAGAAAAAATATAATGGAAAATAAAAGAACTTTTTATATTGGTTTATATATTTTAATATTTTTAGCATTTTTCTCAATTCTCAGTCAAATTATTCTAAATTATGAAAGCGACCAACAAGATTTATTTAATATATTTGCAAATCCAAGTTTAGAACATCCTTTAGGAACAGACCAATATGGAAGAGATGTATTAGTAAGAGTTGCCCAAGCTACACAGCTTTCATTTTTTCTAGCTTTAATTACAACAGTAACTGCCTTTATACCAGGTGTTACCTTAGGAATATTAGCAGCATATAAAGGTGGATTAACTGATAAATTTTTAAATATTATTTGTGATATATTATTAGCACTTCCGGGATTGTTACTAATTCTTGTATTAATTGCTTTTTCTCCTGGAGATTTTTTGCCACTTTATATAGGACTTGCATTAATTTTATGGATTGAATTCTTCAAAATTACTAGATTAAAAACCAAATCTTTATTAGTTGAGCCTTTTGTTGAATCATCAAAATCTTTAGGATTTAGTTTTTTTTATATCTTAAGAAAATTAATTATTCCAAAACTTTTACCTATGATATTTACTATTTCAACTTTTTCAATGAGTACAGCAATTATTGCTATTTCTTCATTAAGTGCAATAAATGTAGGAATAAGACCACCAACTGCTGAATTAGGAAGTATGATTATTGAACTATTACCATATTATGAAGAAGAACCCTTCTTGGTTTTATTGCCCTCATTCATCATATTCTTAATTGTACTATCACTACAACTTATGTCTAAAAGGAGTGTAAATGCATAAACAATTAAAAATAGAAAATTTAACAATTTACACAAAAGATAAAGTACTTGTAAAAGATATAAATTTAGAAATATCTACAAAAAAACCTCTTGTGTTATTAGGAGAGTCAGGTTCGGGTAAATCTTTAGTTATAGATGCTGTAATGGGCATTTTACCCCAAGAACTAAAAGTGACAGGAAAAATATTGCTTGATAGTATTGATTTATTAAAATTATCAAAAAAAGAAAGGGAAAAACTTTGGGGAAAACATATAACCTTACTTCCTCAAGAACCTTGGTTATCTTTAGACCCAACTATGAAAGTAATTGAACAAATAAAAGAAGTTAGACAATTCACATATAAAAATAATGAAAACCAGAGTTTAAAAAAATCATTAGAAGAACTAAAAGATGTAAAATTAGAAAAGTTTACAAATTCATATCCTTATGAACTCTCAGGAGGTATGTGCCAAAGATTAACAATTGCAATTACCCATGTTCAAGAAGGAAGCCTAATTTTAGTTGATGAACCAACAAAAGGATTGGATAAAAAACTGTGTGACTCGATAGTTGATAAATTAAATGAACAAATAAAACAAAATAAACTTTTATTCGTTATTACCCATGATTTGGAAATTGCAAGAAAAATAGAAGGCTCTTTAGGAATTATGGTAGATGGAGAAATCATTGAATATTCTGATACAAAATCAATTTTCAATAATCCACAAAAAGAGTACACAAAAAGATTAATTTTGGCAGAGCCAACATTTTGGAAAATAGAAAAAACAAAACCAAAAGATGAAACAATAGTTCATATAAAAAATTTAAGTAAACAGTTTGATAAAAATATACTTTTTAAAAAATTATCATTTGATATAAAAAAAGCTGAAATAGTATCAATAGTTGGGGAAAGTGGTAGTGGAAAAAGTTCATTAGGAAATATAATTTTAGAGCATTTATCATCAGATTTTGGAGAGATTATAAAAAACAAAAATTATTCAAAAATCCAATTTCAAAAGATTTATCAAGATCCACCAAGTGCTTTTTTACCTGAGCAAATATTAAAAGATGGCTTTTTAGATTTACTAAAATTACATAAAATTGCAAAAGAAAAATTATATTCATTTTTAGAAAAATTTAACTTATCAAAAGAGTTATTAAATAGAACACCATCTGAAATATCAGGAGGGGAATTACAAAGATTTTCTATAATTAGAGTATTGCTTTTGAAACCTATTTTTATTTTTGCAGATGAGATTACATCAAGACTTGATCCTATATCTCAAAAAGAGGTTTTATTTTTATTAAAAGAGATAGTTGAAACTGAAAATCTAAGTGTCCTTCTAGTTACCCATGATAGAACACTAGCTCAAATCATTTCTAATAAAGTAATTAATATAGAAGAGTATAAATAAAATAAAAAAAGGAAAAATCAAATATTGATTTTTTCCTCTTCTTGTTTTGCCCAAATACCTGCAACAATTAGTTCTAAAAGATTAAGACAAGATATCACTAACATTAGCCATATTACAATAGTAAAAATTTCACTTTCATTTATTCAAAAAATCTTTTATATTTTGTGCTACTTTTTTTATAAGTCTATTTCTTGATTCACTTGAACCCCATCCAATATGCGGAGTTAAAAGTAATCTATCTTTATTTTTAACTTTTAACAGTGGATTTGAACTCTGTATTGGTTCTTTTGAAACCACATCAATACCACAATAAATCTCTTTTTCATCAATTAATTTGGCTAAATCATCTTCATTTATGATTCCACCACGACCTAAATTTAATAAAATCGCACCCTCTTTTATATTTTTCATATTTTCATATGTCAATAAATTTCTTGTATCATCATTTAGTGGACAATGAATACTTATAATGTCTGAGGTTTGTAATAACTCATCTAGTTCAACTCTTTTATAATTTGAATTACTGTTTCTTCCACTTGTTGAATAATAAACAACTTCACAATCAAAAGCTTGAGCTTTTTTTGCTAAATTTTCTCCAATATTTCCAAAGCCAATAACCCCTACTCTTTTATTATCTAACTCAAAAAATATTTCATCTATATGTGTAAATGCAGGTGATTTTTCCCATTCACCATTATTAACATAATCTTTATAATAATTTAGTTTTTGAACAAAATAAAATATCATCGCAAAAGCCACTTGAACTACACTTGATGTAGAATAATCAGCCACATTTTTTACTGCAATATTTTTATTTTTTGCATACTCTAGATCTACATTATCAGTTCCTGTTGCAGTTATACAAATAAGTTTTATTGCTGAATCATCAATTTGTTCTTTTCTTAAAACTACTTTGTTTGTAATTACAATATCTGCATCTTTTACTCTTTGTTTTGTTTCATTTTCACTTGTTTTATCATAAGATACCAATTCTCCAAACTCTTTAAAAATATTTATATCTATATCTGAACCTAATGTTGCTCTATCTAAAATAACTATTTTCATTTTATTCCTTCTCTTTTATTAATTAATATTATTCCAATTATTATAGTAATAATTCCTATGATTTCACTAAATTCTATCTTGTCACCCAATAAAAAATATGAAACAATAGCTGCACTAACTGGCACTAAATAAAAAATTGAAGATACCTTCGAAACTTCACCATTTTTTATCATAATATATAATAATGACAAAGCACCAATACTCACTCCAACTGCCATATAAAGTAAGGCAATGATAAACTCACCATTCCAAGTTATATGAATCTCTTCAAAAAACAAAAATGGAATAACAAGTATCGTTGAACTTAAAGTCTGTATTGCACCACCTGAGTATAAATTCATATCTGTACAGTATTTCTTTTGATACAAACTTCCAAAACTAAGTCCCAATAGAGCAATAACAGAGCAAAAAATTCCTACAATAGAATCAAATGAAGTATCTAGTTTTGAAACTACCACAAAAGATACCCCAATAAATCCAATAATTAGACCTAAGTAAACTCTTTTATTTATCTTTTCATCTAAAAATCTCTGAGCTAAAAATGTTACAACAATTGGTTGTAAGGCTATAATCAAAGCATTTAGTGCTCCTGAAACTCCATAAGAAATTGACAAAAAAACACCTATGGAAAAGGTTCCAACAGTCAAACTTCCAGCAAATGCAATTTGAAAAAACTCTTTTTTACTCTTTGGAATTGGTACTTTTAAAATATATGCAATAATTAACAAAATCCAAAATGCTACAAAAAATCTTATACCTAAAAATACCATAGGTGAAGAATTATCTAAACCATATTGTGTGAAGATAAAACCACTTCCATATAAAAATATAAAGAAAAATGGTAAAATTGATTTTTGTATATAAGCACTCATTATAATTTGCTTTTTATATATCTGTACTCTTGTGTCCTACCTTCAAATCCCCAAGAATCTCCATCAACTTCATCAATAACAATATAACTAGCAGGATTTATTTCACCTAGCAACTCCTTAAAATCTTCATAAGTTTTTTCTATATACTTAGCTTTTTGTTCTTTTGTATTTGTACCTTTTGTGATTTTTATATCCAAATAAAAAGTAGGACTATTAACCCCTCCTATACTCCAACTTTTAGAAGAAAAAAGCTCAAGTAATACCGATGTTACTTCTTTTTTTTTATTCAAAATACTTGTCGTATTTTCCAATACAATATCAACAATCTTTTCTCTTAAATCATCACTCTCTTTAGTATTTAGTTTTACATTTATATAAGGCATTTTTGACTCCTTTATTTTATTGACTATTTAGTCAAGTAAAACTATAGCACAATATTGACTAACTAGTCAACTAATTTAGATTTATCTACACACATTCTACATATTAATTGAATATACTAAATAGAATTAAAGGATTTAAAATGCATAAATTTAACTTTAATCCATACGATGCACTAAAATCAATCGTGGGAGTTACTTCAGCTTACCTTGGAAAAGACTTTTTGAAAGTAGTTTGCGATGAATTAAAAATACTATTTAATGCACAAATAGTTTTAATAACAGAAGCTATTGATTACAATCCTACAACAAAAGTTAAAATTCTATATTCTACAGATCCTAATTCTTCTAGTGATTTTTTACTAGAAGGCACTCCTTGTAAACTAGTTTATGAAGATAATATTATTCAAATTACAAAAGGTGTAAATATATCATTTGAACAAGCTAAAAATTCTAGTTTTAAAAGTTTTTATGGTATTCCTATTCATAATAAAGAGAATTCTTGCATTGGACATATAGCTATTTTTTCAAATAAAGAAAGAACTATTCCAAAAGAAGTTGAAGATATTGCTATAATTTTTGCAAGAAGAATTGAAACAGAATATGAAAGAATAATTTTAGAAAAAGAAAATAAAAAGATAATGAATAAACTCTATGAATTAACTATTGAAGATTCATTAACAAAAATTTATAATAGAAGATTTTTTACAAAAAAATGTGCAGAAGTAGACACTCAAGTAAAAAGAAATTTAACACAAGCCACAATAATTTCCTTGGATATCGATGATTTTAAAGGAATAAATGACAATTTTGGACACAGTCAAGGTGATTTAGTTTTAAAAGAAGTTGCAAAAATACTAAAAGAATCTACTAGAAAAGATATAGATTTTGTATCAAGAATTGGTGGAGAAGAATTTGGAATCATTTGTTTAAATTCAGATATTAATACTTCAATAAAATGTGCTGAAAGAATAATGAAAAAAACAAATGATTTTTTTTGTAATAGTAAATTTCTAGTTACATTTAGTATAGGAATCGTCGCTTTTGATAAAAAATCTAACTCATGGGAAGATACTTATGCCTTGGCTGATAAGAAAATGTACGAATCAAAAAATAATGGAAAAAATAAAATTACTTATTGATTTTTAAACTATTTAAGTAGTTTTCCAATTCCCCTATACAAGTTTGAAAATATTTTCCATCTTGTGATTTTTTTGCAGTTCCTAAACAACCTTCTATTGAAGCTACAATATACATTGAAAGTGATTTAGGATCATTATGTTTTATTTCGCCTTTTTTTACAGCTTTAATCAAAACTTCTTCAATAATATTTTCAAATCTTAAATACACTTTTTCTAAAGCAATTTTAAAATCTTCATCAATTGGAGATAATTCTTGCATCAAATTATTTAATTTACAGCCATAATTAAAATCAAAATTGTTTCTATTTTTTATTAGTTTTAGCATTTCATCACAAATATTTTTTTCATATTTTAATAAAATAGCATATTTATCTTCTATATAAGAGTTAATTTTCTCATTTACAACAGCTAAACCTAACTCTTTTTTTGATTTAAAAAAATGATACATTGAGCCTTTATTCATAGAAGCTTGTTTTAAAATTTTATCAATTGATGTTGCATTATATCCACAATGATAAATTTCATTAAATGCAACTTCAAGTAATTTTTCTCTTGGATTATTCATATATATTTTCCTCTACACTATTAATTACTTCAAAATAACCTTAACCTCATTTAAACTTTTTAATTGTGAGAAATCATTTAATAAAGATGCCAATTGAAGAACATCACTATTTCTCATTCTAATACAACCTGCTGATTCATTTGTCCCTATTGTTTTTTCACTTAATGTACCATGGATTCTAAATGTATTTTTACCATCAACAATATGTGTTAAGTTTATTTTTGCAGCTCCCATATAGTTGTATTTATGTCCAGGAGGAACAACTGATGGAAGATTTATTCCTCTTTTTCTAAAAGTTTTCAAAGTATCTTGGGTTGGATACCAAATAGGGTTTAAAGATATTTTAGAAATCTTTCCTTCTCCAAATGGTCTTTTTACATCTTTTTTTGCAGTTGAGACAACATACTGTTTTATCTCTTTTAATTCATTATTTATTTTTGCATTAACTGTCATTAGATTTGTATTTGCATCAACTTGGATTATTAACTCTTCATAGTTTAAAATATTTGCTTCTTCTTCACTTTTATTGATTACGACTTCAACTATCTTATTTTGAATTTTTGGCTCTTCTTGTTTTTTATCCTCAATTTGGACAATTTTATTTTCAACTTTTATTTCTTCTTGTTTTTTATCATCAGCTTTATCAAATTCTTCCATACTTACTTGTATCAAATCATCAATCTTTTTTAACTCTTCTTCTTTTGTATTATTTATATTTTGATAGCTATCATCATCGCCTAATTTTTGACCTTCATAAAAAGGATAAGAAGATACAAGTTTTAAATCTTCAATTTTTGGACTTAGAGATACCAACTTATACTCTTCTTTTTTATCATTTTTTTTTGTTTCTTTAACTTCTTCTAATTTTTCTTCTTTTTTCTCTTCTACTTTATTATCAATTTTTTCTTGATTATCTTTGATTTCATTTTTTACTATATAAACTTTTTGTACTCTATTTTCTTTTGGAACTGCTGTTAAATCTATAAATGTTTCTTTTTTAGAATAAAGAGAGATTATATTTTCATCTATAGCTTTTACATAAGGCTTTTGTTTTTTAACATAAGTCGATGCTTTATTTATAGTAAGTTTAGCTTCATTTTTATTTTCATATACGTTAAGATATGTATAATATCTTCCATCTTTATCTTTTACAATAAAAACCTTCCCATCCATATTATCAAATATACTTTTTTTACAAATAAGTGCATTTTCCAAACTCAAAGTCATACAAACTGAAATTGTATACTTATCTGCCCAAGCATAAACAACTGAACTACTACATACCAACAACAAAGTTAAAAGTTTTTTTATCATAATTTATTTCATTTTCTCCATAATATTTCGTTATTTTATCTTTTAATTCTTTAAGCTGGTAAAATCTTTTGTTATATTTTAAATAATATTCAAAATTTTATATCTTAAGATGATAAATATGCTAAACTTCCAATTAAAATTACCTAACATTATAAGGAATGTTTATGTTAACAGATGACGATTTTATTGATTTAAATTCAAGATTTTATACCACGTGTAAACCAATGTCAAGAATATTTACTTTATTGACAGTACCTAGTATGTTATTTGGAATAATCATATTATGTTATTTAGGATATTTTCCATTAAGAGTTGAAATTCACAGTGTGGTTTTAATAGGATTTATCTATTTAATTTATCTATTTTTCATAAGACATAATGCATATTATGTTTCATGCAAATTTAAAACACAATATCAAGAACTATTTTTCTATTTAAAAAATTATATTAATGATAATTTATTAACAATTGGAGATATTACAAAAGCAAATGGAAGTGCTAATGATTTCTTAAAAGATTATACAAGTAATATTAGAAATACAAACTTCTCTTCAATTGCCTCTGGAATTTTTCCAACACTTGGTATTTTAGGAACTTTTATATCTATTGCGTTTTCTATGCCTGATTTTTCTTCTGGAACTTCAAATGCTTTAGAAAAAGAAATTACAGTACTTTTAGGTGGAGTGGGAACTGCCTTTTATGTTTCTATTTTTGGTATCTTTTTATCAATTTGGTGGACTTTTTTTGAAAAAATCGGAATGAGTAGATTCGAACATGATACTTATATCATCAAAGAAAATACTAAATCATTTTTCTGGACAAAAGTTGATATTGAATCAATTCATATAAAAAGTAATCTTGATAACTATGCAAAAATGAGTGAGGTATTTGAAAAACTTACATCTAGTAATATGATGGATAACATAAATACTTTAATAGAAAAAAGAGTTGAATTACTTGAAGATATTCTAAAAAAGGAGTTATTGCTTTCTACAAAAATTAGTGAAAATATTGATAATAATGAAAGTTTATCCATAATGTTAAGAGATGTTACTTTAAATATGAATACAACAATTAAAAGTTTTGAAAAACAAAAAGATTTATATGCTTTAAATACTGAACTTTTAAATAACAATGTTTCAATATTAAATTCACATTTACATAATTTAAGTTCAGATAATCTAAAAGCTATTTATACAAATATCGTAAAAAGCATAGAAACTATGAAAAGTGATATGGAAAAAATTGAGTGGAAATTCAAAAAAGAGCTTGATGATTATGATGTTAAAATTACAGATAAATTAAATCACTCTTTAGAATCAATTGATAATCAAACTACGAAAATTATAGAAGATTTAACTGAATTCAAAAATTTATCAAAGTAGTAAATAATGTATAACAACGAACAAAAAAATGAAGAGAATTTTTGGATTTCATACGCTGACTTAATGGCAGGACTTCTTTTTGTATTTATTTTAGTAATTGGAGCTATTGTAATAAAATATCTTTATACTCAAAATAATCTAGACAAAGAGAAACTTGCATTAAATTTAAGTCAAGAAGAGATTTTAAATAAAAATAGTGCTTTAAAGAAAATTCAAGATGAAAAAGCTCAACTATTTTATGAATTAGCTCAAGCTAGAAATATTTATGAAGAAACAAAAACAAAACTTGATTCTGCAAATGTTTCACTTGATGAAAAAGCAAAAAGTATTAGTTTAAATTTAGCAGAAATTGAAAAATTAAAAGCTTTATTATTAGAGTTTGATTTAAAAACAAAAGAACAAAATGATACTAATGAAAAGCTATCTGCTGAGATTTTAAATAGACAAAATATCATTAGTTTAAAAGATGAAGAGTTAGCCTTATTAGCTGATAAACTTTTAGTTCAAACACAAATTCATCAAAAAATGGTTGAAGAGTTTGATATTACAAAAGTTAAAATCAAAAACTTAACAGGTATTAAATTAAATGTTATTGCAAAACTAAGAGAAAAACTTGGGAAGTCTATAAATATAGATGAAAAAAGTGGAGCTATAAAATTCTCTTCAAATATCTTATTTGACCAAAATGAATATAAGTTAAAAGAAGAATCGAAAAAAGAGTTAAGTGTAGTTCTAAAAAAATATTTAAACACTTTAGTTGGTGATAAAGAGATGAGAAAATTCATTGAGAGTATCACAATTGAAGGTCATACAAATAGTGATGGTTCATATTTAAGTAACTTAGCCTTATCTCAACAAAGAGCATTAGCAGTGATGCAGTTTTTATATGACTCAAATATTATTGACAAAAATCTTTTAAGTGCTTATGTAAACTCAAGTGGAAGATCATCATCTGATTTAATTTTAGATAAAAATGGTGTTGAAGATAAAGATGCATCTAGAAGAATTGAGATTAAATTTGCTATTAAAAATGAAGAAGCAGTAAAAGAGCTTCAAAACTTTTTAGGTGGGAAAGATGAGTAAATCACTTTATGAGCCTAAAAAGTTAGAAGCATTAAGTAATGAAATAAAAACAAAAGTCGAAAAAAAGAAACTCTCTTTTTTTCGAAAACTTATAAACTTTTTTCTTGGGAAATAATTTTAGATTTAAGGCTTTATTTATTTCTCTTTTTTATTTTAGTTATTTACTTAAAGCTACTTTTATTCCAAGAGCTATTAAAACTGTTCCAATTGATCTATCAAACCAAATTCCAAATTTATTAAAAAAACCTTTTACTTTTTTATGACTTAAAATTAAGGAAAGTCCAACAAACCAAAAAGTAGCTGTGAAAATACAAAAAATACCATAAAAAGCTTGAACATGCATAGGAGTATCTATGCTTACTACTACTGTAAAAATAGATAGAAAAAATAAAGTTGCTTTAGGATTTAATGCATTACATAAAAACCCTAAACTAAATGCTTTAAAATCGCTCATTTCTTCTATTTTTATATTCTTTACATTTAAGTTAGTACCCTTTGATTTTAAACTTTTATATCCTAAATATATTAAGTATGCAGCTCCTAGGTATTTTATTATATTAAATAAAATTATTGATTTAGAAATAATAAGTCCTATTCCTAAAACAGTATAAACAACATGAATTGAAGAACCAATTCCAATACCTATACTTGAGAAAATTGAAGCTCTTTTACCTGAACTAATACTTTGTTTTAATATCATTGCAAAATCAGGCCCAGGAGATAATAAAGCTAAAAATAGTGCTGTTGCTAAAATTAAAAACTCATTTATATATAAAGAATAATCCATTTTAATTTCTTCTTTGACCTGGATTTGGTGCACTTACTTCTTTTTGTAAATCATAACTTAGATTATTGTGAAAAAGTTCACCGTAATTTGTTTGTCTATTTATTGTTTCATATGCTTGTTTTATATCATTGTTATATTTTAATGCATCTTGTAAAATTTTAATGATTTTTACAGATTCTAAAAAATTCACATGTGATGGTGCTTCAATTGGTGAAGAATAGTACTTATGCATTCTTTCAACTAATGATTTATTTCTTATTTCAATAAATACAGATTCTATTGGTGATTTAAAGAATAATACTTTTTGTTTCACATTTATTGAAATATATGTAGTTTCCATTCCATATATTTTTCTTGAAAAAGAATCGAATAAAAAAAGTTTTTTATTATAATTATTGTTAAAAAGTTCATATATTAATTCTAAAATTTTTAATTTTTCTTCTTTTGTATAAAAGTTTCCAATACTTGCAAAACAAAAAGATAGTACAGATTTTATTGAATACCATTCCGTTGTATCATAATCATATCTTAGCATTTGATCAATTCTACTTTGTTTTAACTCTTCTATATCATTATTACTAGTTGATGTTTTGTACACTTTTTGTACAGCAGAGTCTCTATACATGGGTCCAGGGAATTGAGCTTGAATAACAAATCTTCTATTTTGCTCTTGCTCCATTATGTATCTTAATCTTCCATGATAGTCTTCATCAATAATTCTTACTTCTTTTTGGGGTATTTGTGTAATTGATTTTAAGAACTCTTCTCCATTACAACCTTCCTCCCAAATATAATCAGGATATCTAAAAGTTTGGCAAATTTTATCTTTTATATCTTTATTTGGTTCTATATCTGTAATATTATCAATCCACGATGTAACCGTACGTCTATCCTTATTTATAAGTGAAGCAAATTTTGATATACTTAAATTTGATCTTTTAAAAATCTCTATAAATTTTTCTATTGAATTTTTATAATTCATAATTACACCTTAAAGTAATATTTCTCTTATTGTACCATTTTTTACAAAAAAATCAAATATTGTACAATTTGTTAGTTTTATTAAAAAAATTGTAATTTATCTTACAATTATCATACACTACTACTATGTCAAAATTATGTATAATGATTTACAACTTAAATTTAAAGGATGTGTATGAGCGCAGGAAAAAAATTTAGAGAAGCCTTGAAAGAAGAGTCTCCTTTACAAATCGTAGGAACTATTAATGCTTACCAAGCATTACAAGCAACAAAAGTAGGACATAAAGCAATTTACCTATCAGGTGGAGGTATTGCAAATGCTTCTTACGGTTTACCAGACTTAGGTATGACAATGATCGAAGACGTATGTATTGACGTTAGAAGAATCACTTCTATTTGTGATACTCCATTAATCGTTGATGCTGATACAGGTTGGGGACATGCATTTAATGTTGCAAGAACTGTTAAAGAATTTATCAGATCTGGTGCTGCTGGTATGCATATTGAAGATCAAGTTGCTGCAAAAAGATGTGGACACAGACCAAATAAAGAATTAGTATCTACTGAAGAAATGTGTGACAGAATTAGAGCTGCTGTTGATGCTAAAAATCAATTAGACCCAGAATTCTACATTATTGCTAGAACTGATGCACATGCATCTGAGGGTCAACAAGCTGCAATTGACAGAGCAAAAGCTTATGTTGAAGCTGGAGCAGATGCAATTTTCGCAGAAGCTGTTCACACTTTAAAAGAGTACAAAGAATTTACAGATCAAATGTCTGTTCCAGTACTTGCTAATATTACTGAATTTGGAGCAACTCCAATGTTCACTACTGAAGAATTAGCTTCTGTAGGAATTGATATGGTTCTTTACCCATTATCAGCATTTAGAGCAATGAATAAAGCTGCACTTGCAGTTTACCAAGAGTTAAAAGACAAAGGTACTCAAGAAGGTGTTCTTGATACAATGCAAACAAGAATGGAATTATACGATATGTTAAATTACCATGCTTATGAGCAAAAAATGGATGAATTATTTTCAAAAGGTAAAGCTAAGTAATTAGCTTTATCAAACCAATATAAAATAAAATTAAACATAAGGGAAAAATATGAGTACTGAAACAACTACAGCGTTTAAACCAAAAAAATCTGTTGCACTTTCTGGAACTTCTGCTGGAAATACAGCTCTTTGTTCAGTTGGGAAAAGTGGAAATGACTTACATTATAGAGGATATGATATTTTAGAATTTGCTGATAAAGCAGAATTTGAAGAAATTGCATATTTAATTGTACATGAAAAATTACCAAACAAAGCAGAATTAGCAGCTTATAAAGCAAAGCTTAAATCTTACAGAGATATTCCACAAGGTGTAAAAGTAGCACTTGAGCAATTACCAAAAACTTGTCATCCAATGGATGTTATGAGAACTGGTTGTTCAGTACTTGGGGCTTTAAATCAAGAAAAAGAAGAGCATCCAAAAAATGAAGCTCAAGATATTATTGACAGATTAATGGGATCATTCTCTTCAATTTTATTATACTGGTACCACTATGCATACAATGGAAAAAGAATTGATGTTGTAACTGATGATGATACTGTTGGTGGACATTTCTTACATTTATTACATGGTGAAAAACCAAGAGAATCTTGGGTTAAAGCTATGCATGTATCTTTAATTCTTTACGCAGAGCATGAATTTAATGCTTCAACATTTACTTCAAGAGTAATTGCTGGTACAAATTCAGATATGTTCTCATGTATTACAGGTTCAATTGGAGCTTTAAGAGGTCCTAAACACGGTGGAGCTAATGAAGTTGCATTTAGAATTCAAGAAAGATATTCTTCAGCTGATGAAGCAGAAGCTGATATCAAAGAAAGAATGGCTAAAAAAGAGATTATTATCGGATTTGGACACCCAGTTTATACTATTTGTGACCCAAGAAACGTAGTAATTAAAAAAGTTGCTGAAGATTTATCAAAAGAAAACAATGACATGTTAATGTATGACGTTGCTGAAAGAATTGAAACAATCATGTGGGAACAAAAGAAAATGTTCCCTAACCTTGACTGGTTCTCAGCAGTTTCTTATAACCAAATGGGAATTCCAACAGATATGTTTACTCCAATTTTCATTATCTCAAGAGTTACTGGATGGGGTGCACACGTAATTGAGCAAAGAGAAGATGGTAAAATCATTAGACCATCAGCTACTTACACAGGACCTGAAGGTTTAAAATTCATTCCATTAGAAGATAGAAAATAATTATCTTTTCTCTCAAAAATCTAGGGAAGAACTTACAAAATATACAGTGCTAATCTTAGCAAAATAAAAGGATGGGAGAAATTCCATCCTTTTTTAAAATTAAATATATGGATATAAAATATGACAAATGATAAATATCTAAAAAAATTAGAAGGTTTCGATACAAGCTTTTATGATGTAAAAGCAGCTGTTGAAGATATTACTCCTGGTTCTTTTGAGAAACTTAACTATACTTCAAGAGTATTAGCAGAAAATTTACTTAGAAAATGTCCTAGTGAAGATTTAAAAGATTCATTAGTTCAATTAATAGAAAAAAGAACAGATTTAGACTTCCCATGGTATCCATCAAGAGTTGTTACTCATGATATTCTTGGACTTACAGCTTTAGTTGATTTAGCAGGTTTAAGAGAAGCAGTTGCAGCAAAAGGTGGAGATCCTAAAAAAGTTAATCCAGTTGTTCCTACTCAATTAATCGTTGACCACTCATCAGCAGTTGAGTGTGGTGGATTTGATCCAGATGCTTTCCAAAAAAATAGAGATATTGAAGATAGAAGAAATGCAGATAGATTCCACTTTATTAATTGGACTAAAGAAGCATTTGATAATGTAGATGTTATTCCTCCAGGGAATGGTATTATGCACCAAATCAACTTAGAAAAAATGTCTCCAGTTATCCACAATATCAATGGTATTGCCTCTCCTGATACATTAGTAGGAACAGATTCACATACTCCTCACGTTGATGCACTAGGTGTTTTAGCAATTGGGGTTGGTGGATTAGAAGCTGAAAATGTAATGCTTGGAAACCCTTCATTTATGAGAGTTCCTGAAATCATTGGAGTAAATATTATTGGGGTTCGTGCTGAAGGTATAACTGCAACTGATATTGCACTAGCAATGACTTGTTTCTTAAGAGAGCAAAAAGTTATTTCTTCTTACTTAGAGTTCTATGGTTCAGGCTTAGAGTATTTAACACTAGGAGATAGAGCAACTATTTCAAACATGACTCCTGAATATGGTGCAAGTGCTGCTATGTTTAGTATTGATGATCAAACTTTAGATTACTTAACATTAACAGGTAGAGAATCTTCACAAGTTAAATTAGTTGAAGCTTATGCTAAAGCTAATGGTTTATGGGCAACTTCTCTTACAAAAGCTACATATGAAAGAGAATTAACATTTGATTTAACAACAGTTACAAGATCTTTAGCTGGTCCTTCACAACCACATAAATTAGTACCAACTTCTACTTTAAAAGCAGAAGGTATTATTAAAGACTTTAAAATTGATGGAGATAAAATGCCAGATGGTGCTGTATTAATTGCTGCAATTACATCTTGTACAAATACTTCAAATCCAAGAAACGTTGTTGCTGCTGGTTTATTAGCTAAAAAAGCAAATGAATTAGGATTAAAAAGAAAATCATGGGTTAAATCTTCATTAGCACCAGGTTCAAAAGTAGTTGAAACATATTTAAATGATGCAAAACTTCTTCCAGAACTTGAGAAATTAGGATTTGGTATTGTTGGATTCGCATGTACTACTTGTAATGGTATGTCAGGTGCACTTGATCCAGTTATCCAAAAAGAAGCTGTTGATAATGATATTTATACAACTGCTGTATTATCTGGAAACAGAAACTTTGATGGAAGAATTCACCCATACGTAAAAGAAGCATTTTTAGCTTCACCTCCATTAGTTGTAGCTTATGCATTAGCTGGAACTATTAGATTTGATATTGAAAAAGATTCTTTAGGTACTGATAAAAATGGTAATCCAATTACATTAAAAGACTTATGGCCAACAGATGCTGAGATTGATGCAGTTGTAAAAGCTTCAGTTAGACCTGAAATGTTTGATGCAATTTATGATCCAATGTTTGCAAAAAATGCTTTAAGTGGTATTGAAATATCTCCATTTTATAAATGGAATACTCAATCTACATATATTAATAAACCTCCTTATTGGGAAGATGAATATATGCAAATGCCAGAACTTAAAGGTATGAGACCATTAGGTGTATTCCCTGATAATATTACAACAGACCACCTATCTCCATCAAATGCAATTTTACCAACGTCAGCGTCTGGGGAATATTGTTTAAAAATGGGATTACCTGTTGAAGATTTAAACTCATATGCAACACATAGAGGGGATCATCATACGGCTTCAAGAGCTACATTAGCTAATCCAAAACTGTTTAATGAAATGGTTAGAAAACCAGATGGTAGCGTTAAACAAGGTTCTTTAACTATGATTATGCCAGAGGGTGTTGAATCTAGAATGTGGGAAGCAATAGAAACTTACACAACTAGAAAACAACCTTTAATTATCATTGCTGGTACTAACTATGGTCAAGGGTCTTCTAGAGACTGGGCTGCAAAAGGTGTTAGACTTGCAGGGGTTGAAGTTTTAATTGCTGAATCAATAGAAAGAATTCATAGAACTAACTTAGTTGGTATGGGTGTTTTACCATTACAATTCAAAGATGGTGAAACTAGACATACTTATGCTATTGATGGAAGTGAAACTTTTGATATCGTTGGTGATATTACTCCAAGAACTGATTTAACTGTTGTAATGACAAGAGCAAATGGTGAAAAAGTTGAATTCATTGTTACTTGTAGATTAGATACTTCTGCTGAAGTTGATGTTTACAAAAATGGTGGTATTTTACAAAAATTCGCTAAAGATGTTATTGCATCTTCAAAAAAATAAATATCTAAAGAGCTTTTGCTCTTTAGAATTTATAAAACTTTTAAAAATATTCTATAGATAATTTTTAAAAGTTTTATACTACATATCAAATTAAGGATAAACAAATGGCTTATAAACCACAATTTAAAGTTAAAGCAACATATATGAGAGGTGGAACTTCTAAAGGAACATTCTTTAATATTGCTGATTTACCTAAAGAGGCACAAGAAGATACAAGAAAAAGAGATAAATTACTTCAAAGAATCGTAGGAAGTCCTGATGTTTATAAACAACAAATGGATGGTATGGGAGGGGCCACTTCTTCTACTTCTAAAGCTATTTTAGTAGGAAAATCAGATGTTCCTGGTCATGATGTAGATTACTATTTCTGTCAAGTTGCAATTGATAAAGACTTTGTAGATATGAGTGGAAACTGTGGAAACTTAAGCTCAGCAGTTGGACCATTTGCAATTAAAGAAGGTTTAGTTGATAATGTGCCTCTTAATGGTGTTTGTTGTGTAAGAATTTGGCAAGCAAATATCAAAAAAACTATTCTTTGTTACGTTACAATGAAAAATGGAATGGTTAAAGAAATGGGAGATTACTACATTGATGGTGTAGCATTTCCTGCTGAAGAGATTGTTTTAGAATTTGCAGAGCCTGTAGATCCAAGTGAAGAATTATTCCCTACTGGAAACTTAGTTGATGATTTAGAAGTTCCAGGAATTGGTACATTTAAAGCAACTATGATAACAGCTGGAATTCCAACTTGTTTTGTTAATGCTAGCGATATTGGATACACAGGAACTGAGCTTCAAGGTGATATTAACTCTGACGTTGAAGCCTTAGCAAGATTTGAAACAATTAGATCTTATGCTGCATTAAAAATGGGATTAATTTCAGATTTAAAAGAAGCAGAAACAAGACAACATACTCCTAAAATTGCATTTGTTGCACCTGCATCTGATTTTACTACTTCAAGTGGTAAAGAAGTAAAAGCAAGTGAAATTGATTTACACGTACGTGCTTTATCTATGCAAAAATTACACCATGCAATGATGGGAACAGCTTCTGTTGCTATTGGAGTTGCTGCTTGTATTGAAGGAACTTTAGTAAATATAGCTGCTGGTGGTGGACAAAAATCTGCTGTTGAGTTTGGACATCCATCTGGAACTTTAAAAGTTGGTGCTGTTATTCAAAATAACGATGGTAAATTTATAGTTGATAAAGCAACTATGAGTAGAAGTGCTAGAATTATCATGGAAGGTTATGTTCATGTTCCTGAAGGAACTATGGAATAATTATTCTTAATTCTTTCATTAAAAAAGGGGATAGATTAATATCTATCCCCTTTTTTATTTCTAATATTTTTTTAAACTATTTTACTAAAGAAGAAATCTCTTTAAAACAAGGATTTTTAGCATTTAATGTTAATTCAAAAAGTAAAGATTCATAAGTTGTAGGAATCACACCTGCTTGAACTAATCTTTTAATTGCCATATCTGTATCATTTTGTTTTCTTGAAGTACAACAATCAGTTACTAATACAACCTCTAATCCAGCTTCTAGTAAATCTATACAAGTTTGTAAAACACAAACATGAGTTTCAATTCCTGCAACTATTACCACTTTTTTTTCAGCTGCTTTAATAGCATCCATTGTTGGTTCATTTTGACAACAAGAAAAAGTAGTTTTTTCAAAATGTGGATACTCTTGAACTAACTCTTTTAAAGATGGAATTGTCTCACCTATTCCTTTTTTATATTGTTCATTTACAATAAAAGGAAGACTAAGAACCTTTAAACCTTTTACTAATGTTATTAAGTTTCTTTCAATTTCATCTTTATTTGTTACGTGTGGATATAATTTGTCTTGCACATCAACTAAACAAAATAGTGCATCTTGGGCTTTTATTCTCATCTAAACTCCTTTAAATATATATGCTTTATCATACTAAAATAAAGATTTAAATATCTTGGAAAATATTGCTAATTTGATATGATTTGATTGTTTTTAAGAAGTTTCAAGGGAAATATCCCTTGAATAAAGTATTATTTAAAAGCTAGTTTTTCTGCTCTATCTAGAAGTTCTCTAGCACCTTGATCTATAAAAGTTTGAGCTAAACTTTGACCTATTGTTTCGAACTCTTCAATATTTGCTGTTATATCTTCACTAATTGATTCACTGCCATCTGGCATTCCTACAATTGCTTGAACTCTAATTGAATTTTCATCTATTATTGTAGCTTTAACACCAATAGGAACTTGACAACCACCTTGTAAAGTATCTACAAAGCTTCTTTCAATTGTTGATTCTATTTGAGCATCTTTATCGTTTAAAACAGAAACTAATTCTACGATTCTAGGGTCATTCGTAGTTTCAATTCCAAGAGTTGCTTGTCCCATTGAAGGAATCATAACATCTGTTTCTATTGGAGAAAAATATTTAACTTCATTTTCAATTTTTAGTTTTTGAATACCAGTTGCTGCTAAAATAATCGCATCATATTCACCTGCATTTAGTTTTGCAATTCTTGTATTTATATTACCTCTTAAATCTTTTAAAACAATATCAGGTCTTAACATCATAATAGCCATTCTTCGTCTTAGACTCGTAGTACCAACTATTGCACCTTGTGGTAAATCATCAATTGAAGAGTATTTATTACTTAATAAAGCATCTCTTGGATCGAATCTTTTTGTAACAGCAGCAAGCATTAGTCCATCTTCGAATTTAGTTGGTACATCTTTTAAAGAGTGAACAGCTAAATGTGCACTTCCCTCAAGCATTGCAACTTCAAGCTCTTTTGTAAAAAGACCTTTTCCTCCGATTTTTGCCAATGGTACATCTAAAATTTTATCACCTTTTGTTGTGAACTCTTGTAACTCAATTTCCATATCAGGATAATGTTCTTGAAGTAGTGACTTTACATATTCAGATTGCCATAAAGCTAATTGACTTCTTCTTGTTGCTATTACTAATTTTTCCATGTTAACCTCTTAATAAATTTATTTTTTTCCTAATGTTTCATATTTAAGTCTTGAAGTATCTTTAACTCCATTTATAAATATTGTTGGTGTTCCAGAAACCATAACTTCTTCACCCATTAAAATATCTTTTTCGATAACTTCACTTACTTTATCAGTTTTAATCTCTTCTAATTTAATTGTAGTTTTAAACTCTTTATTAAATGCTTCTAAGATTTTTTTATCATCTGTTGATTTTGCATCAAAATGTTTTTCCCAATCAATTTGATAAACTTTTAGTTCCGCATCTTTAATACCTTTATGTTTTGCAACATCAACTAATTTAACCAAAATTCCTGCTGCTGGATGTAATCCTAATAATGGGAAATGATAATAGTATAATGCAATTGAATCACTATTTTTTTGAACATATTTAATTACTTCAGGAACATAGTCTATACAAAAAGGACATAGGGGATCTGAGAAGATTACAATTTTATCTTTTGCATTATGATTTCCAGCAATTAATTTTGATTTATCATGATAGTTTTCGCTTAAATTAGGAGTTACTAAATCTTTTAATGATTTACCAGTTTCCACATCAATTAAATCTAAAGATATATATTTTCCATCAGAAAAAAGTATATCTTTTGCATTTATATCTTTACCTTGAACATTCACTTTAACATCCATAATATAACCAGACCAACCAGCTAATGGAAGTTCTTTTTTTGTATTTATACTTACTTCATTTAATTTTACATTTGGATTTTGAGATACTCTTTTTTTCTCAAATTCAATAACTGAGTTATCACTATTTGCATATAAAGAAACTGATAATAATAGAGTTGCAGATAATAGTTTTGAAAATTTATTCATTAATTTTTTCCTTTTTTAAAATGATTATAAGTCTATCTATTTTATATTAATAAAAAGTTAATAATTTAACTTCTAGATTTTACTGTAATTTTTCTAATATCAAAAAGCTCTTTTGCTTTATCAAGCATTTTTGAGTTCAATATATCATTTAATTGTAACTCTTGTTGTGATGGAGTTACAACAGAACTTTTTGTCATATCAGCCACACAACCTGCACTCATTTCAATTGATTCTAACATTGAACTTGTATCATCCAAATGAGAGTCATCTTCTTGTTTTGATTCCTCTTTTAAAGAAGGCTCTTCTTCCTCTTTTAAAACTGGATTATTTGAAATATTCTGTGTATTTTTTACTAGTTCATCTTTGGCTTCGGAGGGTTCTTCCTTTTGAAAATCTAGCTCAACGTCATTTCCAAAAACATCTTGAGCAAATGTTTTTATTATTCCAAAATATTTATATAAAAGCTTTCTTTCTTCATCTTGTGCTCTTGAAATAATATATAGTTTTTTATTTTCAAAACCATTAAAAATAAAATTCTTTTCAAAACACTCACCTAAAGTGTAATCTCTATCATAAACTTTTGAAGTTAATTGTTCATACAATTCATCATTTTCATCATGATCTTTTGATTCATCATCTTCATCAGCATCTTCCAATGGAATTATTTGTATTTCTTCATGAATATTCACATAAGCTTGTTTTTCTAAAGCAATTTCTTCAATTTCTATTTCTTGAACAATTTGCTCTTTTTTCTCTTCAACTTTAGGTAACTCTTTTGGAATTGGTATTTCATCAAAAGGATTTGAATAATCAACAACTTCAATTGCATCAATTACATTTAAATCTAAAGTATTATTAGATTGAATTAATACCTCATCAAAAGGTGATAACTCCTCAATCTTTGTCTCTTCTTCCATAAAAGGATTTGATTCTTCTTTAATAAGAACTGGTACTTCAATTTTTGTTTCTATTTTTTGTTCAACAATAAGATTTTCTACTATTGGAGTTTCTACTATTTTTTCAATAGGTTTTTCTATAGCTACTTCAACTAGTTTCTCAACAATTTTTTCAACTGGCTTTTCAACTGGCTTTTCAACTGATTTTTCAACTGATTTTTCAATAACAGTTTCAATAGGTTTAGAAACAATAGTCTCTTTTTTAGGCTCTATTTTTTCAATTTGATTTATAATATCATCAATAGTTCTAATATTAGTAGCTTCAATCATTTTCATAAATGTTAAAATTAAAACAAAACCACCATCGCTGTTTATTGCTAATAAATGTTTTGCATCACTTAAAATTCTAAAAAATCTATCAAATAAAAGTAAATCAAATCTTCTATCTTTTGTAAGCATTTTATCTTTTAAATATATTGTTATTTCATCACAAATCTGAGAAACTTCATATATTTCTAACTCTTTGATAATTTGAGTTATATCGCCTTTATTTAATATAATTGAAAAAATATTGTCCATTAATTTTGGTTCAATAAGTCCTAACATATCAACAACACTAGTAGTTGTTACTCTTCCTTTTGAAAAAATAATTGCTTGATCAAGTAGGGTTAAAGTATCTCTTAGACTTCCTTGTCCACTTCTTGTAATTATTTCTAAAGCCTCTTTTTCATAATCAATATTTTCTTCATTTAAAATATGAACCAAATGATGAATAACATCTGAATCTGCAATTTTATTAAATCTGAAATGCTGAGTCCTAGATAAAATCGTTGCTGGCAATTTCAAAGGATCAGTAGTTGCCAAAATAAATTTTACAAATCCAGGAGGTTCTTCAAGTGTTTTTAAAAGTGCATTAAAAGCTTGAGTAGTAAGCATATGAACTTCATCAATTATAAATACTTTAAATCGAGCACTACTTGGCTTATATTTTGTATGCTCTATTAAATCTTTTATATCATCAATTCCACGATTAGATGCAGCATCCATTTCAATAATATCAAGATGTCTATTTGAGTTTGCACTTTTGCAGTTGTCACAAACTTCACAAGGTTTTGAAGTAGGACCTTCTGTACATAATAAGGCTTTTGCCATAATTCTTGCAGTTGATGTTTTTCCACTTCCTCTTAAACCTGAGAAAAGATAAGCATGGGATAATCTATTTGAATCAAGGGCTAATGATAGTGTTTGAGAAATAGTACTTTGTCCGACTAAGTCTTCAAATCTATGAGGTCTGTATTTTAATGCTAAAACTCTTTTTTCCGAAATCTCTTGATTCATATTGTACATTTCCTAACTTCTATATTTTTATTATCTAAAATTTTATCTATCATATATCTATTTATTAATCCAGTATGACAAACACTTATATGTAAAGGGCCTTTATTTATATGACCTTTTTGCTCACTTAGAATTTTTAATCTATTTGCTATTGCATCACCTGTTTCAATCAAAGTAATATCATTTCCCATTATTCTTTTTATTATATCATCAACTAAAGGATAATGAGTACAACCTAAAACAATAGTATCAACATTTTCATTTTTCATAGGACTTAGCCACTTTTGCAACATATCATAAGTCTCTTTTGTATCAATTTCACCCTTTTCAATTTGCTCAACTAAACCAATACAAGCTTGCTCGTAAAGCTTAACTTGTTTTGTAGCAGAAAGTTCATTTACTAAAAGCTGATATTTATCACCTTTTAATGTTCTAGGTGTTGCTAATACTCCAATGTTTAATGATTTTGTATTTAATATTGCTGGTTTAATTCCAGGTTCTGTTCCTATTACTATTAAAAAAGGGAATTTCTCTCGCAGGTGTTTAATTGCTGCTGAAGTTGCCGTATTACACGCAACTATTAAAGCTTCAATTCCATGATTTTGCAATAAATATGTTGTTATATTATCACATCTATCTAGGATTTCTTCGGGTGTTTTTTCCCCATAAGGAGCATATTCCGTATCAGCTATATAAAAAAGTTCTGCACCTTTAAATATTTTTTGAATAGAACTAACCACAGTTAATCCTCCAAGCCCTGAATCAAACACACCTATTTTCAAATAATACCTTTAATAAATTTTTTAAATTATATCTAAAAGAGTATAACTAATTTGTTAAAGTAAATATTGATTTAGATTAAGTACTAATTTATCTGATATGGTAATTCAATTGTAAATTTTGCTCCTAAATCTGTATTTACTGCATATATATTACCATGAAGATGTTTTGTGATTATATTATAACAATTATATAATCCAATCCCCGTGCCTTGTTTTTGATGTTTTGTTGTAAAGTATGGATTAAAAATCTTATCTAATATATCAATTGGGATTCCTCCTGCATTATCCTCAATTATTATAAGAAAACTATTTGTTTCTTTTTTTACAGAATATTTCATCCATTTATTTTCTATATTATTATCGTTAAAAGCATCTTTTGTATTATTTAAAATTGATATTAAAACTTGTAATAATTCTCCCGATATTAATTTAAAATAGATTAAATCTTTTTCCATATAATCTTCAATTATTCTAATATTATTCATTAAAAAACTAGGTTCGATTATTTTTATTGCCATTTGAACTCTATCTTGAATTAAAATTTCTTTTTCTTTATAACTCTCTTTTATATAATCTCTAAATTCATCTATAGTGGTAGAAAGTAATTGTGTATTATCAACAATTTTATTTGTATACTCAAAAAAATCTTTATCGTCTAAAATATTCATCTCTTTTTTTAGTTTCATACCACTTGCAATAGTTGATATTATACTTAAAGGTTGTCTCCATTGATGTGCAATATTTCCAATTAATTCTCCCATTTGAGCCATTTTCATTTGCTCAAACATTTGTTTATCTTTTCTCTTATTTAATTCAACTGCTTCATTTACTTTATCTTGTAGATGTATTGTTAGATTTTTTAGTTCTAAATTTTTTTCTTCTAAATTTTTTACATTCAAACAAGAATTCACACTAATATCTAGTCTTTTTCTTAAACTTTCTAAAATTGCTTTTATAAAATGTAAATCTATATTTTCATCATAAATAAAAATCAATAAACCTTTTTCTAATCTATAAAAAAATAGATTTAAATTTTCATTATATTTATAAATACTAATTTCATTTTTTGCAGATTTTTCTAATAATGTATCTACTTTACAATCAATTTTTTTTCCCATAGAAAGAATAAATTGTGTTGAATTATTTTCAATTAAATAAAAACTCCCAAATATTGCCTCTGTTTCTTCTAAAAAAGTTACTAAAACTTCTTCTATCATTTCTTCTAATTTGAGACTATTTCCTATTGAACTTTGACATTTATAAGAAACAGATAACTTGTTTAAAATCATATTCCTCCAATTACACATGCTTTATTTAAAAGACTTAAATATCTATTTCCATGATTAGCTATTTCTCCAAGAGTAATAACCCCTATCATATTATTTGTTTTTATTTCTGTATATATAGAATTTAACTCTTCTTCAAAATTTTCTTCTAAAAAATTTTTTCTTGTTATACAATTAAAAATTAATGCTAAATTACTATTTTCATCAAGAGCTTCTTTTGCTGCTTGGCTAGCTGCATCAATTAAATTATCTTTATTACCTTTTAAAATATTCACTATAGAATTAGCCCTAATTTCAGTAATTAAAACTAAGTTACTATTTTCAAAAGAGATAGGATCTCTAAGTATTTCATCACCAGTATATTTAATAATACCCAAGGGATAAGTTTTTGAAATTTCTAAAAAATTATCTTTTGTTAAAGTAAGTCCACAATCTTCTTTTATCACATCTTGATAAAGCTCAAAGGCCCCAGTATAATCAATTGATTTTAAAATATTTTTTTTTGTAGAAGTTACAATATAAGGACCAGATAAATACTCCCAACCATGTTTTGAAGATATATTTATTTTTTCATTTAAAAATAATAATATTGCAGAATGTGAAAAAAAGCCTTCATTACTAAAAAATGCTTTTTTTGCTTTATCTTCAAGAAGTCCAGCTCCACCACCAATAATATTTGTATTAAAACCAATATTTTCAAAAAGCTTAATCAAAAATTTTTCACTATTTTCACTAAATCCATCAAAAATCGTAATAATAGATTTTGATTCAAAATATTTACTGTTAGCAAATTTATAATCTTTAGTATTTTTAATAAAATCTAAATTTAACTCTTTTGTAATTTCAATTGAAATCAAACCTTTCTCATATAGTTTATTTTTATAAATTATATGAGAAAAGATTGCTCCAAAAAATTCTATACTATTTTTGTTAAAATCTTCTATTATTATATCAGTTAAAGATGCTACAAAAATTAGATATTTTATTTCTTTATTAGTGGCATATTTTAAAAATGACTCTTGATTATCAAAGTAATTAAAATTTATATTCATAATAAAACCTTTTTTATATCAAAGAATCATAGCATAAATAATTTAACTCTATAAAAAAGAAATTCCCTAGAGGAATATTTTTATACTTGTCTAAGTAAATAAATAATTCTATTACACATTAAGTCTATTATTTATAAATAATAGACTTAATTAAATAATATTAAAAAGCTTCTACTATAGAACCTTGATATTTTTCATTTATAAATTTTTTAATTTCAGAAGAATTTATTACTTCATTTAAAGCTTTTATAGAATCTTTATTTTCATTTCCTTTTTTAACTACAACAATATTTGCATAAGGAGAATCTTTTGATTCAATAACAAGAGCATCTTTTAATGGATTTAAATTAGCAGCAAGTGCATAATTTGTATTGATAATAGCAGCATCAACTTCATCTAAAACTCTTGGTAATTGAGGAGCATCTAACTCTTTGATTTTAAGATTTTTTGGATTTTCTACAATATCAACAACAGTTTTAAAATCAACATCTTTAAATGTTAATAATCCCTCTTTTACTAAAATATCTAATGCTCTACTTTCATTTGTTGGATCATTTGGAACAGCAATTGTTGCACCATCTTCTAATTCACTTAATGCTTTGATTTTATTTGAATATAATCCCATTGGCTCCAAGTGTACATTTACAGTTTTTACTAAATCTGTATTTTTATTTTTATTAAACTCTTCTAGGTATGGTAAATGTTGAAAGAAGTTAGCATCTAATTCACCTTCATTAACTGCAATATTTGGAGTAACATAATCTGTAAATTCAACAATTTGCAAATCATAACCTTTAGCTTTTAATAGAGGCTTAACAGCTTCTAATATCTCAACATGAGGAACAGGAGTTGCTCCTATTTTAATAACAGTTTGTTTAACTTCTGTTTTTGTTTCTTCTACTTTTTTTGTTTCTTTTTCATTACAAGCAGTAAGTCCTAATGCAACAACACCTGCAAGTGTAAATTTTAAAATATTTTTTATCATAAATTTTTTCCTTTATTTTTTTGTGATTTTATATAAATAATCGCCTAAACTTTGACATACCTGTACTAAGGCGATTAAAATCAGTACAGTATAAATCATAGTATCAGTTTGAAATCTGTAATAACCATATTTAATAGCCACATCTCCCAAACCTCCACCACCAACAGCTCCTGCCATTGCAGAAAAACCAATTACAGTAATAAGTGTTAAAGTAATTGCTGAAATAATTGCAGGCAAGGCTTCAACTAACATAACTTTAAAAATAATCTGAAAGTCACTTGCCCCAAAAGATTTAGCAGCTTCAATAACACCAATCTCCACTTCTTTTAATGCACTTTCTATTAATCTTGCCACAAAAGGAGCAGCTCCTATTGTAAGAGGAATAATAGCAGCACTTGTTCCTATACTTTTTCCTATTAAAAATTTTGTAAGAGGAAACATAACTATCATTAATATAATAAAAGGAAATGATCTTAATGTATTAATTACTACATCAAGTATTGAATAAACTTTCAAATTCTCTTTTAATCCACCTTTTGAAGTAAGTGTTAAAACAATTGCTAAAAAAAATCCAATTACAAGTGCAAAAAAAGTAGATACAAATGACATATAAATAGTTTCACCAAGAGCTGGGAATAAAATATCAAACATTATAAAACCTCCCAAATAATATTGTGTTCTTTTATATAAGAAGTTACTTTTTCTTTATCTTTTTCTTCAATATTTATAACCATATTTCCAACTATATGAGAGTTTATCTCTTCAAGTTTTCCCCATACGATATTAAAATCCATATCAAGTTCTCTTGCCATTTTTGTAATAAATGATTGAAAAGCATTATCTTTTGGAAAATATATTTTTATATTAACTCCAGTTTTAGGTACAACTTCTGTTTCACCTAAAAACTCTTTCATTTTATTATCAGGCTTTAAAAACAACTCTTCAGTATCATCAAAACCTATAATATTTCCATGCTCTAATAAAAGTGCTTTTTGAGCAATTTGTTTTACAACTTCCATTTCATGGGTTACTAATATAATAGTAATATTTAATTTCTCATTTATCTGTTTTAAAAGATTTAAAATAGATGTTGTTGTATTTGGATCAAGGGCAGATGTTGCTTCATCACTAAGTAAAATATCAGGATTTAAAGTTAAAGCTCTGGCAATTGCCACACGTTGCTTTTGACCTCCACTTAACTCTTTTGGATAAGAATCAATTTTTTCATCTAATCCAACTAAAACTAATAACTCTTTTACTTTTTTTGAAATTTCATCTTTTTTGTATCCCCAAAGTTGCATTGGTAATGCTACATTTTCAAATACTGTTTTTCTTTGGATTAATGAAAAATGCTGAAATATCATTCCAATATTTTTTCTAAACTCTCTTAACTCATCTTTTTTAAGCGTTTTTATCTCTTTATCATTTACAAGTAATGAACCATCAGTATAATCTTCAAGACCATTAATACATCGCATAAGAGTAGATTTTCCAGCACCACTGTGCCCTACTATTGCAAAAATTTCACCTTTTTTTATATCAATAGAAATATTATTTAAAACTTTTATATCACCATAGTGTTTATTTAAATTTTTTATATTTATCATAATCTATCCTTATCAAGCTTGGAATAGTATATAAAATTTTATAAGATATGAATTAAAGGAGTAATTTTTGAGTAATTAATTGAGACAGTTTTTGTATAAAAAAAGAGGAAAACCCTCTTTTTCTATTCGTTCATTGAGTTAAAAAACTCTTCATTATTTTTAGTTTTTTGCATTTTTGAATATAAGAATCTTAAAGCTTCAACTTCATCCATTTGAGAAATTGCATTTCTTAAAATCCAAGTTTTTTGCAATACATCAGGAGTAAGAAGTAATTCTTCTTTTCTTGTTCCAGATTTTGTAATATCAAGAGCAGGATAAACTCTTTTATTTGCTGCATTTCTAGATAATACAACTTCACTATTACCAGTTCCTTTAAACTCTTCAAAAATAACTTCATCCATTTTTGAACCTGTTTCAATAAGTGCAGTTGAAATAATAGTTAAAGATCCACCCTCTTCTATATTTCTAGCAGCCCCAAAAAATCTTTTTGGTTTATGTAAAGCATTTGCATCAACTCCACCTGAAAGTACTTTTCCAGAGCTTGGAGTTACAGTATTATAAGCACGTGCTAATCTTGTGATTGAGTCAAGTAAGATAACTACATCTTTTTTCATTTCTACTAGTCTTTTTGCTTTTTCAATAACAATTTCAGCAACTCTAACATGATTATGTGCAGGTAAATCAAAAGTTGATGAATAAACTTCACCCTTTACAGATCTTTGCATATCTGTAACTTCTTCTGGTCTTTCATCAATTAATAAAACCATTAAAGAAACTTCAGGGTGATTTCTTGAAATTGCATGAGCTAACTCTTTTAATAACTCTGTTTTACCAGTTTTTGGAGGTGCAACAATAAGTCCCCTTTGACCTTTACCCATAGGAGCAAATAAATCAAGCATTCTTCCTGTCATTTTATTTGAATCAAATTCAAATTTAAATCTTTCAGTTGAATAAAGTGGGGTTAAGTTATCAAATAGTGGTCTGTTTTTAGACTCTTTTACAGGTAGATAGTTTATTGCTTCAATTTTTAGTAGAGCGTTATATTTTTCACTCTCTTTATTAGGAGGTCTAACTTGCCCTGAGACAATATCTCCAGTTCTTAAGGCAAACTTTCTAATTTGAGTTGCACTAACGTAAGAATCATTAGAAGTATCAGAGAAGTTACCATCTATTGCTCTTAAGAATCCAAATCCACCCTCTTTTATTTCTAAAATACCAGTAAATAAAATAAATCCACCAGCATCAATTTGTGATCGTAGGATTGTAAACATTAAATCTTGTCGTTTTAATTCTTGAGGGTTTTCTACATCTAAGTCATTTGCAATATTAATTAGAGCCTCTAAAGGTAGTTCTCTTAATTGTTCTATCTTATAACCTTCAACAGGTATATGCGTTCTTGCTTTTTTAGAGTTTGTGGTTTTTGTTTTTGTTTCTTCTTTAGACTCTTCCATGAGTATGTTTGCCTTTGATTTTACATAATAAGATATGTAGTTTTTTGTAGTTTTTTGTAGTTTCTTTAAAGTATTAGCATTATTGTAGTGTTAATTTTGAAAATTGTCAATAAAATAAGTTAGCATAAAAAAAGGGGATCAAAAAAATTGATTCCCCTTTATACATATATAATATAGTTAAATATTATAATTTTCCTTCATTTTTAGCTAAATATTCAGCAACACCAGCAGTGTTAGCTTTCATACCTTCGTCACCTTTTGTCCAACCAGCAGGACAAACTTCACCATGCTCATTTGTAAATAACATTGTATCTACCATTCTAATCATTTCATCAATGTTTCTTCCAAGTGGTAAATCATTAATTACTGAATGTCTTACAGTTCCATCTGCATCAATTAAGAATGAACCTCTTAATGCAACTGATTCTCCAAATAAAACATCATAATCTCTAGAAATAGATTTTGATAAGTCTGCTACTAGTGGATATTTAATTCTTCCGATTCCACCATTTTCAACAGGAGTTTCTCTCCATGCGAAGTGTGAGAATTGAGAATCAACAGAAACACCAATTACCGATACTCCTCTTGAAGTAAATTCATCTATTCTTTTAGAGAATGCTATAATTTCAGATGGACATACAAAAGTAAAGTCTAATGGGTAGAAGAATAATACTGCACCTTTTTCACCAATGTTTTCATATAAGTTAAAATTTTCTACAATTTGACCATCTGCAAGTACAGCTTTTGCTGTAAAATCTGGAGCTTTTTTAGTTACTAACATATTTAAATCCTTTTAATATTAATTTTCGTTATGAAATTATATAACAATATTTTGTAAAAACAACTGTTAGTTTGCTTAAATTGTGAAATTTATAAAAACTATTATCTTTTAATAAATATTATCCTTTGATTATTTATCAGACAAAATATTCACTTTGAAACACAAAATTTATTAAGAACGAATAATTTATAGTTTTTAAAGATAGTTTTATATTTACTGTGATAGAGTTTTCTAAAATTTATTAAGGAGAAATACTATGGCAGTAAGAATTACTGATATCTGTATTAGTTGTGATGCTTGTTTAGATGAGTGTCCAGTAGAAGCGATTGTTGATAACGATGAGAATCCAACAGGTGAGGATGTATATTATGTACATGCTGACAAATGTGTTGAGTGTGTAGGTCATAATGATGCACCTGCATGTGCTGATGCATGTCCAACTGAGGGTTGTATTGTATGGGACGAAGTAGGTTCAAGTGCTGTTGAAAGAGAAGACAGAGGAACTGTTGGTTCTCCAGTTGTTGAAGATTAATATTAAATAATTAACTATCAATTTATAGCAAAAAAGGCAAGTAGTTTTCACTACTTGCCTTTTTTTTATTTTTTAGGTATAATCCGCGACTTAAAAAAAATCGAGGAATATACATAATGGAACAAACATTATCAATCATTAAACCAGACGCTGTAGCAAAAAATGTAGTTGGAAAAATCTTAGACAGATTTGAAACAGCTGGATTAAGAATTGCAGCTACTAGAAAAATGCAATTAAGCCAAGCTGAAGCTGAAGCTTTCTACGCAGTTCATGCAGCAAGACCTTTCTTTAAAGACTTAGTTGAGTTCATGATTTCAGGTCCAGTTGTAGTAACAGTTTTAGAAGGTGTTAACGCAATGGCAATCAACAGAGAATTAATGGGTGCAACTAACCCAAAAGAAGCTGCTGCTGGAACAATTAGAGCAGACTTCGCAGAATCAATTGATGCAAATGCGGTTCATGGTTCTGATTCATTAGAAAATGCAGCAAATGAGATCAATTTCTTCTTTGCACAAAAAGAAATTTGTTAATTATCTATTAATTAATTAGTTTTATAATGAAAATTGAATTTAGGAAAGTCCCACAAACTAGCAAAGAATTGGAAATTGATCACAATTCAGTTAAAATTGAAGGTACTTTTTGTAAAATATCGCAATCATTAGTAAAAGTTGACGCAGTACTAAAAGGCAGTACTGATATCGATTGTTGTAGATGTGGCATTACGGAGGTAATTGAAGTTGATGAAGAGCTTCATTTACTATTAAGTGATGGTGTTTACAAAAAAGATGAAAGTGAATATTTAGTAATTGAAGTGGAAAACGGTTTAATTGATTTTGATGAAATCATTGAAAGTGAATTAAACAGTATAAAAAGCGACTATCACATGTGTAACAATTGTTTACAACTTGGTGATAATTTTGAAAAAGAATTTTAAGGAGAATTAAAATGGCAGTACCTAAGAGAAGAGTATCTCATACTAGAGCAGCGAAAAGAAGAACTCACTACAAAATAACATTAAAAAAACCTGTAAAAGACACAGATGGAACATGGAAGATGCCTCATATGGTTAATCCAACTACTGGTGAATACAAAAACTAATGCTAAGAATTGCAATAGATGCTATGGGTGGGGACTTCGGTCCTGAACCTATAATAGAAGGCTTAGTATCAGCACTTAAAAAAAACAATAACTTCACTGCAATTGCAGTTGGTAAAAAAAATGAAATTTTACCACTTATCCCACAAAACCTTTTATCAAGAATAGAAATACTAGATACAGAAGATGTAATTAGTATGAGCGATTCTGCAACAGATGCTTTAAAACGAAAAGAATCTACTATTTATAAAGCTATCGAATTAGTAAAAGAAGGAAATGCAGATGCTGTAGTATCAGCTGGACATTCTGGAGCTTCTATGTCATTAGCAACATTAAGAATAGGAAGAATTAAAGGTGTAAATAGACCCGCAATTGCCACATTAATGCCTACAAGTGAAAACCAAAATACATTAGTATTAGATGTTGGAGCAAATGTAGATAGTGATGCTAAAAACTTATTTGAGTTTGCAGTTATGGGACAAGTTTATGCACAATATGTTCTTAGACTAGATGAGCCAATCGTTGGATTATTAAGTAATGGGGAAGAAGATAGCAAAGGTAATGAAGTTACTAAAGAAGCTTACAAATTATTATCAAAACTTCCTAATTTCGCTGGAAATGTTGAAGGTAGTGATATCTTCAAAGGAACGGTTGACGTAGTAGTTTGTGATGGATTTGTTGGTAATATTTTACTTAAAACAGCCGAAGGTGTTGCAGACACAATCGGTAAAATTATTAAGAAAAATTTAAAAAGATCTCTAATCTCAATTGCAGGCGCAGTTCTTATGAGAAAAGTTTTCAAAAACTTAAAAGTAAGAGTTGATTATGCTGAATATGGTGGAGCTCCACTTTTAGGAGTTAAAGCTCCTGTTATTATTGCCCATGGAAAATCTAATCCAAAAGCAATACAAAACGCTATATTTCAAGCAATTAACGCAGCAAGTTCAAATTTAGATAATATAATTGAACAAAGATTAGCAAAATATAGTTCTACTAATCTAGAAAACTAGTTTTAGTTCTATATTAAAATTAAGGATATGTAAATGACATATGCAGCTTTTAGATCTATTGGAGCTTATATTCCTCCAAAGATTATGACAAATGCAGATTTTGAAAAAATTATTGATACTACGGATGAATGGATTACAAAAAGAACTGGTATCAAAGAAAGAAGAATTTCTGAAGTTGATGAAGCTTCATCTGATTTAGGAGCAAGAGCAGCATTAGTTGCAATTGAACGAGCAGGAATTACTAAAGAGGAAGTTGATTTAGTAATTTGCGCGACTGTTACACCTGATTATTTATGTATGCCATCAACGGCTTGTTTAATTGCATCAAAAGTAGGATTACCTCCTGTTATGGCCTTTGACATTAGTGCTGCATGTACTGGATTTGTATATGCTGTATCAATTGCTAAGGCATTTATTGAATCAGGTATGAAGAAAAATGTTCTTATTGTTGGAGCTGAAACATACACGTCTATCTTAGATTATACAGATAGAGGAACTTGTTTCATTTTTGGAGATGGTGCAGGAGCTGCTATTATCTCTGCTACAAACAATAAAGACGAAGCTATTATTGATGTAAATTGTTCAAGTGATGGTAACTATGAAGATTTAATTAAAACTCCAGGAGGAGGAAGTAAACATCCTTGTTCTGCTGAAGTTTTAGAAAATAAAATGGCATGCATAAAAATGAAAGGTAATGAAACTTTCAAACTTGCTGTTAAAACATTAACATCAGATGTTCAAGTAATGATGAAAAAGCATAATCTTACAAATGAGGATATAAATCACTTTATTCCTCATCAAGCAAACTATAGAATCATAAAAGCTGTAGGTGAAGCTTTAGGATTTAATGATGAGCAAACTGTAGTTACTGTACACAAATATGGTAATACATCAGCTGCATCAATTCCTATGGCTATGAATGACGCATATGAAGAAGGTAGAATTAAAGCTGGCGATACAGTTCTTTTTGATGCCTTTGGTGGTGGATTAACTTGGGGTTCTGCTCTATTTAAATTCGCACCAAAAAAATAAATAAAATAGGTTTATCCTATTTTATTATTCTCTTATAAATAAACTTCTCTTATCTTTTTATAAATACTGAACTAAAACCATATAAAAAATTGTACCTGCGAATATAGAAATCAAATAGTTTTTAAGTGTTAAATGTAATGCTGCTGTAAAAATTATTCCACCTAACTCTTTTAATCCATATGGAAAGAGAACAAAATCTACGTCTTTTAGTGTATAAACTATCAAAATAGTCATAATAACTGACGGGAAATATTTCTCAATAAATAAAATATAAGGTGGTAAGTCATTTTTCCTAAAAAATAAAAATGGGAAAAATCTAGTAAAATAATTAACTACACTCATAACAGCAATTGCTATATATATCTCATAATTACTCATTCTCAACTCTTTTTTTGAAAGTAAACATTAATAACAATGCAACAATAATTGAAATAATCAACATCTTATCGCTAGGAACAAAACAAAGGGCAAAGACAGATGAAATTAAACCTATTATAAAAGGTGTTATATTTTGTAAATTTTTATATTGTTCAATACAAAGTACTACAAAAAGTGCTGTTAGTGAGAATTCTAAACCTGCTGTATTAAATTTTATATTAGAACCAACAATAGCTCCAAAAGTTGAGCCTAGAAACCAATATGACTGATTAAGCGCAGTTAAAAAGAAATAATACCACGGTTTGTTTAGTGAATCATCATCTTTTATAGTAGTTAGAAGTGCATAGGTTTCATCAGTTAATCCAAAAATCAAATAAGGTTTTAATTTACCACTATCTTTGAATCTTTTTAAAAGAGATAATCCATAAAATGACTGCCTTATATTTATAAACCAAGAAGCAATTGCAATATCTATCATTCCAGCTTTTAAATTGAAAAAATTTATTGCAACAAACTGTAAAGCCCCTGCATAAATAAACAAAGACATAATAGGAGCTAAATACCAAGGGTAATCAAAAGATACTAACAACAATCCAAAAGCAAATCCTAAAACTGCATATCCCATCATTACAGGAATAGAAACCTGAAATGCTTTTTTTAATTCAATTTCATATTTCAATTTTTATTATTACTCTTAATTAAATTTTTTATTATTAGGATTATTTTTAAATACATTTAATGAATTTTTCTTTAAATCTTTATTGAACTTCTCAACAGTAGCCACTGAGTTTATATATAAAATTGATTCATCTACAATTATTTGAAAAACTGCATGTAATGGAATTTTCACTACTGAGCCAAAATTTTCATTTCCAAATCCTGCTTCAAAACTAACATATTCATTATCAACTTGAACTGTTGTATATGTATAATTACTCAAAATAAATAATGAGAATTTATGCATTTGATCTTTTATTGTTTTTGGAAGTTCTGGATTAAAAGAAATAGGTATAATATTAGCTGTTATTGAAAATTCTTGATTTTTATTTAATAAAAAAAGAATTGTCTCTTTTATTTGTATTTCTACTAATTGTTTATACTCTTCGCTTTCGATAATTTCGTTTATCATAATTAATCCCCATTTCAAAATTTTAATGTTATTATAGCCTATGAAACAAATAATTTTCCTTATCTTTATACTATTAAATCAGGCTTTTGCCTATGAATTTAAACTCAATAAAAAAGATATTGAATATATTGATAACTCAAGTAAGAAATCTTTTATTTTAAATAGATTAGACAAATATCAAACCTTGAAAACACAAGTTAAAGATTATGTTTTAATTAGAAAACTATCACATATAAACTCATTTATAAATAGAATTTTACCAGCACATGATATTTCTACTTCTTCATCTATTGATTATTGGGCTACACCAAAAGAGTTTTTACTGCAAGGACATGGAGATTGTGAAGATTATGCAATAGCTAAATATTTCACTCTAATAGAGCTTGATATTCCAAAAGAAAAGTTATATTTTGCCGTTGTTGATATAAAAGGTGAAAGAAATGCTCATATGGTTTTACTATATTTAGAAAATAAAAACTCTATTCCTTTGGTTTTAGATAATTTAAGTTCTAAAGTCATTCCTATTACAAAAAGACCAAAACTAATTACAAAATTTGTTTTTAATGAAATTGATTCTTATAAAATGCAACACAATAAATTAAGTCAAAAAGTAAATATAAATTGGGGGAAAGATGATAAATGGAATAAACTATTAAATAGAGTTTATTCGCTAAAAGAGTAATCTTCTTTTATATCAAAGCCTATCATTGCATTCATAAGTGCAATTTTTGAAGCTTTTTTTAACATAGAAACACTAATATCTTTTTCTATTAATTTTTTCTCTTCAATTAATCTATTTCTAGTTGTTCCAGCTAATAAACAATTTTTTGAAGTTATCCACATATTTTCATAAAAAATAGCAATATTAGCAATACTTGTATCTGTTATAATTTTATTTTTGATTATAATAATTTCATCAAATTCAGCTCTTTTTTCAAAAAGTTTATCTAAAGAATTTCTATCTAAATACTTTCTTGAATAAGTTATTTCATCATCAAAAACTAACTTAAAACTTTTAATTTCTCTTTTATTATAAGGAAAATATGAAACATCTAAAATTTCATTTTTATCATAAATTACTTTACATCTTAAAAGCTCAGGTGAAATAGGATAAACATACTCTTGTAAATTAAGATTTAATCCAATTGTATTTGCAACTCTTTTATTATGATAATCCAAATTAAAAATCTCATAATCATCACATTTTATTGTTTCAAAATATTTTATCTCTTCCAAAATTATCCTTTAAAATGGTAAGTATATTTTATCTATTAACTCTTGATACTCTAAATTTACATTTGAATCACAAGTTATTCCACCACCACTTTTATAAAAAAGTTCACCATTTTGCTCTTTTTGTATAAATCTAATCATTACAGATGAATCTAAATTAACTCCATCAAAAACACCAAATACACCTGTGTAAAACTCTCTATTATAGTTTTCAACTTTTTGAAGTATTTCAACAGTTTTTTTCTTTGGTGTTCCAGTAATTGAACCAGCTGGTAAAATGGAACTTATAATATCTCCAATTTTTTCATTCCAATTATTTTGTAAATTTGCAGATATTTTTGAGCTGATTTGCAAAAGTTTTTTATCTCCTGCATTTATTTTTTCACAATATCTAAATTTATTTACTCTTACTTTTTGAGCAATTATTCCCAAATCATTCCTTAGTAAATCAACCACCATAGTATGCTCTGCCATCTCTTTTACATCACCTAATATTCGGGCTTGTGCATTTGTTATTGTGGCATCAATTGTACCTTTCATAGGATATGTTGAGATTTTATTTTTTTTAATCTCTACAAATCGCTCTGGAGAAAAACATACAAAATCGTCTTTGTTATTTTGAAATCTTAATTTAAATTTTGCATCTATATTTTCATAAATATCATCTAATGATAAATCTGTTTCTATTTTTGTTTTTGCTGTTAGATTTAAAAGGTAAGAGTTTCCACTTTTTATTTGCTCTTGAATATAATCAAAACTTTTTTTATACTCTTCAAAAGATATTGGAAATTTTTCTAACTTAGATTTTTTTATATTTTTGTTTTTATTATGCTCTTTTGAGTTTAATTCAAATTTGATACTATTAGGAAGATTTGAGAGTTTTTCTATATAAAATTCACTTAAATCATAAGATATTACAAACAAAAATGGCTCTTTTTCAAAGCCAAATTTATTTAGTTTTTCTTTTATTAATTCTTTACTCAAATTAACCTAAAATTAGTTTTTTCAAGATTGCCGCTCTAATTGCAACACCATTTGTAACTTGAGTTAAAACTTTACATCTTGGATCTTTTAACATCTCATCACTAATATCTACATTTCTATTTACAGGACCTGGATGTAATAATAAAATATCTCTATCACCCATTACT
>JAHIWE010000046.1 GCA_018816105.1 bacterium | reverse complement strand
TTGCATATTTTCTCCAATTAAGTTAATATATTTTTTACTATAGTTCAAATATTATAACTTGTTTTTATTTAACTTATATTCTTTTTTCCCACTCTAAAGCTGTTTTACAAATCAGTTCTAGGTCGTTGTATTTTGGTGTCCAGTTCATTTTTGTTTTGATTTTTGTGTTATTTGAAATCAAAGTTGAAGGATCTCCTGCTCGTCTTGGAACTATGTCTACTTTGAAGTCTACATTTGATACTTTTTTCATAGTGTCTATTACTTCTTTTACGCTGTAACCATATCCATATCCACAGTTAAATATATCAGATGGATTAGTGTCTAGGTATTTTAGAGCCTTAAGGTGAGCATCTGCTAAATCACATACATGAATATAGTCTCTGATACAAGTACCATCTTGTGTATCATAATCATCACCAAAGATTGACATTTTTGCTCTTTTGTTTAGAGCTGTTTCTGCTGCTACTTTGATAAGGTGAGTTGCGTTTAGAGTTGATTGTCCGATTTTACCATCTACATCTGCACCTGCAACATTGAAATATCTCAAGATAACAAATTTAAAAGTTTCATTTGCAAAAGCTGTATCTTTGATAACAGATTCTGAAAATAGTTTTGAACTTCCATATGGATTTATAGGGCTAGTTCTTGTAAATTCACTTACAGGAATATCTTCTTTATTTGGTTCACCGTAAACAGCAGCCGTAGAAGAGAAGATAAACTTATTTACACCATATTTTGTAGCGATTTGGATAAGGTTTGCAGTATTTGCTGTGTTGTTTAAATAATATTTTAAAGGCTGTTCTACTGATTCAGGTACTACAAGTGAAGCTGCAAAGTGAATGATCTCTTTGATATTATTTTCTTTGAAAATATCTTCTACTTTTTCCCACTCGCTTAGGTTTTGATTGTAGTATTTGATTCGTTTATTTGAAGTATCTAGTGATTTTAAAGTATCTATAGTAGTTTCAAAGCCTGTACATAGGTTGTCTATGATGATGATTTCATAATCTGTTTGTTCTAGTAGTTGTTTTACTACATGACTTCCTATATATCCTGCTGCGCCTGTTACTAGTATTTGCATAATTGTCCTTGTATGTGTATTTTATTTATTAAATTTCGTAATCTGTTTTGATTTGATTTTTTAAAGATTTTTTTGCTTTTAATAGTTTATTTTCTTCTTTAACTTTTTGGTATTTTTTTCTTAGTCTTGCTGTTTTTGCTCTTCTTCTAGCTCTTGGATCAAAAAGATTAAAGAAAATAGAAAATAGTAAAAAGAATACTACCAAGTTCAAAGTATCATCTTGTTTATGTAGTTGTAAAAACATACAAGAAAAAGCAAGTTGCATTGATATTAGCATTTTTACTGTGAAGGCTTTGTCTTGTTTGATGTTATTTAGTATGTGATGTATATGATTTCTATCAGCTTCAAAAGGTGATTTTCCCCTTTGAATTCTTCTTCTAAATACTACCAAAGTATCTAGTATTGGAACAGCTGCTAAAAACAGTACTGACACAGGATTTATATATGTAAGTGATTTTATACTAAGAATTGCTATTACAAAACCTAAAAGTAGTGAACCACTATCTCCCATAAATACCTTTGCAGGATGCCAGTTTAGTATTAAAAAAGCTAAGATAATAGCTACTAAAATCGCACTCCATACCATCAAGGTATTATCATGATAAATCACTCCAATTACAAATATTGCAGATAGTATGATGATAGAAATAGAACCTGCCAATCCATCAAGACCATCACTAAGATTTACTGCATTTGTAAAAGCCACTATTGCAAATATGGTAAAAGGAAGTGCTAAATAACCTAAATTTAAAGAAATATTAAAAAATGTTCCAATATTTGTGATTTCAAAGCCATTTAAATAAACTATTATTGAAGAAATTACTATAAATACTAATTTTTGTTTTGCACTAATAGTGAATCTATCATCAACTATTCCACAAATATATATGATAAGTATTGCTAAATATGTGTATTTATTTTCACTAAAAGTACCCAAGTCAAAAAATACAATCCCAAATAGAAAAATAAATCCAAAAACCAAACCAGCACCTCGAGGAGTGACTTTTTTATGAGAACTTCTCTCATTTGGTATATCCACAAGACCCAATTTTGGAGCAAGTGTAATAAACTTTTTGATAGCAAAATACGTGATGATAAATAATACTGCGCAGTAAATTAACAATGTAGTCATAATTTTAAAATTTCCTAACTTTCTTATATTGGAATAATTATACAATATTTTTTCTTATTTTAGGTTACAAGATGGTTACATAATATCCAATTAAATTATTTTTGTTACTAATATATTATATATACAATAAATTAAAATATTATGATGAAATAATATTGATTTTTATCTTTTTTTCTATTACAATTGCAAAATCAGAGCTAAAAGGAAATATAAATGAAAATCGGAAGAATTACTTATAGTTTAAGCGCATTGGCTTTTATTATGTCATCATCATTAAATGCAACGACAATAAAAGACGTAGTTGAACATACTTTTGTATCAAATCAAGATATTGTTTCAAAATCAATAAACAATGATGCTTTTAAAAAGTACATTGATGAACAAGAAGGTGGATACTATCCAAAAATTGATCTTACAGCTAATGTAGGTGTAGTAGATCAAAATGAAACAGTACGTGGAAATTCAAGAACAGACACAAACCACAATGGTGGGAATCTTCAGTTAGACTTAGAACAACTTTTATATGATGGTAATTTAACTCCTAGCTTAGTAGAAGAAGCACAAGCTAGATATTCTGCGAATAAGTTAAAGAATTCTGATGATGTAGAAAATATTCTTTTTGATGGAATCAATGCATATTTAAATATTTTAAAATATGATGAAAGAATCAAAGCTTCAAAAGAAAACTTACTTGTTCATGAAGATTATTTATCAATAGCAACACAAACAGAAAGAATCAATGGAGAAATCCTAGATAAAGTTCAAACAAAAGCAAAAATCCACTCAGCAAAAAGTAATCTTTTTGAAGAAACAAACAACAAAAGTGCAGCAACAAGTTCATTTGTAAAAAATGTTGGAATGCCAATAGACAATAATATTTGTAAGCCAGTTCTAAACGAAGGAAAAATTCCTGCAACTTTAGAAGCATTACAAAAATCTGCTTTAGAAAACAACTATAAAATTTTAGAGCAAATAGAATCTATCAAACAACAAAGAGCAGCAATCGAAAAAGAAAAAGCTGGATTCTTACCAACATTGAAATTCAAACTTCAAAGTTTATATGACAATGATTTCGCAGACAATGAAGTAAAAACAAACACATACACAGCAAAAGTAGAACTAAAATACAATATCTTCAATGGTATGGTAAATTCAAACAGAACTGAAAGAGAAGTTTTATTTCTAAAAGAAGTACAAGCAAAACTTGATGTGGTTACAAAAAGTGTTTTAGATGAAGTTACAGTTGCATACGAAACATATAACACAGCTAAAAAACAAATCGTTGAATTACAACAATTTATTGAAGAAAATAAACAAATCATTTCAATCTACAAAGATCAATTTGATGCAGGAACAAGAAACTTTATTGACGTTCTAAATGTAGAAGGTGATTTATACAACTCTAAATTAGCGTTAATTAACACAGAATTTACTATGTATACAGCTTATTACAATATTTTAAAAGCAACTTCATCACTACAAACAACAGTTGTTAGTTCTGAAAATCAAGCTTGTGAACAAGTAACTACAAACAAAAAAGCAAATGCAGCTGATACATCAGTTCAATCACTTTTAGCAGAAGATACAGCAACTACTACTGTAGAAACTGCAAAACCAGCAGCTCTTACTTCAGGTGAATATGCACTTTTATTAGAGTCATATACTACAAATGCTTCAGCTAAAATGGCAGTTGATACACTTGGAGCTTTACCAGCTGATGTAAAATCAAAAATTGTTGCAAATAAAAATGGTTCTTATACTGTTGCTTTATATAACATAGATGGTTTACAAAATGCACTTGAATTAAAAAACCAATTTGCAGCTAAATTTCCAAAGTCATACTACATAAAAAAGAAATAGTCAGGATAAATATTGAATAAATCAGATGAATTAGATTTAAATAGTGATTTTGAAAATATAAAAGAACAAAGAAAAGAAGATACTCTTTTAGAGTCTCTTCTTTTTTTATCAAAATATCATAAAAGAACATCCTCAGCAGAATCACTAATCGCAGGTTTAGCTATATACAACTCTCTTATGACACCTTCTATGTTTGAAAAGTCAGCTAAAAGAATAGGGCTTATTACAAAAGCAGTTAGTAGAAAAATACCTCAGATTGATAACTTATCATTACCAGCAGTGATGTTGCTAAATAACAACAAAGCATGCGTAGTTTTAAATATTGACTTACAAAAAAATCAAGCAACTCTTATGATGCCACATGTTAGTAGCGATACTCAAATTACCCTTAGTATTGAAGAACTAGAAAAACTCTATACCGGAAATCTTTTTATTATCAAACCAGCTTATAACTTTGAAAATAGAGTAGATAAAGATGTAGAAATAAATGATTCAAAAAAATGGTTTTGGCGAACAATGCAAAAAAATATTGATATTTATAAGCTAGTTATAATAGCAGCTATTTTGATAAATGTTTTTGTAATTTTCGTACCATTATTTACTATGAATGTATATGATAGAGTTTTACCAAATAAAGCTGTAGATACCTTGTGGGTTTTATTAATAGGAATTGTTTTTGTACTAATTTTTGATTTTATTCTAAAACTAATACGTGCATATTTTATAGAACAAGCAGGAAAACGTGCCGATATTAGAATGTCGAGTAAAATCTTCGATCAATTATTAAATATAAAACTAGATGCAAAACCATCTTCTACCGGAATGTTTGTAAGTAGATTACAATCATTTGAAAGTGTAAGAGAGTTTTTTACAACAGCTACAATTACTGCTTTTGTAGACTTGCCTTTTGTGGTGTTATTTGTATTTATTATATTTTATATAGGTGGTCCTTTGGGTTATGTATCATTGGCTACTATGTTTATAGCTATTACATTTTCATGGTTTATGCAAAAGCCTATTAAACAAACTATTTTAAACTCTGCAAAAGAGGACCAAATCAAACAAACAGTTCTTACAGAAACTGTAACAGGATTGGAAATCATCAAAAGTGTAAGAGCACAAAATCGTATGAGAACTCACTGGGAAAAATCAATCTCACAAACTTCATATTATGGAAATAAATCACACTATTTATCTCAAATAGTTACTTATTTTGTAGGATTCATTTCTCAATTATCAGGTATAGTGATAGTTGCAGGAGGAGTGTTGTTAGCTAGTGATGGAACTATCACTATGGGAGGAATTATAGCTGCTATGATGTTAAATAGTAGAGTAATAGGCCCTGTTTCTCAAATTGCAGGAATGATAATAAGACTTGATAGAACAATACTATCTTTGAATAATATTGATGAAATTATGAAAATGCCAGTAGAAAGAGAAAGAAATCAAAAATACCTAAGCCGACCAGATTTAGATGGAGATATAGTTTTTAAAGATGTAAATTTTGCATATAAAGAGCAAAAATTTGATGTTTTAAAAAATGTAAATTTAACAATAAAAAAAGGTGAAAGAGTAGGAATCATAGGAAAAATTGGTTCAGGAAAATCAACACTTGCAAAAATCCTTCTAAATCTATATGAACCATCAAAAGGTTCTGTTTTAGTAGATAATACAGATATAAGACAAATAGATCCAGTAGATTTAAGAAGATCAATAGGATATGTTCCTCAAGAGCCCTTTTTATTTATGGGAAGTATAAAAGACAATATCACTATAGGTGAACAATATGCAACAGATGAGCAAATACTAAAAGCAGCACAAATAGCAGGAGTTCATGACTTTTTAGGTAAACATGAAAAAGGGTATGATTTAATAGTAGGGGAAAGAGGTGAGGGGCTTTCAGGTGGGGAGAGACAAGCTGTGACTCTTGCTCGAGCAATACTGTCAAATCCAAATATCTTGGTATTTGATGAGCCTACAAATATGATGGATGAATTATCTGAAAACTTATTTAAGAAAAAAGTTCAAGGAATTATTCAAGATAAAACAGTGATTATAATCACACATAAACCATCATTACTTTCAATAGTAGATAGATTAATAGTTGTAGAAGATGGAAAAATTGTAGCCGATGGCCCAAAAGAAAAGATAATCTCAGCTTTTGGAGCAAAAGTAAAACCAACAACAGTAGTAAATACAGTAGCACAAAAAAGAGTGATAAATGAATAGTAATAGTGATGATTTAAATTTTGTAAATATTTTGCATTCTCAAAAAAATGCAAAAATTGATTCAAAAGTGCTATTACTATTTTTTAGTATTTTGGCTTTTTTTATGGGGGCATTTGTTTGGTCATATTTTTCGCAAATTGATGAACTAACACGAGGTGAAGGAAAAGTTATACCATCTGAAAAAATCAAAACAATCCAAAGTTTAGATGGTGGTTTAATTTCAGAGATTTTAATCAAAGAAGGATCTATTGTAAAAGAAGGGCAACCTTTAATGAAAATAGATACTACGAGATTTGAAGCATCTTTAGAAGAGAACAAACAAACATATTATCACTTACTAGTAACAAAAGCTAGATTAGAAGTAGAGTCAAAGATTGACCTTTCACAAGATATACCAGAAATTAAATATAGTGATGAGGTATTAGCAAATGCAAATAAATTTGCTATGAATGATAGAAAACTTTTTGCTTCAAGAATGGAAGAGTTAGTAAGTACTATTAAGACATTTAAAATACAATTAAAACAAAAAGAAGAAGAAGTAAATGAACTAAATAGCAAAAGCCAACAACTAAGAAGAAGTTTAGCAATAGTAAGAGAAGAAGCAAAAACTTTGGAGCAATTAGTTGCAAGAAAATCTAAATCAAAAGTAGATTTACTTCAAATCCAAAAAGAAGTTGCACAACTAGATGGTGATTTACAAAATACTTATGCTTCAATACCAAGAGCTAAATATGCAATAGAAGAAGCACAAAATAAGATAATAGAGAAATCAAAAATATTTAGATCAGAAGCATCAAACGAACTTCAAAAAATCAATACTGAAATAAAAAAATATGAATCAAAACTTGTTTCAGATGAAGATAAACTTAGCAAAACAGTTTTAGTTTCTCCTGTAGATGGTATAGTAAATCAGATTAATATAAACACAATAGGTGGAGTTGTAAAATCAGGAACAGACCTAATTGAAATAGTTCCTCAAAGTGATATTCTTTTAATCGAAGCAAAAATTGATCCAAAAGATATAGCATTTATAAACCCTCAACAAAGAGCAATAGTTAAAATCACAGCTTATGACTTTTCTATCTATGGTGGATTAGAAGGTAAAATTGTGGAAATATCTGCAGATAGTATAATAGATAAAAATGATAAAAATCAAAAAAGTTATTATAAAGTAGTGATTAAAACTGAAAAAAATTATCTTGAGAAAGATAAGCAAAAACTTCCGATTATTCCAGGGATGATAACATCGGTTGATATTATTACGGGGAAAAAATCTATTTTAGACTTTATATTAAAACCTATATTAAAAACAAAATCAAACGCACTACACGAAAGATAATCCTTTTGGATTATCTTTGATGCAAAAAAGCTATTCTCTTTCTTCTTTAATTTCAATTGAAACAATTTTATCATTTTGCTCAGTAGCATCTAATACTTGGAAGCTTTCAGTATCGTTATCTTCGATTTCACCAAATACAGTATGACCACCATCTAAGTGAGGACAAGATACGAAACAAATAAAGAATTGACTTCCCCCTGTGTCACGTCCTGCGTGTGCCATAGATAAGCTACCTTTTTTGTGAACTTGTTTCTCAGCATTTGTTTCACATTTTATAGACCATCCTGGACCTCCAGCACCTGTTCCATCTGGACAACCACCTTGAGCCATAAATCCTCTGATTACTCTATGAAAATTTAATCCATCATAAAAACCATCATTTGCAAGTGTTGCGAAGTTTGAAACTGCAGTTGGAGTTTCTTCATTAAATAGTTTAATCCAGATCACACCATTATCAGTAGTGATTTTTGCGTAGGCAAATTTTGCTAATTCTTCTTTTGAATAGTTATATTCTTTTAATTCTTTTTTTCTTCCAAACATAGATATTCCTTTTATTTTTTATCTGGAATTATACCTTCTTTAGGTGTTAAATAGTTTAATTTAACCAAGTTCTGAACGATTTCTTTAAAAACTGGAACCGCAGACCAAGATGCATAATAGTAGTACCAATGCTTACCTGTAGAAATAGGATTGATTACAGTTACCCCAATAGTATATGAATTATTCTCATCATTTACAAATCCAAAAAATGAAGATATATACTGTTTTAGATATTTCCCACCTCGGGCAATTTGTGCTGTTCCTGTTTTTCCACCGATTTCTAAACCATCCATTTTAGCAGCTCGTCCAGTACCATCATTTACCGTTTGTATTAATAGTTGTTTCATTGTATCAGCTGTTTGTTTTGAGATGATTTTTTCAGGTTTATCATCGTAAGGTTTGTATTTATTATTATCATAAGTTAAGTGTGAAACGATATGAGGTGTTACCATATATCCATCATTATTAAAAGTAGAATAGGCTTTTAAAACTTGTATAAACGTAGAAGTCATACCTTGTCCAAAAGATACAGTAGCTTTGAAAACATTATCTTTTTTGTCTTTATCACCCGCTGAGAATTGCCAAACTTTTGGCATTACACCTTTTTTTTCATAAGGTAAATCAATACCTGTTTTTCTTGTAAATCCAAATCTTTTCATTCCTTCAAAAAACTCAGGTCCTGTAAGTCTTTGTGCTATTTGTAAAGTTCCAATATTTGAAGAGTACATAACAATATCATCAAGACTTAGATAGTGTTTTTTAAATTGGTGGTCATCTTTGATGGTAAATCTTCCAAGTTTATATGCACCTTTTGGATATTCTCCTTCTCCGTTTGTTCCACCGTTGTTATATGCTGGAAAACTTTCATTTTTTTTGATTAGGTTTTTATCCATGGCAAGTGCAATTGATATGGGTTTAATTACAGAACCTGGTTCGAATTGATATTCAATGGCATTTACATTTAAAGAAGGGATATCCTCTTTTCGTATTTTTTCTGGATTAAATCTATTTGAAGAAGCCATTGTAATGATTTTTCCAGTTTTACTTTCCATTACTGAAACGATAATTTCATCAGCTCCTAGTTTTTCTTTATATAAATCCAAAGTCATTTCATTATTTTTTTGAAGTTTCAAAGGAATATTTAGATTTAAAGTAGCTCCATCTATTCTTTTTCTAATAATAGAATTTTTATCAAATGAGATATAAGATAATACATCTCTATCACCTTGTAAAACTCCATCTTTTGATTGATTTAAAACTTTATTGTAGTTTCTTTCAAGCCCTTTGATTCCATTTACTTTTGTTTTTCCAGATTCTGTTTCAAATTTTGAGATATATCCTACAACTGGAGTTAGAGTATCTTCATAAGAGAAAGTTCTTTTTTCTCCACTTTCACTGATTGTCAAACCTCTTAATATTTTGTTTCCATTTACCTGCCTACTCATGAAGACATCTAGCTGAATTAATTTAAATGCTAATTCTTTTAAATTCTTTGCAGATCTTGAGTTTATTCCATAAGATAGGACTAAATTTCCAGGACTTTTTTCACCTTCTTTTAATCTATCTTCTAAAATTTTATAATCAGTATTACTATAAATAGAAAATAGCTTTAAAAATAGTTCTTTTTTTGTAGGATCTAGATGTCTTGTATCTATTGATGCCTTGTATAATTTTTTTGATGAAGCGATTTTAAAATTGTCAGCACTTATAATATCTCCTCTTACTGCAAGCTCGCTTTTTTCGCCTGTTAGTGAAGGCATATGTCTTTTTTCAGCTATGGTTCTAAACACTGAAATCATAAGAATTGTAAGGCAGAAGAAGATTAGAGAAAATAATATTACTATTTTTTTTGTTTTGTCAATTTTTTCGATATTTTTTGAAGGCATATTTATCCATATTATTATATAATGAGAAATGTATTTTAACAAAACTAAGATTAAATCAAATAACAATAATATAAATAATAACAAAGCTGACTACACACTGTTTATTTTAGTGTCAATATTAATCATCTGTAGCATAGTATTTTCGTATTCTTTAACGATATATACTGTTGAATTTTTCGGTTATGATGAATTTCACTTTTTTATAAGACAAGGACTTGTTGGTATCGTAGCCATACTAATTATGTGGTATTTTTCTACACTTGAACCAGATACAATTGTAGAAAAAGTCGGTATGACTTTGTTCATTCTATTTTTCTTACTTATGATAGTAATGCCCTTTTTACCAGCATCAATGGTAACAGCATCAGGTGGAGCAAATAGATGGATTAGGCTTCCTGGTTTTTCATTATCTCCTGTTGAGTTTTTTAAAATTGGATTTATTTATTTTTTATCATGGTCATTTCATAGGAAGGTTTTAAACAAACCCAAAAAGATTGGTTTAAAAGATGAAGTTTTACTTTTATCTCCATATTTCTTGACATTTTTTGTGGTTGTATTTATTATTGCTTTTTTACAAAAAGATTTAGGTCAAGTTGTACTTCTTGGAGTAATATTAGTTGTATTACTAATATTTGCAAATAGATCATTTAAAATATTCCTAGCTTTGGGATGTATTGCACTTGTTGGATTAGTAGGATTAATCATCGCAGCACCCCATAGGATAAAAAGAATTCACTCTTGGTGGGCAATGGTTCAAGATGGTATTTTATCAGTTCTTCCTGCATGGGCTGAACCATATCTTAGAATCGATGAATTACCTGAACCTTATCAGGTTTCTCACTCATTAAATGCTATTCATAATGGTGGTTTTTTTGGGCAAGGTGTTGCTCTTGGTGATATTAAAGTAGGATTCTTATCAGAAGTTCATACAGACTTCGTATTAGCAGGAATTACAGAAGAAGTAGGGCTTTTTGGTTTAATGGCTCTTACTTCAATAATGTTTATGATAATATGGAGAATATTTAAAATAAGTAGAAGAGTAGATAATCCAATTTATCACTTATTTACACTTGGGATTGCATTGATGATTATAATCGCATTTTTAATCAACTCATATGGAATTTCAGGAATGATACCAATTAAAGGTATCGCAGTTCCACTTTTATCTTATGGTGGTTCTTCTATGCTTGCCATGGCTATTTCTATTGGATTGGTTTTATCTATTAGTAGAGTAGTTCGTGATGAAGATGATATAAAAAAGGTTAAAAAATAATGAGTGGAACAGTTGTTATTACAGGTGGAGGAACAGGAGGACATCTAAAAGTTGCAGATGCTTTTATTGAAGAGTTTCATAATAGAGGGATTAGTGTAATTTTTATAGGTTCTTCAAATGGCCAAGATAAAGCTTGGTTTGAACATGATAGAAGATTAAAAAAAGCGATTTTTTTGGACACTAGAGGTGTTGTAAATAAAAGTGGTTTTGGAAAAGTTTTATCTCTTCTAAATATTTTTTCAAAAACTCTTTATTGTCTAAATCTATATTCAAAATATAATGTAAAAACAGTAGTATCAGTAGGTGGTTTTTCAGCTGCTGCTGCAACTTTTGCTTCTGTGCTAAAAATAGGATGTAAACTTTATATACATGAGCAAAACTCAAAAATGGGTAAACTAAATCAAATTACAGCAAAATTTGCAACAGAAGTTTTCTCATCATTTGATGAAGATTCACTAATAAAAGATTATCCTGTATCAAAAGATTTTTTCACAGCTGCAAGGGTTAGAGATAAGGTTCGAACAGTTGCTTTTTTTGGTGGATCGCAAGGTGCTGTTTGTATAAATGATTTTGCATTAAAATTAGCTCCACGATTAAATGAAATGGGAATTAAGATTATTCACCAAACTGGTAAAAATGATTTTGAGAGAGTAAAGTTTGAATATGATAAATTAAATATCAAAGCAGATGTATTTGATTTCTCAAAAAGAATCCCTTTTAAAATGGCAGCAGCAGATTTTGCAGTTAGCAGGGCTGGTGCTTCAACTTTATGGGAACTATGTGCAAACTCATTACCTACATTTTTTATTCCATACAAACACGCAGCTGGTGATCATCAATATTACAATGCAAAGGCTTTAAAAGATAAAGGTTTATGTTTTTTAAAAAGAGAAGATGAATTAGATGTTGAGTATTTTTTTGAAATAATAAAATCAGATATTCATAAAATAAGCATCGAATTAATAAGCTCTATTAATCCAAATGCTATTTCATTAATTGTTAATATTATCTTAGAAAATAATAAGAAGTAAAATACCAAAAACTATTCTATAAATTCCAAAGGCAACAAAAGTAAAATTTTCAAGGAATTTTAGAAATAGTTTAATTGCTAAAAATGCCACTATAAAAGAAATCACAAATCCTACAGCTAAGTTTGTAAAATTTCCACCAACTAAAATCTCTTCATGATGTTTTAATAAATCATAAGCAGTCGTAGCACACATAACAGGAAATGCTAAAAGAAATGAAAACTCTGCACTTGTTTTTCTATTTAATCCCACAAGCATAGCTCCAATGATACTTGATCCTGCTCTACTTGTTCCTGGAATTAGTGCAAAAATTTGAGCAAATCCAATCCATGCTGCTTGTTTATATGTAACATCTT
>JAHIWE010000007.1 GCA_018816105.1 bacterium | reverse complement strand
TTTTCAATATCAATCATCATTTTATAATCTTTAACACTTAAAAGTGTTAATGCAATTCCTGCATTTCCAGCACGTCCTGTTCTTCCAATTCTATGTGTATAATCTGTTACCGTTTCTGGTAAAGCATAATTTACAACTATTGGAAGAAGTTGAATATCAATTCCTCGAGCTGCAATATCAGTTGCTACTAAAACTCTAATATCACCTGATTTGAATTTTCTCATAACTTTAGCACGTGCTGTTTGTCTCACATCACCATGAATACAACCAGCTGTTAATCCATCTAATTCTAGATGCTCAACTAAAGCATCAGCTTCCATTTTCATATTTACAAATACTAAAACTTGTGAATAGTTATTTGAACCAATGATATATGAAAGTGCCGCTGCTTTATTTGCTTCATCAACTAAAACTATTTGTTGGTCAATGATTTTTACAGTTGATCTTTGTTGTGCTACTTCAATTACAACTGGATCTGTTAAAAACTCTTTTGCAAGTTTTTTTACATTTTGATTCATAGTTGCAGAAAACATCATGATTTGTCTTTTTGGTCCTACATTTGGAAGAATTTTTTCAATATCTTCTAAGAATCCCATATCTAGCAAAGTATCAACTTCATCTATTACAACAGTTGTTACACTTGATAAATCAACTGTTCCATTTTTTAAATGTTCCATCAATCTTCCTGATGTTGCAACTAAAATATCGATACCCTTTGCAATTTTTTTCTCTTGATCTTTTGTTGAAACTCCACCAACCATAGCAAGTGATTCAATATCCATATATTTTGAAAAATCATCAACTGCTTTTGATATTTGACTTGCTAATTCTCTTGTAGGAACTAAAATCAAAGCTCTAAGTATTGGTTTATTTACTTGTTTTATTCCCAATAATTCTGTTAATATTGGTAATAAAAATGCAGCTGTTTTGCCTGTTCCACTTTGAGCAGCAGCTAATATATCTCTTCTTTTTAAAGCAATTGGAATAGCTTTTTTTTGTATTTCCGTAGCTTCTTTATAATCTAAATCTTTTAGTGCACTTATGATTTTTTCATCTAAGTTCATTGATGTAAAAGTTTTAATAATATTTCCTTGTAATTCTTAATTTTTAAATATTATAGCTAAATATTAATTAGATTATAATTTTATCTATTTTAGCCCTTATTATATGGGCTTTTAATCTATTTTTATCTTTTTTTAGATAATATAGAAACCTAATTAAATAAATATTTGGATAAACAAAAATGACTGTTAAAATTACTTTGCCACACGATAAATCTTATGAAATTTTTATAGATGAACTAAATGATATTTACTTTGATAGAAAAGTAGTTATTGTTACAAATCCAACGGTTAGTGGATTTCATCTTGAGTATTTAAAATCAAAACTAAATGCACGTGAACTTAGTGTTTGTACTATTCCTGATGGTGAAGAGTATAAACATATGCAAACTATTGAAGATATCTTGGCTCACTGTTTTACACAAAGACTTGATAGAAAATCACTATTAATTGCTTTTGGTGGTGGTGTTATTGGAGATATGACAGGATTTGCTGCTTCTATTTACCAAAGAGGTATTGATTTTGTTCAAATTCCAACAACATTACTTTCTCAAGTAGATGCTAGTGTTGGTGGAAAAACTGGGATAAATAATAAGTTTGGTAAAAACTTAATTGGTGCATTTCATCAACCAATCGCTGTTCATATAGACCCTTCAATGTTAAAAACACTTCCAAAAAGAGAGTTTGGAGCAGGAGTTGCTGAGATTGTAAAAATGGCAGTTACTTTTAATAAAGATTTTTTTGAGTGGTTAGAGCAAAATGATTTAAATGAAGAAGAAAATATTAGAATTGCAATTGCTAAATCTGTTCAAACAAAAGCAGATGTAGTTTCACAAGATGAAAAAGAGTTAGGAATACGAGCAGCACTTAATTATGGACATACTTTTGGTCATGTGATTGAAAATGAGACAAACTATAATACATATTTACATGGTGAAGCTGTTGGTATTGGTATGTGTATGGCAAATGCTTTGGCTGTTAAATTAGGACTTATGAGTGAAGATGAAGAGTTAAGAGTTAAAAATTTATTAGAGAAATATAATGTTCCAACATCATATAAAATCAAAGATGTTGAAGATTTTTATGAGCATTTTTTCTTAGATAAAAAGTCATTGGATAATAAAATTAAATTTATCTTACCAGTGGGGTTGGGTGATTGTAAAATCACTAATGAAGTTACAAAAAATGATGTTATAGAAATATTAAAAGGTTTTTAAATTGATTAAAAAAATCGTCGCTTTATTATTATTTTCATGTCTTGCCTTTGCTGAAACTAGCACTTCTGCTGCTAATGCAAATGTTGTTGATAAAAAAGACAAGGCAGAAGTTAAACAGATTGAACAAAATATTATAAAAGAAAAATATGATGAAGCTCAAAAAGAGCTTGAACAAAAAAGAATTCAAGAGTTACAAGAGTTAAAAACAAAAGAGCTAGATCTTCAAAATCTTGCACAAATAAATGTATTACTTTCAAAAATAGCTAAGATTGATTTTGAATTAAAAGATAATATTTTATTAAAAAGATATTCAAACTATGTATCATATAGTAAAATTTCTACTGAACTTGCATTTTTAAAAGATAGTTTAAAGAAAAAAACAAATGTAGTAGATGAGCAAATTTATCAATTACATAATAAAGTTAGAGTAAAAGAAAATGAATTAGAATTAATAAATGAATATAGAGGATCTCCAATTGGTGGACTTATTAATCCTCCAGAAATTGAAAAATATGAAAATATTACAAATCCTTTTGGAATAATTAACTCTTTATCTCATATTAAAAAATTAGAAAGCAATAAAAAACAGTTTAAAAGCTTAGAGAAAGAAATTGATGAATTAACTATTAGACTTGATGAAGAGTTAGTTATTTATTTAGAGTTATTTAATCTTGATCAAAAACCTGAATATAAAGAAAAAATCACTTTTTTAGATAAGCAGAAAAAAGATTTTTCAATGGTTTTAGAAATTGTTTCTACAACTGAAGAGGTATATACAAGAAAACTTGAGCAAGTCATTTTAGAAATACAAAGTCAAATATCTCAACAAATACAAAAGATGTTTATCATATTTATTATCATTGTTATTTTATCAGTAGTAGCTTTTTTAGTTAAATTAGCATTAAAAAAATATTTTTCTCAAAATGAAAACTATTATATGACAAATAAAATAATTAATTTTACTTTGGTATTTTTGATTATTATGGTTTTACTTTTTTCTTACATTGATAATGTTTCATATCTTGTAACAATCCTTGGATTTGCATCTGCTGGTATTGCCATTGCTTTAAAAGATTGGTTTATGTCTATTTTTGGATGGATGGTTATTGTAACTTCTGGATCTATCCAAGTTGGAGATAGAATAAAAGTAAATAGAAACAATGTTGAAGCAGTTGGGGATGTACTTGATATTTCACTATTTAAAATCACAATTAGAGAAGATATTACCCTTACTTCATATACAACAAACAGAAGAACAGGAAGAATTTTCTTTATTCCAAATAACTATATTTTCTCTGAAATGATAGCAAACTATACACACTCAGGGTTAAGAACAGTTTGGGATGGTATTGATATTACAATTACTTTTGATTCAAACTATAAAAAAGCGCAAAAAATATCAAGAGATATTTTAAAGCACTATTCAAAAGGTTACACAGATGTAACAAGAAAACAATTATCAAAAATGAGAAGTAAATATCAGTTAAGAGCAACGGGAGTTGAGCCTAGAGTTTTCACTTTTGTTGAGCCTCATGGTATTGTAATTTCATCTTGGTATTTAACAAACTCTTATGCAGCACTTGTTTTAAGAAGTACAATAAGTCCAGAAATATTAGATGCATTTATGAAAGAAGATGATATTCATATTGCTTACCCAACACAACAAATTAATATAAATAGAACAGATAATTCTTATGGTCCTTCTACTAAAAAAAGAGAGATGCCAAAAGATTTAGAAGACGAAATAATACAAAGATAAATTAGGAATAGATATTTATGAATTTTACTAAAAGCAAACCAAAGGTATATTTTAAAACATTTGGTTGTAGAACAAATGTGTTTGATACTCAAGTTATGATGAGTAATTTAAAAGATTTTGAAGTAACACAAGATGAATCATCAGCAGATGTGGTTGTTATTAACTCATGTACAGTTACAAATAGTGCTGATAGTACAGCACGTGGTTATATAAGTGGTCTTAAAAAACTTCCAAAAGATCCTCGAGTTGTATTTACAGGTTGTGGAGTTTGGACTAAAGGCGAAACACTTTTTAAAGAAGATAAAGTTGATTCATTATTTGGTCATTCTGAAAAAGAGAAGATAAATGAACTTTTATTAAATGAAGGTAGATTTTTTCAAGCTGGGGATTTAACACATATTGATGAAACTATTGTTGAAGAGTTTGTTGGTAAAAGTAGGGCATTTATAAAAGTACAAGAGGGATGTGATTTTAGATGTTCATATTGTATTATCCCTTATGTAAGAGGAGATGCAAGATCTTATAGTGAAGATAAAATTCTAGAGCAAGTTACAACACTTGCTGCTAATGGTTTTGGAGAGTTTATCCTAACAGGAACAAACGTAGGCTCTTATGGTAAAAAACAGCACACTTCTATGGCAAAACTACTTAAAAAAATGTCTTTAATCAAAGGTGTTAGAAGAATAAGACTAGGAAGTATTGAACCTATTCAAATTGATGATGAATTCAAAGAGATTATAAACGAGCCATTTATGGCAAAACATCTTCATATTGCCCTTCAACATACATCAAAAGAGATGTTGAAAATAATGAATAGAAGAAATAAAGTATTATCAGATTTAGAACTTTTTGAGTTTTTAAAAGAGAATGGTTATGCTTTAGGAACAGATTTTATTGTTGGGCATCCAGGTGAAACAGATGTTTTATGGAAGGAAGCTATGGAAAATCTTCATAGATTTCCATTAACTCATATTCATGCCTTTACATATTCAAAAAGAGATGGAACACCAAGTGCAACTATGAAACCTGAAATCAAAGGTGACATTGCAAAAATAAGATACAATGAACTTATAAAAATTATTGAGCAAAAAAACTACGATTTTAGAAAAGCAAATACTAAAACTTTAGAGATTTTAATAGAGCAAGAAAAAAATGGAAAATACATAGGTTTTGATCAGTTTTTCAATCAAATTGAAATAGATTCACCTGTAGATTTAGTTGGAGATTGGGTTTTTATAGATGATTATGAAGTAAAGGCTAACAAAAATGTCGCAAGATTTAAATAACAAAGAACAAGAAAAGAATTTAGATAAAAATTTTAAATTAATGGCCATGTCAGCAGTTGTTCTGCTGATATTATTTATTTATACTATTTATAAAAGTAGTTCTCACATTCAAGGAAGTTCTTATTATATAGGAATTATTTTTTTATTTATACTTCTTTTTCTATCACTACTTTTAAAAGTAAAACAAGATAAAGTAAGAGCTTTTTTTAATAAAAACAAAAAGCATACATCAGCTTTTGATACAGAACTTATAAAAAGTAAAGTAAAAATTGCAAATGATGATTTAAACTCAAATGTTCAAGCAGTTACATCAAATATTACTTTTAAAGATGTGGCAGGAATTAAAGAGATAAAAGAAGAGCTAGAAGAGGTTGTTGATTTTTTAAATAACCCTAGTAAATATCTTCAATATGGAATTAAACTTCCAAAAGGTGTGCTTTTAGTTGGACCTCCAGGTGTTGGGAAAACTTTGATTGCAAGGGCAGTTGCAGGTGAAGCTGATGTTCCATTTTTCTATCAAAGTGGAGCTAGTTTTGTGCATATTTATGTGGGAATGGGTGCAAAAAAAGTACGTGAACTTTTTGCAAAAGCAAAACAAAGTGCTCCTGCTATTATATTTATTGATGAAATTGATGCTGTTGGAAAAGCAAGAAGTGGAAAATCAAATGATGAAAGAGAATCTACTTTAAATGAGCTGTTAACTCAAATGGATGGATTTGATGGAGATAGTGGAGTTATTGTAATAGCTGCTACTAATAAAATCGAGGTTCTAGATGATGCACTGTTACGTGCAGGAAGATTTGATAGACGTGTTCATGTGGGACTTCCTAATATTGAAGATAGAAAGAAAATTTTAGAGCTTTATTTAGATGGTAAAAATCATGAAATAAATATTGAAAAGCTTACAAATGAAACAGCAGGATTTAGTTCAGCAGCCCTAGCAACACTAATAAATGAAGCACTTTTAAATATGATAAAAAATAATAAAAAAATTCTTGATAATGATGATATACAAATTGCAAAAAATAAACTTGAATTTGGAAAAAAACAAATAAAAATACTTGATGCAAAACAAAAAGAGATTTTATCTATTTATCAAGCAAGTAAAGCATTTATTTCAAAAACAAAAGTAGCACTTTTTGATGAGAGTGTTCAAAAACTAAATTCAACTTATCCTTCATATCAAGAGTTAGTTGAAAATATTAAAAGAGATTTAGCAGGATTTATTGGTGTTGAAGTAATCAAAAAAGAAAAATATGCAATAAATCATGAAGATTTAGAAAGTGCATCAAAAACAGCAAATGAAATAGTAAATAAATATAAAATGGCAAATTCAATAGATGAACTTCTTACAAATGTAAAAAATGAATTAAGAGCAGAACTATCTCATAACGCAGAGCAAATAAATAGACTAAAAGATATTATGCTTAAAAATGAGGTAATTACCCTTGAAGATATCTAAAAACTATTTTTCAGGCTTTTGTTTTTTTGATGAATCAGATCTTTTTGATGAGTATATAATAAGAAATGATTTTACAGTTTGTGGTTTTTCTTATGGGGGTATAAAAGCCTTTGAAGAGGTTTTAAACTCACAAAATAGAGTTGATAAGCTTCAACTTTTTTCTCCAGCATTTTTCCAAACTCAAGATGATAAATTTAAAAGAACTCAAGTTATGTATTTTAAAAAAGATGCAAATGTATATTGTGAAGGTTTTTTACAAAATGTTGTTTATCCATCGCCTTTGGATATTTCAAAATATTTCAAAATAGGAACAGCTCAAGAGTTACAAGAGCTTCTTTATTATGAATGGAGTGAAGAAAAACTTGCAAAACTAGTTTTAAAAGGAACAAAAATAGAAGTTTATTTAGGTGGTATTGATAAAATAGTAGATACCAAAAAAGCAAAAGAATTTTTTGAAAAATTCGCAACAGTATATTATATAAAAGAAAAGGGACATTTATTATGAGTGAAAAAATAGCAAAAATTGGAATAATAACAGCATCAGACAGAGCTAGTAAAGGAGTTTATGAAGACTTATCTGGAAAAGCAATTATTGATACTTTAAATGATTATTTAACATCTCCTTGGGAACCTGTATATAGATGTATTGAAGATGATCAAAAAACTCTTGAAGATACGATGAAAGATTTAGTTGACAATGAGAAATGTTGTTTAGTTGTAACAACAGGAGGAACAGGACCAGCAGCAAGGGATGTGACACCTGAAGCCACAGAAGCTGTATGTGATAGAATGATGCCAGGTTTTGGAGAGCTAATGCGTGCAGAATCTTTAAAGTTTGTACCAACAGCAATTCTTTCACGACAAACAGCAGGTCTTAGAGGAAGTTCTTTAATAGTGAATCTTCCTGGAAAACCAAAATCAATAAGAGAATGCTTAGATGCAGTTTTCCCTGCAATTCCATATTGTATTGATTTAATGGAAGGACCATTTTTAGTTTGTAATGAGGATGTTATAAAACCTTTTAGACCTAAAGCTAAATAAATTTATAAAACATTCAAAAATGTATATAAAATGTAATAAATTTTTCAATTGTTACTTTAAGTAAAATTAACTTTTTTTTTTAATTTTATATTTTTATTAGCTAAGTGAATTTTAATATTGTAAGACTAGAATGAAAACCTAGGATAGAATATGAAAGGAACAAATTGAAAAATATATTTTTAGCATTAGTTTTAGCTTTAGCTACATTTTTTTTAGCTAGCTTTGCTTTTAACACACAACATTCAATATTATTAGCAATAATTGTTATGTTAGTTACATTGTGGACAAATGAGGGATTACCTCTTGGGGTAGTATCTCTTTTACCTATTTTACTTTTTCCCTCTTTTGGTTTATTAAGTACAAATGCAACTTCAGCTAATTATTCAAACTCTATAATCTTCTTATTTTTAGGTGGATTTATGATTGCAATTGCCACACAAAAAATAAATTTACATAAATATGTATCAAATAAACTGCTAACACTTTTCCCAAATACACCAAGAGGAATATTGTTTTCTTTGGCAATTACATCAGCATTTTTAAGTTCATTAATTTCAAATACAACAACAGCATTATTATTAATACCAATTGCAATGTTTTTAACAGATGATTCTAAACTTAAAATGAGACTTGTTTTAGCTATTGCTTATGGAGCTAGTATCGGTGGAATTGTAACACCAATTGGAACTCCTCCAAATTTAATACTTTTAGGTTTTATGGAAAAAAATGGATTAGAAACAATCTCTTTTGTTAATTGGATATTTTTAACTGCACCACTTGCTTTAGTAATGTTAATATTAATTCCATATTTTTTATCATTAGGTGTAGAAGATTTAAAATTTGACACACATTTAGAAGATAGAGTTCATTTAACATCAGAACAAAAAAGATTACTTTATATTTTAGGAAGTTTAATTGTTCTTTTATTTGTTAATTCAAAAATTGAGCCTTATTATTCAGGTTTAGGTATAAATGAAAAAGGTATTTTACTTGGTTATGGTCTTTTAATGTTTTTACCAAAAATTGGATTTTTAACTTGGGAAGATACAAAAAAGATTCCTTATGAGATTATCTTTTTATTTGGTGCTGGTTTTTCTATTGCAACAGCATTTTCAGCAACGGGACTTGCAAATGAAGTAGCAAATTATTTGTTATATCTAACTAATTTACCAATATTATTGTTAATAATATTAGTTGCGTCATTAATTACATTTACAACTGAAATTACTTCTAATACCGCATTAGTGTCAATTGCTTTACCAATTATTTATTCATTAAGTCAAGTGGCTCAGATCGATACTACATTAATCTTATTGATTACTACTATTTGTGCTTCATATGCATTTATGCTTCCAATAGCAACTCCGCCAAATGCTATTGCTATGAGTAGTGGTGCGGTTAAGGTAAAAGATATGGCTAAATTTGGATTATTATTTAATATTTTAGGTATTCTTGCAATTACAACTATTGCATTAGTTTATTGGCAATATTTTGTTTAAAGTTTCTTAATAAAAGTATTTTTTAAAGCCTTGGATTTTTAATCTAAGGCTTTTTTTATGCTTGAATTTAAAACACTTAAAAATTACTTTATATTTAATTAATGAAAATAATATTATTATTGTTTATAAGTAAATGATTATATATACTTATTTTAAACCAAGGATATAAGATGAAAAATCTTTCTATAAAAACGAAATTACTTTTTCTTGTAATTTTATCAATCGCTGTCGTTGTAGGAATTGTTATAACTAATTCAATTCTTTCTATATATAATATTTCAGAAGCAAATATTACGAAATATGAAAGAGAATCTTATAAATTAAAAGAAATAGAGTTAAAAAATCATGTAGAATCTGCATTTAATACTATAAAAGCAATATCTGAAAACCCAAATTTTGGAACAATAGAAGAAAAACAAACTTTTTCAAAAGAAGTTATAAAAAATATGCTTTATGGTAAAGATGGTTATTTTTGGATAAATAACTCAAATCATGTTTTAATTATGCATCCTATTAAAGCAGAATTAATTGGAAAAGATATGAAAGAAGCAAAAGATCCAAATGGTGTATTTATTTATCAAGAAATTGTAAAAGAAGCAAATGCAAATAAAGAGGGTGGTTTAGTAAAATATGGTTGGAGTAAGCCGGGTGTTGATGGAGTACAACCAAAATTTTCTTATGTAATTAGATATGAACCTTGGGATTGGATTATTGGAACAGGCGCTTATGTTGACAATATTGAAAATGAAGTAAAGGCTATGAAAGAAGAAACAGATGGAGAAATTGCAAATATTATAACTAACACTTTATTTATTTCTTTAAGTATTGCAATATTAATAGCTGTTCTATTTACATTTATTTCAAATAAAATCATTATTTCTCCTATTTTAAAATTTCAAGATGGTCTTTTAGAATTTTTTAAATTTATAAATAAAGAGATTAAAGATGCAAAACCTATTGAAATTTTAGCAAATGATGAAATAGGAAAAATGTCTTTTGTTGTAAATGAAAACATTCAAAAAACTCAAAAAATTATAGAGCAAGATAGCAATTTAATTGAAAATGTAAAAGAGATTGTAAATTCAGTTAATAAAGGATTATTAGATAAAAGAGTTACTAAAAATAGTGAATCACAATCTTTAAATGAATTAAAAAACTTGATAAATGATATGTTAAATAATCTTCAAAATTTAATAGGTTCAAATATTAATAACTTGAGTGATGTATTAGAAAGTTATTCAAAATATGATTTTACTAAAAAACTAGATAGTTCAAATTGTGGAAAAATTGGTAATGAAATCATGGAATTAAACACAATAATTACAAAAATGTTAAATCAAAATAATAATGATGGAATTATTTTAGAAAGTAGTTCAAAAGAGTTATCTCATAATGTGGAAATAATAAGTAGAAATGCTACTAGCCAAGCTGCAAGTTTGGAAGAAACAGCTGCGAGTATTGAAGAAATTACAAGTAATATTCAACATACAAATGTAAAAGCACAAGATATGCTAAGAATATCATTTGAAACTAAAAAATCAGCACAATCAGGAAAAAATTTAGCTTCTAAAACAGTTATTTCTATGGATGAAATAAATGAACAAGTGAATGCAATAAATGAAGCAATAACAGTAATAGATCAAATTGCATTTCAAACAAATATTTTATCTTTAAATGCAGCTGTTGAAGCAGCAACTGCTGGAGAAGCTGGACGTGGATTTGCAGTAGTAGCACAAGAAGTAAGAAATCTAGCAAGTAGAAGTGCTGAAGCAGCACGTGAGATTAAAATTATTGTTGAAAATGCAACTAAAAAAGCTAATGATGGTAAAGAAATAAGTACTTCAATGATTGAAGGATTTACCCAATTAGAAGATAAAATTAATCAAACAAATCGTTTAATTGATGATGTTACAAATGCAGCAAAAGAACAAACTATTGGAATGACACAAATTGCTGAAGCTGTAAATCAACTAGATAAATTTACTCAAGAAAATGCAAGTATTGCAGATAAAACAAATGAAATTGCAAGAAATACAAATACTATTGCATTGGATGTTGTAAAGGTTGTAAGAGAATACAAATTCAATAAAATCTAATAAATAATCATTTAGTCTTCCTTCTTAAACTTTTAAAATGGAAGATTTCTATTCTTCTTATCATTTTGAAATATTACATTTTGTATAAGTTTATAAATTTATTTTAAATGTATAGTTGAATAGAAATTTGATATTTCATTTTTTGTGTCATTTTGAAAAATACAAAATAAACTATAAAAGTTTATTTGTATATATTTATTTAAAAAATTATTTTGTAGTTATTGAGCTAGAATAAAATCTTTGTATTGTTTAGCAGTGTTATAGCTAATAGCAGCTGTTTTAGCAACACTATAAACTGTAATATCCCTATCTTCAAATCTTAGCATATTAACGGCATTTGTTATTGCGTTTCTACTTTTTTTTCTTTTGGCAATATTTGCTTTATTTGTAGCCTTAATTTTCTTTGGTGTACACGATAAAATTGACTTCTTAAACTCTTCATTAAATCTCTCATATAACGATATATCATTTTGAACTAAGATTTTTTGAATATTGTTAAATTCTTCGTTTGTTATTGTTATTCTCATATGTTTCCTGTTTATTTTTTTGGGGCAGAATTATACAAAAATAAGCTTAAAACTATCTCAAATTGTTACAACATTTTGAGATAATTTTGAATAAAGAAAAATCCAAAGAAGAATATTTTATTCCCTTTTGGATATAATCGCGCTATGCAAAATATATTAAAAAAACTAGACTTAATTGATTATATTGATAGTTTTTCAAAGCTTATGGCAAGAGAAAAATCTATTATTTTAGAAGGTGATATAAACCTTCATTTTAAACTTATAAATGAGTTGTCAAAATTTGACATTAAAGCACCAAGTAAGATTGAAAATTTGGATTCAGCTTTGATGCATATTCAAAAACAAGGTATTTTAAGAACTGATGATATTTTTGAATTTATAAAAATCATAAACTATTTTAGATATTTAAAAAAATTTACTTTTGATGGAAAACTTGCTGAATGGATTGATAAGATTGTAATTCCAAATGATATTATAAAAATTTGTGATTATTTTGATGAAAAAGCAAATTTAAAAGATGGTGTAAATGAAGATTTTGACAATGTTAAATATGCTATTTCAAAAAATAAAGAACTAATAAAACAAAGTCTTTACAAGATTATAAATTCTCCAAAAATAAGAACTTATTTAGTTGATTCTCAAGTTCATTATATTAACTCGGAAGAGGCTTTATTAGTTCGAGGTGGATTTAACCACGTTTTAAAAGGTTCTGTTATAAATAGATCTAATTCTGGATTTTTTTATGTTGTTCCCCATAGTATTAGTGAATTAAAACAAAAACAAAGTGATTTAAAAAATAAACAAGAAGAGATTTTATATAAAATCTGTAAAGAAATATCTTCACTTTTTGAAAGAAATTTACTATTTTTAAAATTTATAAATAAAGAGTTTGATAAGTTTGATCATTACCAATCAAGACTATTTTTCTCAAAAATTAATGATAAAAATTTCATTATTCCTTCAAAAAACAATGTTAATAAATTAGTTGAATTTTGTCACCCCGCACTACATAATGCAAAACCAATAACAGTAGATTTTACAAAATCAGTAGTTATGATTACAGGAGTAAACGCAGGTGGAAAAACTATGATGTTAAAATCTATCTTAACAGCTGTTTTTTTATCAAAATATTTGATTCCTTATAAAGCGCATCATGATACAACAGTTACAAACTTCAAATCAATAAATGCAGTTTTAGATGATCCTCAAAGTGTGAAAAATGATATTTCAACATTTGCAGGTCGTATGGTTGAGTTTTCAAAACTATTTGGAAGTAAAAATGCTATCGTTGGAGTTGATGAGATAGAATTAGGAACAGATTCAGATGAAGCTGCTAGTTTATTTAAAGTAATAATTGAAGATTTAATCCAAAGAGATATAAAAGTTATTATCACAACTCACCATAAAAGATTAGCTGCATTAATGGCATCTAATGAAGATGTAGAGTTAATTGCTGCACTTTATGATGAAGAGAACAGAAAACCAACCTATGAGTTTTTACAAGGAACTATTGGAAGATCATATGCTTTTGAAACAGCCTCAAGATATGGAATACCTTTAAGTGTTGTAAAAAGAGCAAAAGAAGTTTATGGAGATGATAAAGATAAACTAAATGAGTTGATTGAAAGAAGTAGTTCTTTAGAGAGAGAATATAAACAAAAAATAGCAAAACTTGATGAAGAAATATCAAATATGCAAAGAATTGCAGGAAATCTAAAAGATCAAAAAGAAAAACTAGATGAACATATCTATTCAGAAAAATCAAAACTTCACAAAGAGTATAGTAGTGCTAGGGATGAAGCAAAAAAAGCTATAAAAGCTAAACTTGTACAAGAATCTCATCAGCATTTAAATATTGCTCACAAAATTGCGACTGAAATTAAAACAGAAAAAGTGCAAGAAGTAGTTGAGTTTAAAGCAGGGGATAGAGTAAAATATAGAAATACAAAAGGAACAATTGTTTCAATTAAAGGTGCAAAAGCATTTATTGAAAATGATATGGGAATGAAAGTTCAAGTATTACTTGTTGATTTAAGTAGAAGTGGGAATCCACCACCAAAAGTGCCTACAAAAAAAGCAACAGTTACTGTTGAAAGACCTGAAACTGGAAGTATAAAACTTGATTTACATGGCCAAAGAGCAGAAGAAGCACTTGAAAATCTTGATAAATTTCTGAGTGATGCATTACTTGCTGGATTTGAAGAGGTTTTAGTTTATCACGGAATTGGAACTGGAAAACTTGCATTTGCTGTAAAAGAGTATTTGAAAAAACATCCAAAAGTTAGAGGTTTTGAAGATGCTCATCCAAGTAGTGGTGGATTTGGAGCTAAAGTTATAAAACTTTAGCTCTTAACTTAATAAATATAAGTTTTTAAAGATTTAACAAACTCTTCCATAGTTTTATTTGCCATATCATTTGGCGCTTCAAGGAAGCTTACTACAAATGAGTCTTCTAATTCACAAACACCAATACTTCTTGGACGAACAGCTAGAACTTCAGGGCTTGGTAGTTCTTTTCCAAAACAAAATATTATATTTTTAGCTGCTTTTATATTTGGATTAATTTCTCCATCTTCTAATGATGAAGTGTGTTTATATTGATCAAAAATAGCTATAAAAGCAATAACTGGATGTGCATCAATTTTTACTTGAAGTGCACTTATTATCTCATCTACACTAGTGTATTTTAGTTCACTTTTTTTATATTCAATTTCAAATATATGGTATTTTTCTTTAAAAACTTTTTGTTTCATTTTTTCCCTTTATTAAATTTAATCTATATCTATAAATGATTTTATAGCGCAGTGCATTCTATCTTCTATATCAGAAGCATCCATTTGCATATAATCTGTTTGGATTTTATATACTAAAATATTGTTATATTTAAATTCAAACATCAAATATCCAGCATAAGATTTTGCATCGTTGTTTTTTTTACCTGTATCTTGTTTGTCATTTTCATAGATGTAGTAGTTGATTGATACTTTTGTATCATCTGAAGTTTTTTTATCTTCAATAGTGATTTGAGATTTAATTACTTTATTTAAAATCTCATCAGCTTGTTCTTTTGTCAAAATATTTATTAAATTACTTTTCATAAATTTTGAGTATTCAATAGATGAATTAATAATGTAATTATTAGATTTCAAAGAATTAATAGCTTCTTTAATTGGTTCTTCTACAAATATTTTTTCAAATGTTGTAGTTTTAGATTGGCATTCTAATCTTTTCGTTTTTATACTTTTATTTGCTTGTTTATATACGCCATATGCTACAAAAGTCATTAAAGTTAATAAAATGATTGGCATTAGTTTATTCATAATGTACTTATCCTTTTTTTAATCTAAAAAGATAGTATCAAATAAAGAATAATAAGTCAATATTATTCTTTATTTATAAGTAAAAGTTATAAATTTATTTGATTTTGTCAATTCCTAAATCAATTGAAGAGCTTGAAGTTTTGATTTTATCAGTTAAGATAATTTGTTTTGAGTTTATTGATTTGTCTTTTATTAAGTAATCTTTGATATTTTCTATTCTATTTTTTGCAATATCTTCAAGGTCAGAAACAGATACTTTTTCTTTAGAAGCTAGTTTTTGAAGTTCTTCTTTTTTTAGATTTCTATCGTTAGGATTTTTATCTAAATATTTTTTCTCTTTTAGTGCATACTCCTCTTTTTGACTATCATAAGAAGCTGATATTTTAATAGCTAAATCTTGTTTTACAATCAAAATTTGAGCTATTTTATCAAGTGTTTCTTTTTGAATTGGTGTTATTTTATCTTCTGCAAGATCAAATTTAACATTTTTTATTTCATCTTCACTAAAGTTAAATAGTGCTCCAAGAAGTGAAAATGGTGCCGTTACTGCTTTTGTCATTAGATTTGTAAATGCATTCCATACAATTGAAGCAATTGAAAATTTAGGATCATCTACATTCCCTGAAACAGGAAGGTTGATATCTATTACACCTTGTGAATTTTGAAGTAGTGTAATAGCAATATCTAAAGGTAATGATACAGCATCAGGACTTTGTACATTTTTCCCTAATTCTATTTTTGTAATAGAAATATTGTTTTTAGCATCAAGGTTAGATTTTTGAATATTATATTTTAAATCTAAATTTAACTTACCACTTTTAATCTCTCTTCCTATAAACTTACCTGAATATGGCGTGAAGTTTGAAATAGCAATATTATTAAAAATCATATTTATATCTGTTAATACTTTTATATTATTAGGATGAACTATTCCTGTGATTTTTGCAACACCATATTTATCTACAATTCCATCTACTTTTAAATCAGTTGTTCCTGATTTTGTATTTTTAAATTCAGATATTTTTCCATTTAATTTTGTAACCGTAGTTTTAAAAGGAATTGGCAGATTCTTATCTTCGAAAGTGAAAACAGCATTATTTATATTAATAGGCCCAATATCTATTTTTGAAGCAGGTGCTGGCTCTTCTTTAGTGTTGTTTTGTGTATTTTGAACTACAGTCTCTTTTTTTGCTTCTTTTGCTTTTGGAAGAGTTATGGCAATACTTGGCTCATTTAAATCTGTTTTTTCGATTTTAAATCCAGATTTATTATTTGAGAGTTTTTTAATTATCAAGTCTAGGTTTTTTGCTTCTATTAATGTATTGCTACTTGTATCTAAAAAATTAAGTTCAGGTTCTAATAGTTTTATGTGATTTATAGCTATAGTATCTTTTACTTTTGTTAGATTATTTATAGAAAGTTCAATATCTTTTGCATCTATTTTCATGTTATTTGTTTTATCAACAAAGTTTACAGATGGTTTTATTAGCTTTATATCTTTTAATGAAATATCAGAATCATTCATTACAAAAGTGTTTAATTTCAGATTTATATTTGAAGTTTTCACTTCCATCTTAGCTTTATTATCATCAAAATCTATTTTTGGTGTTTTTAATTCAATAGAGTTTATAGATGTTTTTTTACCATCAATTAATAAAGAGTTTACATCAAGATCTATATTTGAAGTTTCAACTTTCATTTTAGCTTTAGAATCATCAAAATCCAACTTAGGAGTTTTTAAAGAAATAGAGTTTATAGATGTTTTTGCTCCATTAATTACCAATGAATTTACATCAAGATTTATATTTGATGTTTGAACATTCATTTGAGATTTATTATCATCAAAATCTATTTTTGGTGTTTTTAAACCAATAGAGCTAATTGATGTTTTTTTACCATCAATTAGTAATGTTTTTACATTTATATCTATATTTGAAGTTTGGATTTTCATTTTTGATTTTATATCATCAAAATTTAGATTAGGTGTTTTTACTGTGATTGAATCTATTGATGTTTTATTATTTGCTACTTTTAAAGCATTTATTGAAACATCTGTTTTTTTAGATAATAAGCTAATGTTAGATTTTTTGTCATTTAAAGTTAAATTGTCTTTTGAGATGGCAATTTTATTTATATTTAAAGCACCTTCTTTTAATGTTAAAGTATCTAGGTTTATTTTTGCATTTTTAGCTGAAATATCCATTTTGTTTTTATTATCACTAAAACTCAAATTTGGATTTGTAAAATTTAAACTATTTAAATCAATATTTGAACCATCAACTTTTAGGCTATTAAGAGTGATATTAAAAGCTTTTGTTTGAGCAATAGTGTTGTTTACTTTATCACTAAAAGTAAAATCACTATTATTGATTTTTAGATTTGAAAGACTTATTTTCCAAGGTTTTGATTCATCTTTACTTACTGGTGTTATAGGTGTTTCATTTTGCGCTTTTACTACTGCTTCTGGTTCTGCTTCTACTTTAGTTTCTGTTTTTGCTGCTACTTGTGTATTTGTTTCAACTTGAGTAGTAGTTTGAACAGCTGGTGTTTCTTGTTTTGTTAAATTTGCAAAATTGATTCCATTTTTGTCTAAAATCATATTTGTTTTCAGTGCTTTAAAATCAATATTATCAAGTTTGATATTTTGTCTATCTAAGTTAAAAACAAAAGTTTTAATATCTAATTTTTCAAGATTTAAAATATCAGCTTCATTTTGTTTTAGGTTTACATTATTAAACTCAAATTTATCACTACTTATATTTAAAGCAAAATCTTTATTTGCATGGAAATCATAATTTAATTGTAAATTTAAATTTGCTTTTTCATCTAAATCAAAATTTAGCAAATCTTTTTTATAAGTAAGAAACTCTTTTAATCTTAAATCTTCAATTAAGATTCTTCCATAACCTCTAAATGGCTCAAGTTTAAAAGCTCCACCAATAGAGATATTTGTATGTTCATTTAATTTAAATTTCAAATCATTTGAAGATAAAATATCTTTGTATGTTCCTAAATCATATAAAGTATAATTTATATCTTTTAGATTTAAAGTATAATCTTCATCTTCTTTTGTATAGCTAATATTTGCATTTAATAGCTCTATTTTTGAAACTAAGAATGTAAGGCTACTTGAGCTTTCTTCTTTTTTCTCTTCTACTTCTTGGCTTGGTTTTGCAAGTTTTGCTAGATTTATATTTCCATCTTTTTCTTCAATTACATTTATAAATGCATCTTTTAAAGTAATGTTATCAAAGCTAACACTTGCTTTTTGAATAGATTTTAATAGTGCAAAATTTATTGCAAATTGCTTAAAAGCAATTGTTGTTATATTGTTTTCATCAGCTATTTTAAAGCCATGAATTTTTGCTTCTAGAATAAATGGATTAAATTCTACTTTTTCTATGCTTGTTTTTTGAGTTAGATTTTCATCTAAATTTTTTATTAATTGGTCTTTTACAACCATAGGTATAATTTTGAAACCTATTGTTATATAGATTGCTAATACTAAACATAGCCAATAAAATGACTTTTCTAGTTTTCCCATTGGAATCCTTCTTTTTTATAAATAACACAAGTGTAAATTTAAATTATTATAACAAAATAAAGTTAAGTTAGCTAGAATTCCATGTAATTAAAAGGACGTAAAAATGACTATTATAGAATTATTTCAAAAATTATTAAGATTTAAATCTCTAACTCCACATGATGATGGGGCATTTGATTTTATAGAAGAGTATTTAGGCGAGACTTGGACTTGCATAAAAGTTGATATGGAAGGTGTAAAAAACAGATTTTATTATAAAAAATTCAACGAAAATTCTCAACATCTTTGCTTTGCAGGTCATATAGATGTAGTACCTGTGGGTGAAGGATGGACTATTGACCCATTTGCTGGACATGTGGTTGATGGCGTAATCACAGCAAGAGGTGCGCAAGATATGAAAAGTGGTGATGCAGCTTTTTTATATGCTTGTAAACACGCTCAAAATTTTGATGGAACATTATCAATTTTAATGACAAGTGATGAAGAGGGTGAGGGAACTTACGGAACTATTAAGATGTTAGAACATCTAAAAGAGATTAATATGATTCCAAACTATGCAGTTGTAGCAGAACCAACTTGTGAAGAGGTATTTGGAGATGCCATAAAAGTAGGACGACGTGGAAGTATAAACGGATATTTAACAATACAAGGAAAACAAGGACACGCAGCTTATCCAGAAAAAGGAATAAATCCAGTTCATCAAATAGCACCACTTTTAGAAAAAATTGCTGGATATGATTTAGACAAAGGCGATCAATATTTTGCACCAAGTAAACTAGTAATCACAGATATTAGAGCAGGAATGCAAGTAACAAACGTAACACCAAATAAACTAGATTTGATGTTCAATGTACGAAACTCAACAAACACAAAAAAAGAAGATGTTGAAGATTATATCCAAAAAGTATTTGGACATTTAGACTACACTCTAAGAACAACGCAAGGCTCATTTCCATTTGTGACAAATAAAGAATCAAAAGTCGTACTTGCAATGGAAAATTCAATCCAAGAAGTTCTAGGAATAAAAACAAAACACTCAACAGCAGGTGGAACATCTGATGCCAGATATTTTGGAGCATTTGGAATCGAAGCAATTGAGTTTGGAGTTATAAATGACACTATTCATAGTATTGGTGAGAGAACTACTGTAAAAGAAGTAGAGGGATTGAGTGCTGTGTTTGAGGATTTGATAGGGAAGTTTTAATTTAAAATTATATAAAAAAGCAAAGGAATTAAATGTTTATAATAAATTTAACATACAAAGTATCTTTAGATGAAGTTGATAAATATTTACAGCAACATGTAGAATATTTAAAAGTTCAATATGACGAGAAAAACTTTATAGCATCAGGAAGAAAAAATCCTAGAGATGGTGGTGTAATTTTATCTAAGTTAGATTCAAAAGATAAGTTGCAAGAAGTATTAGAACAAGACCCCTTTTATATAAAAAATTTAGCAAACTATGAAATCATAGAATTCTTTCCTACGATGACATCAAAAGAATTTGAGAATTTGAAAGAAGAAATTTAAGAATTCAAAGAAATTTGAAGGAAAAAGCTTTGGATTTTCCAAAGCTTTCTTTCATATTGTAATCTTTTTTATTATCACACTTTTTTCTAGCTATAATAAATAAAAAAATTATAGGTTATCTTATGTCAAATAAACATATATCACAATTTTTAGATTATTATATAAAACTTCTAAATCCACAATATGCTGTTTTATTAAAGGGAAAATGGGGAAGTGGAAAAACTCATTTTATTAATAAATACAAGGAAGAGTTAGACGCAAATAAACAAAGATATATTTACGTGAGTTTATATGGTGTAAAAAATTATGATGAAATTGAAACTAAATTCTTACAATCAACTAATCCTACAATATTTAATAATAAAACTATTTTTGCAGGCAAAATTGCAGATGCCTTTATTAACGAAAAAATAAAAAAATCTTTAGAAAATATAAAAAAATCTCTTTCATCTTTAAATGCAAAAGGAAATATACTTATTTTTGATGATTTAGAGAGATGTTCTATAAATATTATCAATTTATTGGGATATATTAATTTTTTTGTTGAACACCAAGCTTACAAAGTAATATTAATTGCAAATGAAGAAGAACTTGAAAAAACGGAAAAATATACACTAATAAAAGAAAAACTTATTGGAAAAACTTTTGAAATAACTTCCAATACTTGTGAAGCATATAATGATTTTCTTATAGAATTAAAAAATGAAAAGGATGTAAAAGATAAAATATTTAATGAATATAAAAACATAATTTTAAACACATATGAAGATTCTAAATATAATAATCTTCGTGTTTTAAGGCAATCAATACTTGATTTTGAAAGAATTTATAATGAATTTTTATTTGAATATGATAATAAAGAATTATTTGTAGATTTTATTAAGATTTTTTTCATTTTTCATTTTGAGATTAGATGTAATAATTATACAATTAATGATTATTTAATTGATAAAAAAAACAATGAATCAAATGTATTTAATAATACAGTAGAAAAATTATCTAAAAAGAAATGTGATGATTCTAAAAAAAAATCAATTTCTCTTAATTATGGATATTTTAATATAAAATATAAAATCAAATATTTAGAGAATGATTTGATTATATCAGTTCAATCTTGGAATAATATTTTAATAGATTCTAAAATTGATAAAGAGTTATTAAAAAAAGAGATAAATGAGAGTAAATACTTTATAGATAAAAACACTCCTGACTGGAAAAAATTAGCCTATTTTTATAACTTAGACAATGATGAAACATTTCAAACATTAGTAAATAAAATTCACGAAAATTTTCTAACTGAATATTGTGAAAACTTTAATCAATATATGCTTATATCTTCAATGTTACTATTTTTTCAAGAAAAAAAACTATTTAAGATAAGTTACGAACTTCTTTTTACCAATATCCTAAAAGGTTTAGATTTAGTTTATTCAAAAAATGAAAAAAAGTTAAAAAAACATATTTTTTATGAATTAAATTATATTGATAGAAGTTATGAAAATTTTGGATTTAGGGATAGTTGTAGTTTTAAAAAATTAAATGATGATGTCAATGAGTTTTTTGAAGTAAAAAAAACCGAAATTATGAAAAAAGATTCTGAGTTCATAATTGAGTTATTTAATCAAAATAATGGTCAAGAGTTATTTGAACTTTTTGAAGGTCGAAATAATAATGATGATGGTAAAGTTTTTTATTATAATAAGCCTATTTTGTCTTATATAAATTTGGATTTATTTTATGAGACATTAATAAAAACGAATGGAAATACTATGCATTATTTTGGTGAAATTATAAAAAATAGATATTTTAAGGGCAGAGAAAATTTGTTTGTAGAAAAAGAGTTTTTGAAAGAATTGCTTTCAAAACTTAAAGAGTATATAAAAAATAATGATTTTAAATTAAGTTCATACAATTTAAATAAAGAGATTGTAATTAATTTGGAAACTGCTTTAAAGAATATAAAAGATTTGGAAAATTAAGTGGTTGTTTTTTTGATAATTTTTCTAAAATAATAGATAAATATTTCAAAAAAATTTAAAAATTAATAGTAGACTAGCTTTAAAGATAACATATTATGTATAATATATTTGACAATATATAAATAAAATTGTAAAATGTATAATATATTTTACAAAAGTGATAAAAATGGATTTAAAAGAACTAGGCTTAGAAATAAAAAACTATAGGAAAGAAAATTCTATATCTCAATCAAAGATTTGTGATGATTTAAAGATCTCACGAGCGACACTTTCTTCTCTAGAAAATGGAAGAGGTGTAGATGTTGGGATAAAAAAAGTTATGCAAATACTTGATTATCTAGGATATGAGTTTTGTATAAAACAAAAAAGTTTATTTCCTACTTTGGAGGATTTGAGAAATGAGTGATTTTTTAACTGTAAAGGTAGATTCTAAAACATCTGGTGTTTTATCATTTGAAGAAAATGAATATATTTTTTCTTATAAAACAGAAGATAAAAAAGATTTTATTTCACTTACTATGCCCGTTCGTACTAAATCTTGGAATAGCCAAAATCTTCATCCTCTATTTGAAATGCACTTACCTGAGGGCTATTTATTATCTATAATCAAAAAACACTTTTCAAAGTTCACAAAAACTGATGATTTTGGTTTATTAAAACTTATGTCACCAAGTATAAAAGGAAGAGTTTCTTATGAACAAAATTTAAATATAGAGTTAAAACCTCTTGTTTTAGATGATTTACTTCATTCTTCAAATGAAAAACTATTTGATGAATTGGTATCTAGGTTTGCTTTAAATTCTCCAATTTCAGGAGTTCAACCAAAGGTTTTAGCTCAAATAGAAAACAAGGCAACTTTAAAACTTGAAGATTATATCGTGAAGTCTTGGGGTGAAGAATATCCAGAATTGGCACTTAATGAATACTTGTGTATGAAAGTTGTTCAAAAGGCAAATATTTGTGTTCCTGAGTTTTATTTATCTCAAGATAGAAAGCTTTTTATTATGAAAAGATTTGATATAAAAGAGGATAATAGTTATTTAGGTTTTGAAGATATGTGCGTACTTTTTGGGAAAAATCGTGATGACAAATACGAAGGGACTTATGAACAAATAGCCAAAACAATAAAAACTTTTGTCTCTCCAAAATATAAAAAAGAGTCTTTAGAAAATTTTTTTAAAATGATAGTTATAAATTTTTTATTAAAAAATGGAGACGCACATCTCAAAAACTTTGGATTGATTTATGATGATATTTCAAATATCAAATTAGCCCCTGCTTATGATGTTGTAACTACAACAGTGTATATTAAAAATGATATTCCAGCACTTCATCTTTTAGGAAGTAAGAAATGGTGGAAAGAAAAACAACTTTTGAGATTTGGTATAGAATTTTGTAATTTAACAGCAAAAGAAGTTAAAGAACTTTATGAAATATGTATAAAAGCAAAAAATGAGATTATAGAAGAAGCAAAAACTTATAAAAAAGATGAACATTTGTCTAATTTTATTGATAACTTGATTGAAAAATGGTCATAAAAAAAGAGTAGAAAATATTTCAAAATGATAAATTTAGTTTTCATTCTTAATAAAAATAGTTTCAAATGATAAGTAATTTTCTCATTTTAAATAAAAGGAGTTTAGTTTTGAAATTATATGAAATTGGTAAAAATATTAAAACATTGAGAAAAGCAAAAAAAATAACTCAAGAACAATTAGCCTCTAAATGTGGTATCAGTAGAGTTACTCTTGGAAAAGTAGAACGTGGAGAATTGGGAAATACTTCTGTTAAAACATTGGATATTATACTAGCTAGTCTAGGTTTAGAAATAGAGTTTAAAACTATTCGTGGTTTTGGTTTACCAACATTAGATGAGTTATAAACAAAAAATCCTACTACTTTTAATATTGAACTAACATAATATAAGTTAATATCTTTATTATTTAATTATTAAAAGGAAGTATTATGAAGTCATTAAGTCCAAACCTAGCTGTAAAAGATATAAAACAAACTGTATCATATTATCAAGATAATTTTGGTTTTGAAATTGAGATGTTAGTTGATTCTTTACAAGAAGGTTTTAGTCCAGAAATTAAAAAAGATAAAGATTATATTTGGGCTCTTATTAAAAAAGGTGATATTTCTTTGATGCTACAAGAAGAAAACAGCATGAAAGAAGATATTGGAAACTTCTTTGAAGGAATAGGGGCTTCAATTACTTTATATATTGAAGTGGATGATGTGAATATTCTATATGAAAAAGTAAAAGAAAGTGTTGAAGTATTGAAGCCTGTTTATACAACTTGGTATGGTCAAAAAGAATTTTATATAAAAGATATAAATGGCTATATTTTAGGCTTTAGTTCAAAAGTTTAAATAAGAATTAATAGCTTAAGGATAATCAATTATGACAAACTTACCACAAGATACAAAAGTATTTAATTTTATAGAAAATATTGATTATACTGATACCTTTAGCACAGAACTTAGACAAGACAGTGATATAAAAGATTTATATTTACGTTTTGTAAATACTAAGTCAAAAACTATAGATTTTTTGATGTCTTTAAGAAATAAAATTATGTCAATCTTTGGTGCTAAAACTGTTATAAACGAAACAAAAGGTGATTTTGCTGTTGGAAATAGTTTAGGTTTATTTAAAATATATTACATAGATGAAAAAGAGATAATTTCTGGACTAAAAGATAGTCATCTTGACTTTTGTATTTCATTTTATAAAATAGATAATAAAGTATTATTATCAACACTAGTTAAATACAATAATACATTTGGTAGGGTTTATATGAATATTATTAAACCTTTTCATAAATTAATAGTAAAAAATATGTTAAAAAATTTAAAATAATAAAGCTATATTTTTTATTAAAAGGCAAAGTTATAAGGTGCGTTATGAAACTAGAAGAGATAGAATCAATATTTATGACAAAAAAAGGTGCGATAAAAGAGTTTCCTTTTGGTGATGATACGATGGTATTTAAAGTCATGAATAAGATGTTTGGGCTTGTTAGTTTAAAAAATTCGCCATTAAGTATAAATTTAAAATGTGATCCAAATGATGCAATAGCTTATAGAGATATTTATGAGTGCGTAAAACCAGCTTATCATATGAATAAAAAACATTGGAATACTATTATTTTAGATGGAACTATGAATGAAGAGATATTAAAAGAAATGCTAGATGATTCATATAATTTAGTTATATCAAAATTAACTAAAAAACAAAAAGAAGAGTTGAAATTACATAATAATAAACAGGAAATATAGTGAAAACAATAGGATTACTTGGTGGTATGTCTTGGGAGAGTACGGCTTTGTATTATAAACTGATAAATGAAGAAGTAAAAAAACAATTAGGCGGTTTACATAGTGCAAAAGTAGTTATTTATAGTGTTGATTTTGATGAGATAGAAAAACTACAACACTGTGGAAACTGGGATGAAACAGCAAAGATACTATCTCAAGCTTCAAAAAACATACAAAATGCAAGTGCAGATTTTATAGTACTTTGTACTAATACAATGCATAAAGTCTTACCTCAAATACAAAAAAATATTGAGATTCCTTTTTTACATATTGCAGATGCTACTGGTAAAAAACTGCAAGAGCAAGAGATTGAAAAAGTAGGGTTATTAGGCACTGCTTTTACTATGAAACAAGAGTTTTATAAAGAACGAATAAATAAAAATTTTAATATTGAAGTAATAATACCAAATGAAGAGGATATAAATATTGTCCATAAAATCATATATGAAGAACTATGTTTGGGTATTGTAAAAGAAAATTCTAAAAAAGAGTATTTAAGAATTATTGATGATTTAGTATCAAAAGGTGTACAAGGTGTAATTTTAGGTTGTACAGAAATTGGAATGTTAATAAAAAATGAAGATACAAAAGTTAAACTTTTTGATACAACTCATATACATTCACTTGAAGCTGTAAAAAAAGCACTTGAAAATTAGAGTTAAATTATGAACGCAATAGAGTATATAAAAGAACATCATAGTAAAGACTCAATTATCACAAAAGATATTGTATTAGCCAAGTTTTGTGCCCTTGAAAACAACTATAAACACTCTTTTATTATTCCTTGTAATCTTTTAAATATTGTATATAGTGGTACAAAGATTTTGCATACGGTTGATGGTGATATAGAGGTTCGAGCTGGTGAGGCTTTTTTTATTACTAAGGGTGAATATGTTATGAGTGAAGTTGTTGGGGATTCTGAATATAAGTGTTTATTGATATTTTTTGATCATCACTTAACCCGAAAACTTTTATCTGAACTTCCTTTTAAGCTTAACTCTAACAAATCGATTGATACAAAAAATATATTCAAATTTGAAGTTGATGCTTTTTTACAAAATACAGCAGATACTTTGAAACTCTATTTAGAAGATAAACCTAAATTTAGTGAAGAGCTAATAAGTTTAAAACTAAAAGAATTGATACTTTTGATTTTGGGTACAGATTCTAAAGAGAACTTTATTAGTTTTTGTCAAAATCTGATTTTAGATAAAAGTGATTTAAAAAGTTTTATGGAAGCTAATTTTGAAAAAGATTTGAGTATTGAAGAGTTTTCAAAACTAAGTGGTAGAAGTCTTAGTGGTTTTAAAAGTGAGTTTAAATCTATATTTAATGAATCTCCAATGCAATGGATTTTGAAAAAAAGAGTTGAAAAAGGAAAATTTTTGATTCAAGAACTTGGCTATGATGTTGGAAATGCAGCTTTGAGTGTAGGGTTTAAAACTCATGCTCATTTTAGCAGAGTTTACAAAAAACGCTTCAATATTAATCCTAGCTATATAGACAAATAGTTAAACTTTACAGATAAACAAAATATAAAAATAACTGATATACTTTTCTTATAAACAAAAAAGGACACAATATGAAAAAAATAGTTTTGTCACTAATAACAACAGCAATTTTAGGTTTTTCAAGTACTCTTACGATAGAGGGATTTTCTTCTCCTGAAAGTACAATTGTAAATAGAAGTGATTTATATGTATCAAATGTTGGAAAAGAATTAAAACCAACTTTAAAAGATGGTGATGGATTTATTTCAAAATTAGGTGTAAATGGAAAAGTTCAAGACTTACATTTTATAGATGGATTAGATGCACCAAAAGGTATGGGAATAGTTGGAAATACTTTATTTGTAGCTGATATTGATACTCTTAGAGGTTTTGATTTAAGCACTAAAAAAGAAGTTTTTAATGTAGTTTTTGAAGGTGTAAATTTTTTAAATGATATAACAGTAAAAGACTCAAACATGTTATTTATAGGTGCTAGTGATACAAGTGCGATTTATGAAGTAAATATTTCAAATAAAAGTTACAAAAAATTGATGGATTTTACAGTTGCAAATGGACTTTTTTATGAAGATGGTATTTTATATGCAGCGCAACTTGGAAGTACAACACAAAATATGTTTGATGGAAAAGGAAAGTTATATAAAATTGATTTAAAAGATAACAACAAACTAACACAACTTGGAACTTTTGAGGGAGTTTTAGATGGTGTTCATAAAGTTGAAAATAAAGTTTATGTTAGTGATTGGGGAAATGCAAAAAAAACTGGAATCATTAGAGTTTATGATTTACAAACAAAAAAAGAGTCAGTTTTAGAAGCTGAGCTTTTTATGGGTGCAGCTGATTTTTGGATTGATGAAAAATCAAAAAAAGTTTTTATGCCTCAAATGATAGGTGGAAAAGTAACTATTTTTGATTTAAAATAGGATGTGAAAGAGATTAATAAATCTCTTCCACATAATATCTATTGTTTTTTACATTGATATGTACATTTGTGTCAAAAATCTCAGATAAATTTTTACTTGTTAAAATATCTTTTTTTTTCCCACTTTTATATATGGTGTTATTGTGTATTAAAGCTACATTTTTTATCTCTTCGAAAATTTCTTCTAAGTGATGAGTTACTAAGATAATCGAACAAGTTTTTGATAATTTCTGAATCATCTTAATAAAGTTTATTTGTGCTTTTATATCAAGTCCAACTGTTGGCTCATCTAAAATAAAGGCTTTTGGTTCATGAATTAGTGCCCTTGCTACTATACATTTTCGCAGTTCTCCAGTTGACATTTCTTGAACGTATTTATTTGCTAAATGTTCAATTTCTAAATACTTCATAGTCTCTTTTGCTTTTTTGTGTTGTTCAACACTAAAATCTTGATGTTTAAAAACCCCAATAGAACTATAATGTCCACTTAAAACTGTAATATAGCCTGTTAAAAAAGAACCATTCATTGCAAAATAGTTGTGTAAATCATTTGTAATGATTCCTAACTCTTTTTTTAGCTCAAAAATAGAGTAGTTTGATTTCCCTAAAATCTCTTTTTTATATGGATTTGTTTTTCTTGGATGAATTTCTGATTGGATTAGTTTCATCAAAGTTGACTTTCCACTTCCATTTGCTCCAAGTATCGCCCAATGCTCTTTTTCTTTTATTTTTAATGTAATATCTTTTAAAATAATTTTACTATCATATCCCACATTTATGTTTTCAAAGTCAATAATATTCATAAATCTCCTAAATAAATACGTTTTTCAAGATACTACTAGTAAATGTTTAATATAATCCTTAAAATACGATTTATATATAAAGAGAGCAAATGAAAGTTACAAGAATAAAAAAATTAATGATTTCAGGTATTAGTGCAGTTACAAATAATGAATTTGAAATGAGTGAAGAAAATGGAAAAATAGCCCAACTTTGGGAAGAATATTTTGCAAAAGATATTTATAAAACTACTTTCAATAAAGCAAATAGTGATTTTATGTACGGTGTTTATAGTGATTATGAATCTGATGTGACAGGAAATTATAAAATAACTGTTGGAGTTGAAGTTACAAAACCAAAAAATGCAATAGTAATTGAAGATAAAAAATATTTAATCTTTAGCAAAAAAGGAGAGCTACCTTTAGTTGTTGTAGAGTTATGGGAAGAGATTTGGGATTATTTTGAAAAAAATAGCGAATATGAAAGAGCTTTTGAAATTGATTTTGAAAAATATGCAAAAGAAGATGAAATAGAGATTTACGTTTCTATAAAATAGAGGAAAATAAAAAATGATTGAATGTAATTCAATAGATGAAGTAAGAACAAATATAAACAATATTGATGAGCAAATAGTAAAATTAATAGCTCAAAGAGGCGAATTTGTAAAACAAGCTGCAAAGTTTAAAAAAGATAACGATGACGTAAAAGCTCCCAAAAGAGTAGAAGAAGTTATAAATAAAGTAAAAAATATTGCAAAATTAAATGGTGCAAATGAAGAAGTAATTGAAAATGTTTATAAAGCGATGATCGATAGCTTTATAAAAGCAGAAATGAAAGAGTTTGAAAAGTTGAAATAAAATGATTAAGATTTTTTCTGAGATAAATTTTATTAGAAAAGCTGACTCTTTAGATGCTCTAAGATTAAGCCAAATAACAAATGAATTAACAAGTTATATTTTTGAAAAAGAAGTCCCAAAATGCTTTGAGGATGAACTTTTAGAAGAGAGTTTCAAACAAAGAATTTTAAGTGATGAATATGAACATTTTGTATATGTGCAAGAAAATGAAATTGTAGGTTTTATTGCAATCAAAAATAAAAACCGACTTTTTCATCTTTTTATAGATTCAAAACATCATAAAAAAGGAATTGCAAAAGAGCTTTGGAACTATATAAAAGAGCATTATGATGTTTCAAATATGAGCGTAAATGCCTCACTTTATGCCATCAAAACCTATGAATCTTTTGGTTTTAAAGTTACTGGTGAAGAAAGTGAATATTTAGGTTTGAAGTATCAGCCAATGAGTTATAAATGCTAAATAATTCTGAAAACAAATCTTTTTTTATCATCGATTACGATAAAAAATATTTAAAACAAATAGTTGAACTTTTTATAAATACAGTTCATAATATAAATAAAAAAGATTACACAAAAGAACAACTAAACGCTTGGGCAAATCCAAGGTATGATTTGAATACTTGGGAAAAAAGATTTGAAAAATCAAAACCATATCTGTGTATGTTTGAAGATGAAGTGGTGGGATTTTGCGAGTATTATGATGGTTATATTGATTGTTTTTATATTCATTTTAAATACCAAGGTTATGGAGTAGGAAAACTTCTATTAACTCATATTTTAGAACTTGCAAAAAACAATAAAATAGATAAAATTAAAGTTGATGCAAGTATCACTGCAAAGCCATTTTTTGAGAAGTTTGGATTTATACAAGTTAGAGAAAATTTGCTTAAGAGAGAAAATATTGAGTTTGTGAATTTTAGTATGGAAAGAAATTTTTTTTCATATTAAAGCACAAAAAAAAGGCAAATAAATTTGCTATAAAAACTATAAAGTTAGAATTGTAAGCATTGAAGATGATTATAAGTTTTAGGAAATAATTAAAGAATTTAATACAAAAGATGAACTACAAGAACATTTTAATAAGAGGAGATACTGATTTTTTAACTTCATTAAATAGTTTTGGAATTTTTCAAAGTAAATTAAATAAGTAGGAATATTAATGAGAACAAACGCTTTAAAACAACTTCATAACAAAAAATATAAACCCTCAAATAAGCTTATAAAATACATAGATGCTTATTGGAGTATAGAAAATGTATCAAAAAATAGTATTTCTATTCCCATAGTTCCTGATGGTTGTATGGATATTATTTATAAAAATGGCGATCTTATTTTTGTAGGTGCTATGATTGAGAGTAAAATTGTGGAGATTTTACCTTTTGACTACTCTTTTGGAATACGTTTTAAACCTGCTATTTTTCCTCATTTAGTTAAAATTGATTCAAATAAATATATTAATGAAGTCGTTTCTTTAGAATTTTTATCACAAGATTTATTTAATCAAATAATTATAAATAAAAATGATGAACTTCAAACGGTTGATTATCTTAATCAACTTTTTGAACTCTTATTTGAAAAAATAGAACTAAATCAAAAAATTATTAAAGCTATTGATAAAATTATCAATCATCGTGGAAATATTTCACTTAAAGAGTTGGAAGGATATATCGATTTAAGCAATAGACAATTACAAAGATTATTTCAAAATTATTTGGGATATTCTCCAAAAAAGTTTTGTAATATCGTAAGATTTTTTGATTTATTTAAAGAATTAATCAAAAATAATACCGATAATTTATCCTCAAAAGCTTATGAATTTGGTTATTGTGACCAATCTCATTTAAATAAAGAGTTTAAAAAATTTTCAAATCTTTTTCCTACTCATGAATTAATGTCTATTTTTTACAAGACAAAATAATCAATTTTTACTATACTTTTCAAAACATAAGGAGTTTTATAATGAAATCAATGATTGTAAATTTAGCAGTTAATGATATTGTTTCAACAATAAAATATTATCAAGAAAATTTTGATTTTGAATTACAAATATTAGTAGATGAATCAAAAACTATTTTTGATACAGAAATCAAAAAAGAGCTAAACTATATTTGGGCAATGATAAAAAAAGAGGGTGTTTCAATAATGCTTCAAAGTATTGAAAGTTTAAAAGAAGATGTTGGAGTATTTTTTGACAATATTGGTGCATCATTAACGTTGTATATTGAAGTTGAAAATGTAGATGAATTGTATTTAAGAATAAAAGATAACGTAATCATTTATAAAGAAATTCAAGATACTTGGTATGGACAAAGAGAATTTTATATTAAAGATATTAATGGGTATATTTTAGGATTCACAAGTAAAGAAATTTAAATTTACAAATGCTTCAGTAAAAATAACTCTTAATTGGAAAATATCTTGATAGAAATTTAAGAATATAAAATCTATAATAAAAAATAAACTTTTAAAGGAAAAAACAATGAATACTTCAATCTAATTCAAGGATAAAATCTAAAAATACAATTATCCTTGATACTCATTTACTAATTAGTCAAGGAAATCCATGCAACATTTACAAATAAATAATCTTACATTTAAGTATTCACACACAAATATTTTTACAAATCTAAATCTTACTTTTGAACCATTTTCTTGGAGTTGTATCGTTGGAAATAATGGTTCAGGTAAAACAACACTTTTAAAACTTATCTCAAAAAAATTAAAGCCTGAATTTGGAAGTATAGTTGGCAATGATTTGGTTTATTATTGCCAACAAAGTTTGACTGAAACTCCAGAAGGTTTTGAAGAGTTTATTTACACTTTTAATAGTAAAACTTTTAGATTAAAAGAGTTACTTCATATCCAAGATGAGTGGTTTTATAGATGGAAGAATTTAAGTTATGGAGAGAAAAAAAGAGTTCAAATTGCTATAGCTTTATACCAAGAAGTGGATGTTTTATTATTGGATGAGCCTACAAATCATTTGGATTATACTTCAAAAAATATTGTTCTAGAAGGTTTGAAAAATTTTAGAGGTATTGGTATTTTAGTTAGCCATGACAGAGAGATTTTAAATACTTTATGCACAAATACAGTTATCATAAAAAATCAAAATATTTACACATACAAAAGTAATTATGACAATGCTATAAAAGAGTTCAATCAACATAGAGATTTTTTGATAAAAGAGAATGAAAATATTAACAAAGAATTAAAAAAACTTCAAAAAAATATTCAAAATCAAAAAGAAAAAGTATCAATATCAAAAAGTAGATTGTCTAAGAAAAATATAGATAAAAATGATAAAGACTCAAAAGAAAAAATAAATCTTGCCAAACTTACAGGAAAAGATAAAAATGATTCAAAACTTGTCACGACTTTTTCTAAAAAATATGAAGATCAAAAACTAAAAAGAAATGAATTAGATAAAGAGTTTACAAAAGGAATAAAAATAGAGAATAATATTTCAAAAAAGGATTTATTCTCTTTTTTCTTAGAAGAGGGAAGTTTGAAATTATCCCAAGAAAAAACTTTGTATTATCCAAATTTATCCATAAATTCAAATGATAAAATAGCTATTATTGGGGATAATGGCGTTGGAAAAAGTAGTTTTCTAAAATATTTTATTTCAAAGATTGGTTTAAATAGTAACTACTTATATCTTCCCCAAGAGATTGAAGAAATTCAAATCAAAAAATTATATGAAGAAATAGACTTTTTTGATAACGAAAAAAAAGGTTTGCTTTTTACTCTTATAAGAAGAATGTCCTCAAATCCAAAAAATCTTTTGGAGAATATCTTTGCAAGTCCTGGGGAACTAAGAAAACTTTTTATTGCAAAAGCATTATTAGAGAATATCAGTTTGATTATACTTGATGAACCTACAAATCACATGGATATAGATTCTATTGAAGCCATTGAAAAAGCTTTAGTTGATTATGATAAAGCTTTGATTGTGGTAAGTCATGATAAAACTTTTATTGAAAATCTTAAAATGAAAGTATGGATACTATGTAATAAAAATAATCAAATAACCTTAATCAAATAATACTTAAGATACATTTTTATTATCAATTATTATAAAGGCGATATCTTTGAGTAAATTATGGAAAAAATACATGGAAAAAAACATATTGTTTTTAATGAAAGATAAGCCAAACGATTTAATTAAACCTATTGAAATTTTTTGATTACAGGAGATTATAATGGCATTTTCAAAAGAGCAAAAAGAAGAACTCTTAAAAGTAAAATATGTAGGTGAAACGGTTGTAAAACGATTTGAACAAATTGGTATTAATTCTTTAGAAGATTTATCTAAAAGTAGTGTTGAAGAGATAACTGATATTGTTTCAGATATTTTAGATAGCACTTGTTGGAAAAATAGTTCACAAGCTAAAAAAGCAGTTCAAAATGCCATAGATTTTGCAAATGAGTATAAAAAATAAAATATATTTTTTGGAAGTCTTGATTCTACTTAAAGGTTATTATTATGAATATTATAGAAAAAATTTTACAAAAACAAAAAGTATTTATACTCGATGGTGCACTTGGAACACAGATACAAAGAAATGGTCATGATGTAAATGATTCTTTATGGTCTGCTAAGTTTTTAAATGAAGATACATCAGTAATAAAAGAAGTTCACAAACAATATTTAGAAGCTGGGGCTGATTGTATAATTACATCAAGTTATCAAGCAAGTATTGAAGGTTTTTTAAAAAAAGGTTTTTCCCAAGAAAAAGCTATTGAATTAATAAAATTATCAATAAATATTGCAAAAGAAGCAAGAGATGAGTTTTGGGAAGCATTTGAAAATAAGCAAAGTAGAGTAAAACCTCTAGTTGCTGCTTCAATAGGTCCTTATGGAGCATATTTAGCTGATGGTTCTGAATACACAGGTGATTATAAAATAAGTGATGAAGAGCTAAAAAGTTTTCATAAAAAAAGATTAGAAATCATACTTGAAACAAATCCTGATATTTTGGCTTGTGAAACTATCCCTTCATTTAAAGAAGCAAAAATCATTTGTGATTTATTAAAATATTACCCAAATACTTCATCATGGATTACATTTAGTGCAAAAGATGAAAACTATACAAATGCAGGTGATGATATAAAAGTGTGTATGACTTATTTTAATAAACATGAACACATAAGTGCTCTTGGGATAAATTGTACTGCTCCTCAATATATTCCAATGCTTATTGAAAATATTAAAAGTGTTTCTTCTAAACCAATTATTGCTTATCCAAATGGAGGTTCAAAATATAATCCAATTACAAAAGTCTGGGAAAAAGGTGAGTTAAGCCCTCCAGAATATGCAAAACTATCTCATCTTTGGTATACAAAAGGTGCAAAAATTATTGGTGGATGTTGTGAAACTACCCCTAATGAGATTGAATGTATTAGAAAAACATTAATTGTTTAGTGTTTTTCTTATTCTACTTAAGTGAGTAGCTGAAATACCAAGATATGAAGCAATATGATATTGTGAAAGTCTTGGTATTATGTGTTCAAAATCTTTTAAAAATCTATCGTATCTTTTTTTTGCATCTTCTAGTACCAAAGAGTATGTATTATCGTCCTTTTGCATTATCCAATGTTTTTCTAAATAAAGAATATGATACATTTTTAAATCTTCGTATTTATATAAAAGTTTTCTATATTTCGTATGATTGATATCTACAACTATTGAGTTTTCAATAGCTTGAACACAAGAAGTTATTTCACTATTTGTTAAAAGTGAGACCATAGGTCCATAAAATCTTGTTTCCCAAAAAAAGTTTTTAGTAAATTCTTCTCCTTTTTCATTTAAAGAAAAAGTTCTAAATAATCCCTTATAAACAAAGGATATTTCATCTATTTTACTATATAAATCAAAGGCAAAATCACCTTTTTTTATCTCTCTTATTGTACATATATTTTTAAATTCATTCCAAGTTGTATCACTAATTGGATAGTATGAATTTATCGTTTGTTGTAATTTATTAAGTATCTCGTTTTCATTCATTTTTGAAGCTTATCAAAAAAATCAACTTATGTAAATGACAAAGAAAAATCTTTCATATAAACTGTCATCAAAAAAAGGAATTATAAAATGACACAAAATTTAAAAGCACATATGCTAATATTTATCGCAACTATTTTAATAGCATTCTCATTTATCATATCAGGGAAAATTTCAGGATTGATTAATCCTATTTCTCTTACATTACTCCGGTTTGTATTGGCATTTACTGTATTATTACCATTTATTTTACTTAGCAAAAAATATAGAAATAAAATCAAACAAAGTTTTTCAAAAGGTCTTAAAATAAGTCTTTTTTATAGTTTATATTTTATATTATTATTCAAAGCTTTGGAATATACTTCTGCCTTAAACACATCAACACTATTTACTTTAGTTCCTTTATTAACTGCTATTTTTGCAAGTTTTATTTTTAATGATAAATTAAATATTTTGAAATTATCAATTTATTTATTGGGAATGATAGGAACTGTAATTGTTATATTTGATGGAAGTTTGGAAGCTATAATTAAGTTAACTTTTAATAGTGGAGATATTATATTTTTATTTGCTGTTGTTTCTATGGGAATATATTCAATTTCTGCAAAATATTTTTATGAAAAAGATGATGAAGTTCTAGTTTTAACATTAATGACTTTATTTGGAGGAATTATCTGGATGAGTTTAGCTTTAATTATTTTTGATATTCCTTTTGAATGGATGAAATTAGAAAGAGAAAATATTTATTATATGCTTTATTTAAGTATTGGTGCAACACTATTTACTGTATTTTTATATCAAAAAGCAACGATAGTTATTGGGCCAAATAAAGTAATGGCTTATGTTTATTTAAATCCAGCAATTGTTGCTTTTATTATGTTTATTTATGAAAATGAATTAATTAATTTAAATATGCTTATAGGAATTCTAATATCTGTTTTTGCTACAATTTTATTGTTGAAAGAAAATAAAAAATTATGAGAAATATATGAATTTAGAAAAATAAAAATAATTAGAATCAGAGTTTTTACCTATTTATTTAAAAGATTACGAAGAGTAAAAATTTTTTTCTCTGATAAGTTAGAACTAGGTGATATAATAGCCTCTTTAACTTTTTATGAAAAAGATATATTAAGTATTAAAATTTGTGAGAGTAGTAATTAATTACTATCTATTAAAGTGTATTAAATTATAAGAAAGCATTATTATTGCATAATGGGGTATTTAATGTCTAAAGGAAAATAATGAGTCAATTACCAAACTGCCCAAAATGTGGAAGTGAATATACTTACGAAGATGGAAATTTATACATCTGTCCTGAGTGTGCCCATGAATGGTCACAAGATGCATCTTTAGAAAATAACGATGCATTAGTAGTAAAAGATGCAAATGGTACTATTTTACAAGATGGAGATGATGTTACTGTTATCAAAGATTTAAAAGTTAAAGGTAGTTCATCTGGAATTAAAGTTGGTACTAAAATCAAAGGTATTAGACTTGTTGAGGGAAATGATGGTCACAATATCGACTGTAAAGTTACAGGTGTTGGAGCTATTAAATTAAAACAAGAGTTTGTTAAAAAATCTTAATTTAATCAAACAAGAAGTTTTGAATTTCAAAACTTCTTAGAAATCTTAAGCCTTATAATCTTCTATTTTAAATGTGTTAAATATTATATCAGTTGCAAGCATTCTAGCTCCGTGATTTAGAGCATCTATTATAGCTTTGTCTTGCCAATCTAATTTTCTTAAATCATTCATATCATTTTCATTTACTTTGTGAGGATTTTTCATAGAGTTGATTACAAATTTTAAAAGGGCATTTTCTTTTTGAGTTAATTTTGAACTGTCTAAATCTTTTTTCATAGATTGTACTTCTTCTAAACTCCATTTTACATGGTTTACCAACATTGCTGTATTAAAATCGATACAAAAATTACACTCTTCTTTACTTGATACACAAATTCTAATACTAGCAAGTAGTGCCATTGATAAAGTAGGGTGAGTTGAGTAATATTTTATAAAATCAAGTTGTTGTTTTAAAAGCTCAGGACTTGAACTAAATAGTTTTGCATTGTTTCCAACTTCACCTCGTAGTTTGATAATCTCATTATAAATTTCTAGTAATTCACCACTTGCTTCATTTGTTTCATATGTTTTTATAATTGGCATTTTATTTCCTTTTTTATTGTTGACTTATGAGTCAACTAGAATATTACTAAAACTTGACCAGTTTGTCAAGTTTAAAATGTTATAATTCAAAATGGAAAATAATACAAGAAAAAATTTAATAGATTCAGCCTTTAGTGAAATTTACTCAAATGGCTATCAAGGTGCATCATTAACAACAATATTAAAAAATGCAAAAGTACATAAAGGCTCAATGTACCATTTTTTTGAAAATAAAAAAGATATGGCATTGGTTTGTATAAAAGAGAAAATTTATGAACGATTTGTACAACGATACTCTTTGATATTAGCTTTAGAATCAGGTTATTTAGAAGCTTTTATAAGTGGAATAAAAGATACAAGCCAAAGGGATTTTAACAAAGGTTGTCCAATAGCAAATATTGTGCAAGAGATGTCAAATATTGATGAAGATTTCAAAGTTTTGATGGAAGAGATTTATCAAAGTTTTAGAAAAAATATAAAAGATATTTTAGATATTTCAATACAAAAAAATGAGATGAAAGAGTGTGATACAAGAAAACTTGCACTATATATTGCTTCAACTATTGAAGGTGCAATTTTGTCTGCAAAAGCTACTCAAAATATCCAAGATTACACAGATGTGATAGATATTTTATCTTCATATATAATATCATTTAAAAAGAGTTAAGATGAATTTAGAAAAATTAAAAGATATGGAAGCGGAGTTTTTATTTCAATATCCAAAGGGTTTTGAAGATGCAAAGTTTTTCCCAACTATGAAAAAGTTTAATCCTTCAAAACTTGAAGAGTTTACAAAAGAAAATTTAAAAAAAGAGAACTTTTCAAATCCAAACTTAGTTGTAGATGCTTTTTTTAAGATTATTCAAAAATCTGTTTTAATTTCGTTATTTGATAAACTAAAATTCCGTGATATGTTAGCAAGTTTAACTTCTTATGAAAAAGATATGTTAAGTATAGAGCTTTATGAGCTATTACATGGAAATAAAAGAAATGGATTTGAGGGTTTAGTTGAGTTTTTAGCTCAATATAATCTTGCAAAATGGACGATAATTTCTGTTGTTTTATATTATAACGATAGACAAAAAGAGTATTTTATAAAACCTACTACTACAAAAAATGTAATCAAATATTTTGAATTACAAAATCTAGTTTACAAACCAACTCCAAGTTTTGAATTTTATGACTCTTATAAAAAAGTGTTAAATGAGATGAAAAAAAATGTTCATAAAACACTTAAGATTGATAATGCAGCCTTTACTGGATTTTTGAGAATTGGGATGGAAGATTGATTTTATTTATATAACTAATTTTTTAGTAATATAAATAAATTAGTTCAATTATCAAAAAAATAGTATGGATAATTATAATTTTTAGTATAATAATGTTAATTATACTAAAAAGGTTTATATGACAAATATTATAAAAAGAATATTTAAATTTAAAATTCTCTTAATAGTGTTGTTCTTTACATACTCTTTTTCTCAAGAAAAAGTAACTCTTCAATTAAAATGGTTTCATCAATTCCAGTTTGCAGGATATTATGCTGCGAAAGAAAAAGGCTTTTATGATGAAGTAGGTTTAGATGTTGAGATTAAAGAAAGAACTATTGAACTTAATAATATTGAACAAGTAATAAATGGTTCTGCTCAATATGGAATAGCTGATTCAATTTTATTACTATATAAAGCTAAAGGTGAACCAATAGTTATTGTTTCTCCTATTTTTCAACATTCACCTAGTGTGCTAATATCTTTAAAGAGTAGTGAAATAACATCTCCTTATGAGTTAAATGATAAAGACATAATATTTTATGAAAAAGATATAGATGGCTTTACAATTTTAGCTATGTTTAAAAAGCTAGGGATTAAACCGAACTTTACTAGAAAAAGAGAAGCTGATGATTATTTAAAATTGATAAATAATCAAGCATCTACCATGCCTGCATATCTAAGTAATGAACCTTTTTATTTTAAAGAAAAAGGGATTGATATAAATATTATTAACCCAATGCATTATGGTTTTGATTTATATGGAGATATTTTATTTACTAATAAAGATGAAGCTATAAATCATCCTGAGCGTGTTGAAAAATTTAAAAAAGCAACATTAAAAGGTTGGGAATATGCACTAAATAATAAAGAAGAAATTATTCAATTAATTCATGAAAAATATAATACAAAAAAATCACTTGAACACTTGCGATATGAAGCTGATATTATTGAAGAAATGATTGATAGAAAAAAAGTCTCTTTAGGTAGTGTAGATAAAGGAAGAATTCAATATATTTCTCAATTATATAAAGATTACGGCTTATCAAAAAATGATTTAGATGTAAAAGATTTTATTTTTGAAGAGTATAAAAATAATTTAGATTTGACGCAAGAAGAATTAGTATATTTAAAAAATAAAAAAGAGTTAAGCTATTGTATTGATCCAAATTGGATGCCTTATGAAAAAAATATTGATTCAAAACATATGGGAATTAGTGGAGATTTTTTTGAACTATTTAAACAAAGAATTGGAATTCCTATTAATTTTATTCCAACAGAAACTTGGCTTGAATCATACTCTTTAGCGGTGGAAAAAAAATGTGATATTTTATCTTTAGTAATGCAAAATAAAGAAAGAGTAAAATATTTTAATTTTACAAAACCATACATAGAAACTCCATTGGTTATCATAACAAAAAATGAAGAGTTTTATATTTCAAATATTTTAGATGTTTTAGAAAAAAAATTAGGAATTGTAAAAGGTTATGCTTATATAGATATTTTAAAAGAAAAGTATCCAAATATAAATCTGATTGAAGTTGATAATATTGAAATAGGTTTAGAAAAAGTAAAAAATGGTGAACTTTATGGATTTATTGATACCTTAACAACAACAGCGTATGAAATACAAAATAAGTATATGGGACAGTTAATTGTAAGTAGTAGATTTGAAGAAATATGGAAATTAGGAATTGGTAGTAGAAATGATGAGCCTTTATTAAATGATATTTTGAATAAGGCAATTGATAGTATTTCTTTTGAACAAAAACAGGCTATTTTTAATAAATGGGTTTCATTAAAAGTTGAGAGTAAAACAGATTATCAGTTAATTATCAAGTGGGTAGTAGCTACTATTATTATTTTTGGAATAATCTTATTTATATTTATAA
>JAHIWE010000045.1 GCA_018816105.1 bacterium | reverse complement strand
ATCTTTAGCCCTTGATAACAATGGTTTAAATAAAATTTCAAGAATAAATTTAGAAATAGCTCAAGCTCAATATGAACAGGCACTTAGTGCAAATTATCCAAGTTTAAATGCAATATTTTATGCAAATAGAAATAATCAAGATACAATTTTTGAGCAAAGAGGAACGTTTACATTATCTCCTGAATTTACAAAAACTTTAGCACTAGCAAATACTTTAAATATGCCCTCTGGAGTAGCAAGAGATACTGCTCAATCGCAAATTGCAGCAACACCAATTAGTGCCTTTCCAACAGGCTCAATAAGCGCAGATATTGATACAAAAGCAATGGGAAGAGATACAGTAAGAGGAACTTTAGAGTTAAATTATGCACTTTATACAGGTGGGAAAATTGATGCTATTATTAATCAAGCAAAGTTAAATAAAGAACTTGTAAAAGCTTCAATTACAAGAAGTGAAAATGATGTTACTTTTGATGTTAAAAGATATTATTATGGATATATTCTAACAAATGAATTATATGAAATAGTAAATAAAATTTATAGGAATATGGAGCTTAGTACTATTCTTGCAAAAGAGTTTATGGAAAATAGTACTACATTAAAAATTAATAGAACAGATTATCTAAATGCTAAATTAACCACATCTTTAATTCAATCAACACTTTCAAAAATAGAATTAAATAGAGAAATGTTAAAAAATGCGATAGCAAATCTTATTGGTTTAAAATGGGATGATACTGTATCTATTTCTTATGATGAAGATGAAATATTAAATCAAAATATTCCTTTACAAAAAATGATCCAAAAATCATATGAATTAAATCCTGATATTAGTAAAATTAACTTAGCAGTAAAAATAAAAGATGAACAAATCAAAGAATCAAAATCTGCATATTATCCACAAGTTGGAGTTTTTGGAAATGTAAATAAAACTTATAATTCATATGAATATGGTTATTTAAGTGAAGATAATCAAAATACTTGGAATATAGGAATTGCTGTAAAAATGTCTTTGTTTGATGGTTTTAGAACTACAAATAGTGTTATAGAAAAAAAACTAAACAAAAAAGTTATAGATGAACAAAAAATATTATTAGAAGAAGGGCTTGCACTTCAGTTAAAAAATGAATTTTTAACAAGTAGCATGGGATACAAGCAAATTCAAATATTAAAAGATGCAGTTGAAACTGCAAGTGAAAATAGTGAATTAAATCTAAAAGGTTTCCAATATGAGATGATTGAAGCAAAAGATTTGATTCAATCACAATTAACAGAAGCTTATGTAAAAGCCGATTATTTGAAATATGTACATGATTATCTAGTTTCTTTATCAAAAATAGATAATTTAGTAGGAAAAAAAATAGATGAAAATTTTTAAATATTTTGTATTATTATCTTTTTTAGTTTCTAGTTTATATTCGCAAGATGAGAGTAATTTTACATTTGGAATTAGTAGTTTTCATAATACAATTTCAAATCAAGATAGAATTGAAAAGTTGACTATAAATCTTGTAGAAAAGATTAAAAAAGATTATAAAAAAGATTTTAATGTAATTTTTTATAAAGATGAAAAAGTTTTATTAAAAGATTTTAAAGAAAGAAAAAATATTGATGCAATTGTAATTAATCCAGAAACGTATTTTGAAAATAAAAATATGATAAAAGAAATATCTGAAAATCCATTTATTTATAAAAATAGTAAAGTGAATTATTCTCAATTATTATTAATTGCAAATAAGAACTCTAAAATTAATTCTTTAAAAGATTTAAAAAATAAAGTTTTCATGAATACACAATATAGTCAAAGTTATTCAATTTGGTTAGATTATTTATATTTAAAAAATACACATACTGCATATGAAAATATAATTAAAAATGAATTATTTTCATCAAAACCATCAACAGCACTATTGGATGTATATTTTAATAAAGCAGATTTTTGTATCATTGAAAAAGATGTTTATGAAAATATGTTAATACTTAATCCTTCATTATCAAAAAACTTAATGATTATAGAAAAATCACCGGAAATATTTTTTGCATCATTTACATCAATCCATAAAGACACTCCTCAAAAATCAGTAGATTTAATAAATGAAATAGTAGATAGTAAAGATTTCAAAAATGATTTTAGAGAATTTCTTAAGTTAATTAATTTAGATTCAGCTTCAAAAATAGAGTTTGAAGATTTAAAAGAGATGGAAAACTTTTATGAAGAGTATAAAGAATTGAAAAAAAAGTATAACTAATGAATCTACCAAGAAATACAATATTTTTAAAGATATTTAAATATTTTTTTATTTTATTCTTATTTGTAAGTGCTTCATTTGCAGTGTATTCAGTTTCTACACAAAAACAAATGTTATTAAACTCTTTAGAAATTGAAGTTAAAAATATAAATAAGCTAGTTGTTTTTGTATTATCTGATGCTTTGATTTTAAATGATAGTTCTAGAATTGTTGATTTTTTAACTGAGTATATAAAAAATAATGAAAAATTAGAAAATGTAATTATTTCAAAAATGGATAAATCATATTTTATTATAAAAAATGATTCATGGACATATGATAATAAAATCCCTCAGGAATTTACTGCCTTAGAAAAAGATACTGAAACATCTATCCTACTTAAGTCTTCAATATTAAATGAAGAAGTATTTCATTATGTTTATCCTATTTATTTTTCAGGAGTTCAATGGGGATGGATTCATTTAAGTATGAATTTGGATGAATATAATAACAGATTAACTACTTTTTATTTAGGATTTATTACATTCTTTTGTATATTATTTGTTGTTTTTCTATTTATTTCTTTGTTTATTTCTAAATCTATATCAAAACCCATTATTGCATTAAATAACATGGCAAATAAAATCTCTAAAGGGGATTTAAAACTAAGAAGTAATTATAAAGAAGATGATGAGGTAGGAGAATTGTCTCAAACTTTTAATAATATGATTTCCGCAATTGATGAAACGCAAACCCAGTTAAAATTATCCCATGAAAAACTAGAAGATAGAGTATCTCAACGAACAAAAGATTTAGATAATACAAATAAATTATTAGAAATAAAAACAACAGAACTTGAAGAATTAAATAAGTCACTTGATAAAAAAGTGAAACAAGAAATAGAAAAAAGAATTCAACAAGAAAGTATTTTAGTTCAACAATCAAGACTTGCAGCAACAGGAGAAATGATAGGAAATATTGCCCACCAATGGAGACAACCATTATCTTTGATTACCACATGTGCTAGTGGTATTAAACTTGAAAAAGAGTTTGGCATTTCTATTGAACAAAATGAAATAGCAAAGTTGAATACTATTATTCAGTCTTCAAACTATTTATCTAAAACAATAGATGATTTTAGAAATTTTTTTAAACCAAACAAAGAAAAAAGCTATTTTTCAATTGAAGAAATGACAGACCAATCTATTACTTTAGTAAGTGCAAGTTTCGCATTTCATTATATTAAGATAAATAAAAATTTTAAAAAAATAGAAAGAGTTTTTGGTTTTCCAAATGAATTTTCACAAGCTATTTTAAATGTATTAGCAAATGCAAAAGATGTATTAGTTGAAAAAGAAATTAAAAATCCATATGTAAATATTAATATATATGAAAACGAAGAGTTTGGATTTTTGGAAATAGAAGATAATGCAGGAGGAATAAATCCAGATATTTTAATAAAAATATTTGAACCGTATTTTACAACTAAAGAAAAAAATCAAGGTACGGGAATTGGTTTATATATGTCAAAAATGATTATGGAAAAAAACATGAGTGGAAAACTAACAGTTGAGAACACAACTCTTGGTGCAAAATTTATTTTTGCTATTCCAAAGAAATAAAAATTACTTTCTAAAATTTGTTTTTAAATCATAATATTTCCGAACCAAATATTTAGTACGAAAAAGATATAATCACCCCATGAAAAAAATATTAATTATACTAGATGGTATTGTTGCAAAAAAGTTAATGCAAAGAATTATTGAAGCTAATACAGGTGACAATAGTTATGATGTTATTTACATGAGTGATGTAATATTACCTGTACAAAAACCTTCAAATTTTACATTTTATAAATTTGATCCAACATCTAAATCAAAGCTTTCTATGGTTTTGGATAAAAACATACATACTGAAGTTCTAATTGCACTTAACTCAAAAGATGAGATGTTAAATGTAATTAAAAATATTAGAGAACATACTAAAAATCTTCAGATGACTGTTTTAGATTATTGGGGAATTAAAGCAAATGATCCTTTAGTAAATATTTATAGAGGTATTGAAGTATTAGCTAATGGAATGGTTGAAAAACTCCCAAATGTTCCAGTACTTGCTCAAAATATTGGTCTAAAACAAGGTGAGATTATGGAGATTAGGGTTCCCTTTGGAAGCTCTTATGCATATAGATATATAGGTTCTATTGAGCAAAAAGAGTGGAAAATTTTTGGACTTTATAGAAACCAAAAGATGATTACAATTAAACCTTCTTTAGTTTTAAAACCAAATGATGTTATTTTGGTTATTGGAAAACCTGAAGTTTTAATGCAAGTTTATAATGTAATAGGAAAAACTCAAGGTCAATTTCCTATGCCATTTGGAAGTAATATCTATTTATATTTAGATTTATATTTAGAAGATGAAAATAGTGTAAAAAAAGCTATTGAAGAAGCTAAATATTTAAATCAAAAATTAAAAAACAATTCATTGATTGTAAGAGTTACTCGACCAACAACTGTTGATATAATGGATTTAATAAAAAAAGAATTAAAATATTTTAGTACTATTATGTTACTTATTGATTATTCAAATAAAGGTTTTGCAAAAATTATAAAAGAAGATGCAAGAAAACATAATATTGGTATGATTATGTTAACTCAAGAGATGTTCAAAAATAAAAATGATACAAAATCAGTTCTTGAGCTTAAAATTCCTGTTTTTAAATTTGGGAAAGAGAAGTTAAAATCAATTAAAAGAACAGTAATTATATTAAATGATACAAACTCTTATGAACAGATTTCACCTATTGTATTTGATATTTCAAGTCAATTAAAAGTGAAAACAAAAGTATTTGACTTAGATCCAATTGGTGAAAAAGAAGGAAAGTCAAATCTTCTAGACCACTTTGAAAATCTTGCAAAAATATTTAATGAGAAATTAGAAGTAGTTACAAGTGGTGAGAACCCAATTAGAGAATTGAAAAAACAAAGAAATATGCTACAGATTTTACCTTTAAAAGAGGATATGTTTAAAAAACGATTCTCTTTTAAATTTTTATATACAAATAGCGATTTTATAGCATTTGATATGAATAAATATAATCAATTATTAATTCCAATAGTTGAAGAATAATAAAAGGAAATAGATTTATGAATTTTGAAAAATATCCATTTGAAAGATTAAATGAGTTATTGCAAGATATAGTTCCAAATGAAAAATATGAATTATCAGCTTTGACTATAGGTGAGCCAAAATTTGAAACACCACAATTTATACAAGATAAATTAAAAGAAACAAGTTCTTTATTAAAAAAATATCCATCAACAATTGGTGAGCCATTTTTAAGAGAATCAATGATAAATTTTGTGAAAACAAGATTTAATGTAAGTTTGCAAATGAATCAAATTGTTCCATCATTTGGAACAAGAGAGGTTTTATTTAACTTCCCACAGTTTGCTTTATTTGATAAAAAAGACCCAGTAATTGCATTTACAAACCCTTTTTATCAAATTTATGAAGGTGCTGCAATTGCTTCAAGAGCAGAAGTTATTCATATTGATTTAACAAAAGAGAATAACTTTAAAGCAAATCTTAGTGAAGAAGATTTAAAAAGATGTGATTTAGTAATAATCAATTTCCCAAATAATCCAACATCAGCTTCAATGAGTATAAAAGAGCTTGGAACTTGGGTAGAAAAAGCTTTAAAATATGACTTTATTTTAATAAATGATGAGTGTTATTCTGAAATATATTTTGATGAAGCTACAAAACCAGCTTCACTTTTAGAAGCTTCTATTCTTGTTGGAAATGATAGCTTTAAAAATGTTCTTGTAATGAATTCTATATCAAAAAGAAGTAGTGCGCCAGGTTTAAGAAGTGGATTTGTTGCAGGTGATGCAGAAATTTTAAAAGAGTATTTACAATATAGAACTTACGTAGGATGTGCAAGTCCTGTTCCATTACAAGAAGCAGCAGCAGTTGCTTGGAATGATCAAGAGCATGTTGCAGGTTTTAGAAAGATTTATAAAAAGAATTTTGAAATTGCAAATGAGATTTTAGGTACGCCAGTTCCTGATGCAACTTTTTATATTTGGCTAGAAGTAAAAGATGAATTAGAGTTTACAAGAAACTTATATAAAGAAAAAAATGTAAAAGTATTACCAGGAAGCTTTTTAGGAAGAAATGGTTTAGGTAAAGGATATATTAGAATTGCACTTGTTGAAAATGAAGAAAAAACAAGAGATGTACTTACAAGATTAAAGGATTTTATAGATGGATAAAGAACAGTTATTTGAAGCACGGACAAACCCAGATTTTTTAAAATATTTAGAAGAAGCTAGAGTTAATTCTATGAAAGCTGAAGATATAGGTTTAATGTATGAAACATTAGATTCTATGTTAGTACTTGATTTAGATGAAGAAAAAGTAAATAAATTATATGAGCAAATTTTAAAAACATCATTTTCAAATGTTGAAAAAATTCTAGCAAAACATGAAAAATTAAATCTTGAAGGTGATAATTTATTATATGTTAGAGCCTTATATGAGCATTCAATTGAAAAATGGTCACATGATAATTTTGATGGAGCAAAAGATTTAATATTTGTATTAGCAAATATTGTTGATGATGAGGCTTTATTAAAATCTTTAAATATTTTGATTATCTTTTTATCTTCAAAAATTGGTCTTGATGATTTTTATGATACAAGAGTTGATTTAGAAGCTGATGTTGATGATGAAAAATATGGATATTTTATTACAAAATTTAGATTTGATAATCAAGAATTCTTAGATGAGAATAAAGATATTTTAGAAACAGAATATAAAAATTTAAAACATTTATTAGGAAATTAATTGAAAGTACATTTTATAGGAATTGGTGGAATTGGCCTTTCTGCCTTGGCAAGATTTTTAAATTTTGATGGGCATGAAATAAGTGGTTCGGATATGAAAAGTTCACCAATTACTAAAGCTTTGGAAAATGAAGGTATAAAAGTATCTTGCCCTCAAGATGCTTCAAATATAGATGATAACTTCGATTTAGTAATTTATTCAGCAGCCGTTACTGATGAAAATCCTGAATTAATGGAATCACGACTTAAGCAAATACGAACTCTTTCACGAAAAGAAGCTTTACCTATTATCTTGGGAGATAAGAAAAACTATTGTGTAGCTGGAGCTCATGGTAAATCTACGACCACAGCAATTTTAGCTTCTATTTTAGAATCTTCTGCATTAATTGGCGCAATTTCAAAAGATTTTGGTTCAAACTTTAGATATGTAAGTGATTTAGTGGCTTTTGAAGCAGATGAATCTGATGCTAGTTTTTTACTTTCAAATCCATATTGTTCAATAGTTACAAACGCAGAACCTGAACATATGGAATACTATAACTATGATTATGATAAATTTTTCCAAGCTTATGAAACATTTATAAATTTAGGTGAGAAAATTGTTATAAATGCAGAAGATGAGTATTTGAAAAAATTAAATATAAATGAAAATGCAGTAAAGTTATATCCAAGTGTTGATATAAAAAATATTAATTATGTATTAATAGATAATGAACCTCATACAAGATTTGAATTATTAGATTTAGGTTTCTTTGATGTTTGGGGGTTTGGTTATCATATTGCTATTGATGCTTCACTAGCAATATTGGCTGCATTAAATGAGCTAGATATTGAAACTATTAGAAAAAATATTTTAAATTACAAGGGAATCAAAAAAAGATTTGATATTGTTCAAGCAAATGATGAATTTGTAGTAATCGATGATTATGCACACCATCCAACAGAAATAAAAGCAACTATAAGCGCACTTCTTGAATATGATAATATTAAAAAAATGGCAAAAAAAGTAGTTATTTGGCAACCACATAAATACTCAAGAACAATTGATAATCTTGAAGGTTTCAAAAAATGTTTTGAAGGATGTGATGAACTTGTAATTCTTCCTATTTGGACAGTCGCAGGTGAAAAAAAAGTAAAGATTGATTTTGAAAAAGAGTTTGCAAAATATAATCCAATTTTTGCTCATAGTATTCAAACTACACAAGGACAGATTCAATTAATAGGTGAAAATAAAATTATAAAAACTTATAACAAAGGTATTGTTTTAGGTGTTGGTGCAGGGGATATCACTTATCAATTAAGACACTAATAAATTTTATTTTTTCACAAAACTTTCCATACTAAAATAAATTATAGTAAAAGGTATAATTATATAATTTTAGCAGGGAAGTTTTAGAAGCATAAGTTAATATCAATTTTAATTATATTTTAATTGTTTTCTTTTTATTAAATTTACTTACCTTTGCTCTATTTCCACATATTTCCATACTACACCATCTTCTTGAGTGGTTTTTTGAAGTATCTATAAAGTATAAACTACATTTGTGATTATCACATTTTTTTAAGTATTTAAACTCTTTTGAACTAAGAAGTTTAACTAATTCAATAGCTATTTTTGTAAGTAATAAATTTTCAGTTTTTTTAGGAACAAACTCTAAAGAGTAAGATTGTTCATTTTTTTGTATTAAAGGATGCGTTTGACTCTTTATAAGGATGTTATTTGTTTTTTCTACCAATAATTCTAAAGGTTTATTCTCTTGAATATACTCTTTAAAAGAGTTTCTCATTAGAGCTCTATATTCTATAATTTCTTTATAAAATTTCTTTTTTTCATCATCAGATATATTTAATCTCTCATTTATAAGTTCTTTTTTTATAAACCAATCTTCAATATCATCAAAGTTTTCAAAATTTTCAACTATTTCTCCATAAGGTGTAAATTGAGTATTTGTAAAATCAGTAATATTGTGCTCTCCAATGAGTAAAAAATCTTTTATAACACTTCCTTTTTTATTTGAATTATATCATTTATTTGCATTATTGACAATAAAATTGCACTAACTATTAAAAAATATTTGACAGGTTAGTTTAAAAATGCTACCATTTTATTAACTATCTATATTTACTTTAATAGTTAGTATATAAAGAAGGAGAGAATATGAGAGTAGGACATGTAGGAATTAATGTTAAAGATATGGAAGTATCAAAAGAGTTTTATATAAATCTTTTTGGTTTTGAGGTTATATTTGAAGAGACTTTAGAAGATAAAAGATATATTTTTTTAGGTCATGATGGAGAAATTATTATAACACTTTGGGAACAAGCACAAAATAGTTTTTCTAAAAATACTGCTGGATTACATCACTTGGCATTTATTGTTGATAGTGTTGATGAGTTAAAAGCATTCGAGAAAAAGTTAGATGATAATAATGTATCAAAAATTTATGATGGAATAGTTAGCCATGCTGAAGGGGCACAATCAGGTGGAGTATTTTTCTTAGATCCAAGTGGTGTTAGATTAGAAGTTTGTATTGCTGAGGGTATTGATGAGTGTAACCCAGAAATAAAAGATCATAGTTCTTGTGGATTTTTTTAAGATATGAATGATATTTTTCATAAGGGCGAATATCATATTCAAGAAGTAATGGGTGTCAGAAAATCAGCTGACACTCTTTCTTCTAATATTAAAAATAGTATTCCTAGTATTGCTGCACAATTTTTAGAGAATCTTAATTTTTGTGTGATAAGTATTGCTTTAAAAAATACAAAGCAGTTTACTTTTATTGTTTATGATATAAAGCCTTTTATAACGGTTATTGATGATAAGAATATTGTGATAAGCTTAACTCATCATACATATATTCATAAAGAGTTTTTATTACTTAATAATGCTCCCTTTGGTTTTATTGGCTTAGATTTTGAAAGAAAGATGCGTATAAGAATTAATGGAAATGTAAATTCAAGCAAAGAGAAATTAGAAGTTAGTATTAATCAAATATATTCTAATTGCCCAAAATATATAGCGAAAAAATTTTTGAAAAATGAGCTTAAAATTAAGGATAAACAAAAAGTTGAAAAATTAGTACAAATAAATAGTGAATTTATAAATTTATTAGCAAATTGTGATACATTTTTTATCTCTTCAAAACATAATAACTATGGTTTGGATGTTTCTTATAAAGGTGGTGAGAAAGGTTTTATAAGTGTAATATCAAATGATACTTTACAGTTTGTAGATTTACCAGGTAATAACCTTTTTAATACAATTGGAAATATATATTCTAATCCAAATATACAATTGATTTTTATAGATTTTCAAAGAGGTGATATTTATTATATAAGTGCAGTTGCAAATATTATAGAAAATAAGCAAGAACAAAATAAAACTTTGACTTTAAATATTAAATGCAAAGAAATATTATTTAACAAAAATGGCTTCTTATTGGATTATTTAGATGATTAAAAATTGGAAGTAAAGATATTAGCAAATTAAATGACTTCTCGTTGATATTTATATTTAAGATAGCGGATATTAATTAAAACATTAATTTCTTTCTTTTAATTATTACTAAAGCTTTCTTTACTAAAATATAATCATAATATAACTTAAGGGTGTAATTATGAAAGTATTAGTAGGAAAGTTTTTAGAAAAAGAATCCTCTTCTGGAATTATTTTAATTTTTGTTACAATCATTGCATTAATTTTTAGTAACACATTTCTTTCTGAATTTTATAATACATTCTTACATACAAAAATTGAATTTCGAGTAGGAACAAGTCTTGAAATATCAAAACCATTAATCTTATGGGTAAATGATGGCTTAATGGCTATTTTCTTTTTAATGATAGGCTTAGAAATAAAAAGAGAATTAATTTTGGGGCATCTTTCAAAAATCTCAAAAGTAACACTTCCTTTAATTGGCGCTATTGGTGGGATGCTAATTCCTGCATTGATTTTCTTTTTGTTTAATCATAGTGATGATTTTGCACTTAGAGGATGGGCTATCCCCACAGCCACTGATATAGCTTTTGCTTTAGGTATTTTGGCATTACTTGGAAATAGAGTTCCAACATCATTAAAGATATTTTTAATGGCCTTAGCTATTTTTGATGACTTGGGAGCTATTTTAATTATTGCATTTTTTTATACGGCTGAACTATCTCTTGTGTCATTGGCTTTTGGAACAATATGTATTATTATACTAATTTTATTAAATAGATTTAAAGTTCCTTATTTAAGTGTATATGCTCTTGTTGGATTTATTCTTTGGATTTGTGTTTTAAAAACAGGAGTTCATGCCACACTAACGGGAATTATTCTTGCATTTACAATTCCTTTGAGTATTATAAATGAAAAAAGAAAACATATTTCTCCTATTAGAACACTAGAGCATTTTATTCATAATTGGGTTGCATATTTTATTTTACCTATCTTTGCTTTTGTAAATGCAGGAATTGATCTTCGATTAATTTCTCTAGAACAAATGAATAATTCTGTTTCTTTAGGAATATTTTTAGGTTTATTTATCGGTAAACAATTAGGTGTATTTACTTTTGTTTTTATTGCAGTAAAACTAAATCTTACTAAACTCCCAACTGGTGTTTCTTGGGCTCAATTATATGGAGTAGCTGTTTTAACTGGTGTTGGATTTACTATGAGTTTATTTATAGATTCTTTAGCTTATGTTGATTCATCTACATTTTATTATACTGATAAATTAGCAATTTTATTAGGCTCTTTATTCTCAGGAATAGTAGGATACATAATTTTGTTAAATGTAAAAGGTAGAAAGTTTATTTCTAATAAGGATTAATTTATTTTAAAATTTTACAAGTTTTATAATACAATTACTTTACCATTTTCTATTTTGATTTTTCCTTCTAACTCATATTCAAATATTTTATTTGGAAATTTATGCATAGCTTCATCATAACTTGGATTATTTCTACAAAAGTTTAATATTTCATCATTTGAAGAGCTTGTTTTTATACCGCAAATATTCTCAATAAATTTGTCAATATCATAAATAGCTTCAATTAATCCTTTTTGTAAAAGATTTTGAGTTCCTAAACTTTCATTTAATCTATGAGGAAGAGTATATACTTTTTTTCCCATTTTTAAAGCATATTCAACTGAAGTTAAAGTTCCTGAATTAATATCAGCTTGTGTGACGATTAATATTTCTCCAAGGGCTACAACTATTTCATTTCGTAGAACAAAAGTATAATTTCTAGCTTTTTCGTTTTCTTTATAAGCAGAAATTATTAATCCATTTTTTTCTATATCAATAATTAGATTTTTATTTACACTTGGATATCTAATATCTAAGCCATTAGCTACAACTGCAATTGTATTATTTGAGCTAGCCCCTTGATGGGCAATTGTATCAACACCCATAGCAGCACCGCTTACTATGCATATATTTGTACTGGAGAGTTTTGAAGCTAGTTTGTGTGTAAACTCTTTAGTATATGAGTTTGGCCTTCTAGATCCAACTATAGAGATCTTTTTTTTATTTAGAAGATTTGTATTTCCAATATAAAAAAGCTCAGAAGGATATTTTTTCATTGATGATAGTTCATCGATTTTAAAGTTAATTTTTGAAATCATAAAAATCCATTATAATAAATAAAATTATTATAACGGATTTTTTATAAATATGGAAGTTTATTCATATATATTGGTTCAACATCTTTTAATAGATGTTTAGACTCTTTTAATACTTGTAAAGTAATATTATGAGGATGACCAATTGCTATTGCATATCCTTGTTTTTTTGCTATTTCAATAGCTTTTT
>JAHIWE010000044.1 GCA_018816105.1 bacterium | reverse complement strand
AAGGAATAGTTGGAAGAAAGATAATTGAACTTTCATGCAGTGGCAGAGAAGATGTCCGCCCTTTAGAAAATTATTTTGAACTTTGTGCAAAATTTAAACGTAAGTTAGAAATTTATAAATTAGAAAATTAATAATTTTTTAGGTAGAATATTCAATATAAAAATATAGGAGATAGTATTATGAATATAGTTACATTTTGTGATGTGGATGAGTCTTTATTTAATCCAGACTTTAATGTTGAACATTTTCATTCAGGAACAAGTGGTAATGCTGATATTATAATTATAAATATTGACACTATATTTGAATTTGAAGAGAATAAATCAAAAATTTGTAATGAAAAATATGTTTCAATTGCAGTTATAGAAGATGATAGTGATTATGAAGCATTTAAGAACTTTGGAATTGACGCATGGATTAGAGCATCTGAAATTTCTCAAATAAATAATATTGTAAACTTAGTGAATAAAAGGCTTTTATCATAATTATCGATACACATTGTCATTTAGACAACAAGCAATATTACGAAGATATAGATACGGTTATTCAAAATGCATTAGAACATGGTGTAAAGGGATTTCTAATTCCTGGTGCTGATTTTAATGATTTACCACAAGCTCTTGCCTTAGCTGAAAAATATGAAGAGGTATATTTTGCTGTTGGAATTCATCCTTATGATATAGATTCATATAATGAAGAAACGATGAATAAATATATAAATCATCCAAAGTGTATTGCAGTTGGTGAATGTGGTTTAGATTATTTTAGACTTCCCGAAGATGAACATGAGAAAATTGAAAATATAAAAAAACAAAAAGAAGTTTTTATAGCTCAGATTGAGTTTGCTAAAAAAGTAAAAAAACCTTTGATTATTCATATTCGAGAAGCGTCAAATGATTCAAGAGAAATTTTAATAAATCATGATGCAAAACAAGTTGGAGGGGTTCTTCATTGTTATAATGCAAGTGAACATCTACTTCCTTTATCTGAGCATAATTTTTATTTTGGAATAGGTGGAGTTTTAACTTTTAAAAATGCAAAAAAATTAGTTGAAGTTTTACCTAAAATTCCAAAAGATAAATTAATAATTGAAACTGATGCCCCTTATCTTACTCCACATCCTCATAGAGGAGAGAGAAACGAACCTTACTATACTGTTTTTGTTGCTCAAAAAATGGCTGAACTATTAGAGTTTAGTGAAACACAGATACAAGAACTAACTACAAATAATGCTAAAAAATTATTTAAAGAGTTTTCTAGTCTTTCTTAGATATAATTTAGGTTATATCAAGAAAATGGAGATTTTTGAATAAGATTATTATACTAATATTTTTTTTAATTAATACGCTTTGGGCTAATATTGGAACAAATGGTGATTTAAAAGTTTTAAAAGAACTAGGACTTGACCCATCATTTATATCTGATTCTGAATTAGTTAGTATTTACAATGAATATTCATCAAAAAGCAAAATTAGTTATTTTAGAAATATTTTAAAAAAATCTTCATTAAATGCCCAAATTGTAAGGGCAGAAATTGAAAATGAAAATCTTCATGATGCTGTATTTTTTATACCAATGATTGAATCAAGTTTTGTAAATCAAACAAGAGGTAAAAATTCCCCTGCTGGTTTATGGCAAATAATACCAGACACTGCAAAACATTTGAAATTAAGAAATGATGAATTTATTGATGAAAGATTAGATCTAATTAAATCAACAGATGCAGCAAGTTTGTATTTACGAAGATATTATAAAAAATTTGATAAAAAATGGTATTTATCTATTTTAGCTTACAACAGTGGCGAAGGAAGAGTTATTGAAGCAATTACAAGAGCTTCGATAGATAGATATCTAGAACTAAACCCAAATAGAAATAGTGGACTTTTTAGAAGTTATCAAAGGTCTCTTGATGATTATCAAAGAACTAAAAGAGGTGTTTCATCTCTTTATGGTATTTATGGTGAATTACAAGGTATGGAAGTTCCTTTTAATTTTGAATATTTAGTTCAAAATAATAAGCAAAAACAGTATTTACCTGAATCAACAGTGACATATTTAAAAAGAATTGTTGTTTTTTCAATGCTTTCAAATAGAGGTTTATTTGATGATATAAAGAAAAGTCCTTATAAGTTAGAAAAAGTAAAACTTCCTAAAGGTGTGTCTTTAAAATCAGTAGCAAGTGCTATTTCTTTTAGTTCAAGTGAACTTGAAAAGATGAATAAGCATATTCGAAAACAAGCATTACCAAAAGATTCTAAGGCTAATTTTTATATTCCAAAGAGTAAATTAGAAATTTATAATAAAAAAATTGCTAGTATAAAACCAATTAGTGAAAAGAAAGAAACTCAAGCTAAAAAAGGCACTGATAAAAAAGAGACGCAAACTAAAAAAAGTGTTGATAAAAAAGTTGTAGATTCTAAAAAGAGTGATAAAAAGAAAGTACTAATTTATAAAGTAAAAAAAGGAGATTCTTTCGAATCTATTGCAAAAGTATATAATATGAGTGTAAAAAAACTTAAATCTGATAATAAAAAGAAATCAAATCTAATAAATATAGGAGATAGTATTGAAATTTATAAGTAAAGGTATAAAAAGTAGTCTATTATTAAGTGTATTATTAACTCTATTCATATTTACAGGATGTTCACAAAAGAGTTCAGAGGTTGATTATGATAAGTTTTATAAAGATACAAATAATTCAAAAATTAATAATTCAAAACAAATGCATAAATATACAATGAGACCATATAGTGTATTTGGAATTACATATTACCCATTTATTGCAAATATTGGGGATGATTTTGAGGGGATTGCTTCTTGGTATGGTCCTGATTTTCACTCTAAAAAAACATCAAATGGTGAAGTTTATAATATGTATGATATGACAGCTGCCCATAAAACTTTACCTATGAATACAGTAGTAAAAGTAAATAACTTAGAAAATGGAAAATCAATAATTGTAAGAATTAATGATAGGGGACCTTTTGTAAAAGGTAGAATCATAGATTTATCAAATAAAGCTGCACATGAAATTGATATGGTTAGACGTGGTACTGCAAAAGTAAAAATCACTGTTTTAGGATATAATGGTGAAATAGAAAATAGTAATGCTCCTATTTTAGAAGTTCCTCAAACACGAGTTGCTTCTGTTCCTGAAGTTGAAGCAGGTGTTGATGCATTAGAGCCTTTAGAAATAAAAGAAGATAACATTAAAACAACTAATGTTGCGACTTTTCCAAAAGCAATTCCAAGTGTTTCTTCTACAACTACGAAGCTTTCAAGAACACAAACAAGTAATAGTAGCTTTGCAACAGTTGGAGTTTATAGTCTTCAAGTTGGAGCATTTAGTATAGAATCAGGTGCAATTAAAACTAAAAATGATTATCAAAAGAAATTTAGAAATAATAAAGTTGATGTTGAAAAAGTTTTTGTAAATGGGAAAACTTTACATAAGGTATTTGTAAAGGGTTTTAATAGTTATGAAGATGCTCAAAATTTTAAAAATGCAAATAGTTTAAATAACGCAGTTATAAGTAAGTAATAATTAGGATATAAATTATGATAGAAGTTAATAGAAAAACAAAAGAAACTGATATTAAATGTAAAATAGATATCAATGGTAGTGGAAAATCAAATATTCATACAGGTGTAGGATTTTTTGATCATATGTTAGAAGCCTTATCAAAACACAGTGGAATTGATATTGAATTATCATGTGCTGGTGATTTGCATATTGATGCTCACCATACAGTTGAAGATTGTGGAATTGTTTTAGGACAAGCTTTAAAAAAAGCAATATTCCCAATCCAAGCTGTTGAGCGATATGGAAATGCTACTGTTGTTATGGATGAAGCAGCAACTACTTGTGCTTTGGATTTATCAAATAGACCATACTTAGTTTATGAAGTAAATGTAAGTGGAAAAGTTGGTGATTTTGATGTTGAATTAGCTGAAGAATTTTTTCATGCATTATCTGGGAATGCTGGATTAACTGTACATATTATCCAAGATAGAGGAAGAAATAAACACCATATTTTAGAAGCTTCTTTTAAAGCATTTGCCGTTGCTCTTAGACGTGCATTAGTAAGAAACGAAAGATTAGGAATCCCTAGTACAAAAGGTATTTTATGATTGAATTGATTGTTTTAGATGTTGATGGTACATTAACAGATGGGAAAATTACTTATTCTTCAAGTGGAGAAGAGACAAAATCTTTTGATGTTGCAGATGGCTTAGCAATAGCTGTTTGGACTAAAAACTTTGGTAAAAAAGCTGCTATTATCACAGGAAGAAATTCTTCTATTGTTGAAAAAAGAGCAAAAGAGTTAAATATAACTCATCTTCATCAAGGTGTAAAAAATAAGCAAGAAATTTTAGAAGAGATTCTAAAAAAAGAGGGTTTATCTTGGAGTCAAGTAGCTGCAATTGGTGATGATTTAAATGATTATAATATGTTAAAAAAAGTTGGTCTTTCTTTTACACCTGCTAATGGAACACATTATTTAAAAGATTTTGTAAATGTGGTTTGCCAAAATAAAGGTGGAGAAGGAGCTGTTCGAGAAATGCTTGAATATATCTTTAAAGAAGAAGGTTTAGAAGAGGAATTTTTAAACGCATGGGTATGAAAACATTTACTTTTGTTCTTTTAGTTTTAGCTTTAGGAGCATATTTTATTCCAGTTCAAAATATAGAAAAAAATGCTATGGGGAAAGATCTCCCCGTAGTAGTATTTGAAAAACCTATAATGTATACTTTAAACGAAACAAATGTAAATAGAGTTGTAGTTGCAAGTCATGCAGTAAAATATCAAAATAGAGATGAGATGTTTAATGCAGATATTATTTTAAAAAATAGTGATACAAGAAAAAAATTTAATAATGAAAAATTAAAAGCAGATTTAATAGTAAAAAAAGCTGATGTTTATACTTTAACAAATAATGTAAAATATAAAAGAGATGATTTTATAAAACTTGATACAAATGAATTAATTTATGATGATATAAAAAAAATAGCAACAAATACAAAACCTTTTACTGCTATTTATAATCAGCATCTTTTAAAAGGTAATACTATTTACTTAGATATTAACAATGATTATTTAACAGCAAAAAATACACATTTTGAAATAGATGTTACTAAAAAATAAAAAGGAAAAAAATGAAATATTTAATTGGAACTTTACTTTGCACTACAATTTTATTTGCACAAACTGAAACATTAGTAATTGATGCACAAGATTTTCAAGCAGATGACAAAAAAGGAATTTCAATTTTTACAGGAAATGTAAAAATTAAAATGGGACAAGACAAATTAAATGCTGATAGGGTAGATGTTTATTTTACAACAGATAAAAATAATGCAAAAGTTCCATTAAAATATGAAGCAACAGGAAAAGCTGATTTTGAAATAGTAACAAAAGACAAACATTATATTGGTAACGGAGATAAAATCATATACTCTCCGGAAAAAGAGGAATATACAATAATTGGAAATGGATTTTTACAAGAAAAAAATGATGATAGAAAAATCTATGGTGATACAATTTTTGTAAACCAATTAAATGGTGAAGCAAAAGTAAAAGGTAGCGAAAATAAACCTGTTAGATTTATTATAAATGTAGAACGTGGTGAAGATAAAGGAAAAAATAAATGAAAATAACTGAAGCTAAATTTTTACAATCAGCTCAAAGCATAGCAGATTCTCCAACTCCTGATAGAGCAGAAGTTGCATTTTTAGGAAGATCAAATGTTGGAAAATCTTCACTTTTAAATACATTAACAAATATAAAAGGTTTAGCAAAATCATCTTCAACACCAGGTAAAACTCAACTTATTAATTATTTTGAAATTAAGTTTAAAACAGTTGATCCAGAACTTCCATATTTATATGCAAGATTTGTGGATTTACCAGGTTTTGGATATGCAAGAGTTGCAAAAAGTTTAAAAGCTGAATGGAATAGAAATCTAACAGCTTATTTAGAATTAAGACCAAATTTACAAATTTTTGTACATTTAATTGATTCAAGACACCCTTTACTTGATATTGATAAAAATGTTGATGAGTTTTTAAGAACAATAAAAAGAGGCGATCAGATTATTATTCAAGCATTCACTAAAACAGATAAATTGAAAAGAAATGATCTAGCTAAATTAAAAAGACAATATCCAGAAGGGATTTTTATTTCAAATTTGAAAAAAGATGGTATGATGGATTTACAAAATAGAATTACAGGATATTTATTTGGACATTAGATTTTATAAGCCAACAGTGGCTGATATTCCTAAAATGCAAGATATTGTTAAAGAAGAAGTTGATAAAGGAAAAATCCTTTTAAGAACAGCTGATGAGATGGCTACAACTATTCGTTCTTATATGGTTGTTGAAATTGATGGGAAAATGGCTGGATTTACAGCAACTCATATTCATTCTCCAAGACTTGCAGAAGTAAGAAGTTTGGTTGTATCAAAAGATTTTAGAGGTTTAAAACTAGGACGTAAGTTGGTTGAATCTTGTATAAAAGAAGCAAAAGAATATGGTATTGAGCAGCTTTTATCTTTAACTTATGAGCAAGGTTTTTTCGAAAGTTGTGGTTTTAGAGTTATCTCAAAAGAAGAGATTCCTGAACACAAAATATGGGCTGATTGTATTAGATGTAAACATTTTCCCATTTGTGATGAAATAGCTATGGTTTATGATTTATAAGTTATTTTGTATATAGTTTTATATGTTTAAACTATTTTAATTAGTGTACAATATACTTAAATATTATCTTAAAGGATTGATTTATGTGGTTGTATGCTAGTTGCACTTTCAAATTTGATATTTCAGATTTTACTCCTTTTCTCTTTATGTTAAGACCTCAAAATAATTTAAATCAATTTATTGCTTTTGAAGAGTTTCTAATCAAGCCAAATGTTGAAATTAGTCAATTTCAGGATATTTATGGTAATTTTTATCAAAAATTAATTGCTCCTCCAGGAAAGTTAAAAATTCAAAGTAGCGTAAAAGTTATGGTAAAAGACAATTGTAATAATGCTTATGGAAAAGAATTTATTGAAATTCACAATTTGCCACATGAAGTACTTTTATATTTACTTCCTAGTAGATATTGTGAATCTGATTGCTTTAATCAAATGGCTACAGAAATTACTCAAGGATTACCTTTAGGATATGAGCAGGTATTAGCTATTACAAATTGGATACGAAATAATATTAATTTTGAGAGTAATAATTGTGATACACAAGTAAGCGCGATAGAAATAAATAATAGAAAATATGGAGTATGTAGAGATTTTGCCCATTTAGCAATTGCTTTATGTAGAAGTATTAGTATTCCTTCTCGTATTGTTGTTGGATATTTATATGAATTAGTACCTATGGATTTACATGCATGGTTTGAAGTTTATATTGGTAATGCTTGGTATAGATTTGATGCCACTCAAATAGAAGAGAAAACAGGATATATTGTTGTGGCTTATGGAAGAGATGCTGCTGATGTAGCTGTATACAATCAATATGGTGCTACATTATTTCCTTCTTCTCAAAAGATAAAAGTGAAAAAGATAAAAGAGTAAATAAACTAAAATTTAGGATAAATTATGCAACGCTTTAAAATTATTCATAGAACTTACTACAACTATTCAAATAGCATAGATTTAGGGCCTCATAATTTACTTTTAAGACCAAGAGAAAATCATGAACTCAGAATCGAAAACTTTGTTTTAAATATTACTCCTAAGGCTAAAATCTTATGGCATAGAGATGTTGAAGATAACTCTGTTGCCATTGCTAGTTTTACGCAATCAACTCAACAATTACTAATAGAAAGTGAATTAATAATTCAACAATATAACGAATCTCCTTTGGATTTTTTAGTCTCTTCATATGCAATTAATTATCCATTTACATATGAGGATGATGATAATTTAATTTTAGGGGCATATAGAATACTTCCTGATGAACAAACAAGAAAATTATTAAATAATTGGATTTTTAATATATATAAAATCAATGAAGAGATACAAACATATACTTTACTTCAAAGATTAACTACGTATATTTATGAAAGCTTCACATATAAAATAAGGGAAGAAGCTGGTGTTCAAAGTGCTAGTGAAACATTATCTTTAGGAACAGGTTCTTGTCGTGATTTTGCTTATTTATTTATGGAAGCAGTAAAATGTCTAGGTCTTGCTACAAGATTTGTAAGTGGTTATTTATATGCTCCATTAATGAGTGAACAAGTGGGTTCTACTCATGCTTGGGCTGAAGTTTACGTTCCAGGTGCTGGATGGATTGGTTTTGATCCTACAATTGGTAATATTGTAGGTAAAGATCATATTCCTGTTGCAGTGTCTAGACTACCTAATAATATTTCACCAATAGCTGGTTCTTTTTTAGGAATAGCAACTTCAAATCTAGATGTTGGAGTTTGGGTGACTTTATGTTAGTTTTTAGAAGTACTATTTAGTTAAAAAAGATTATAAAATCTTTTTTAACTGGTTTTTGATAATAACAGGTACAAAAAACATAGAAACAATATAAGAGATTAACGTTCCACCAATAAGTGCAACTCCAAGTCCACCAAATACCGCATCATTTGCTATTAATGAACTTGCGAATACCATGGTGAGAACCGTAAGAATAATTGGCTTAGAACGTGTTGCTGTGGCTTTTGCTATGGCTTCATTTATGCTTAGATTTTTTTCAATAACTAACTGTTTTGAAAAATCTATAATCAAAGTTGAATTTCTTGAGTTTATTCCAATGAGTCCAATAAATCCAATAAGTGAAGTAGCTGTTAAATAAAAAGTATCAACTGTTATTAAATCCATAATTACATGGGCAAAGATAACTCCAATTATTGATATAAAACTTGATAATACGATTCCCCCTGAAATTGCAAAACTTTTATAATACATAACCATTAAAAAGAAGATTAAAACAAGAGCAATTATAAATGCTCCTCCTAAATCTATAAACGTATCAATTGTAACTTTTAATTCTCCATCAAAAACTAAATCAAATTTTTCATTTGTTTTTTTATCTATAAATGATAGATTTAACATATCTGTTTTTATTATTTCATAATTAGAACTTAAACTCTCTATCATCTCATTTCTAGCATTTAAAAGAGGATATATTTGACTATCTTTAGATGTTTCAGCTATTACATTTATCATTAGATTTAAATTTTTTGAAGTTATTGTTGGCTCTTTTATAACTTCTTTTATTTTTACAAACTCTGAAATACTGACTGTGTTTCCTTGAGCATTTATGATTTTTAGGATTTGAAGTTTTGCTTTTAAATCACTTTGACTTGAATTTACTAATAATCTTGAATCATCAAGTCTTAAAAAAATTGGGATTTGATTTTGAGCATTTCTTTGATTTATAACTGATACTTTCATTCCTTCAAAGGCTAAAAAAAGTATATTTTTTATCTGCTCTAAATCAACATTACTAATAATTGCCTTTGAATTATCAAGCTCAAGTTCATACATCACAAAATCTTTGTCAGCTAAAATATCAATATCAACTAAAGTTGTTTGATTCTTTAAAATTTGAGCTATTTTAATTGCAAAATCTCTTCTACTTTGAAAGCTATCTCCTCCATAAATTTCTGTGACAATAGAAGCTAAAACAGGAGGACCAGCAGGTAATTCTATAAATTTGATATTAGCTTCATATAAAGAGCAGTTTTTTTGTACTTCATCTCTTAGTTGGCTTACTAGATTATAACTTGTGATTTCTCTGTCTTTTAGTTTTTGAATATTTACCATTATTTCAGCTTGTGATTCTTTGTCTTTTAAAGCACTTTGTTTTACAAGTGCTGCAAAATCAAGAGGCTGTCCTTCTCCTAAAAAGGCTGAAATATTTGTGATATTTTTATCTTTTTGAAGATTTTTTGTAATACATTGCACAACTTCTTTTGTTTGATTTATACTTGAACCATCTTTTAAATCCACATAAATAGAAAAAGTATCAGCATCCTTACTTGGAAGCATTTTTGCTTTTGTTATTTGTGTTGGAAATGTTGCAATACTTAAAATAAATAAAATTAAAGTAATGAAATAAACCATAAAAGATTTAAATGGAGTTTCTAAAATATTGTAAATGAATTTTTCTAATCTCATATTAAATCCTATAAAATTTTTTTAACTAAATATGGTGTAAAAGCATAAGCCACAAAAAGTGACATAGCCAAAGAAATAGGTACAAACACAGGAAGAGGGTGCATAAACTGACCCATCATTCCACCTACGAAAAACATAGGAATAAAAGTCATAATAATAGCAACCGTTGCAATATTGGTGGCATTTCCTATTTCATTTGTAGCATTTATTGAAATATTTGTTATATCAATATTTGGTGATTCTTTTTTATGTCTATGGATATTTTCAATTACAATTATAGCAGCATCAACAAGCATTCCTAAAGATACTATTAGTGCGAATAGTGTAATTCTATTTATAGTTTCACCTAAAACAAAACCTGTAAAAAGTGTAAGTGATAAAATCATTGGAACCATAATTGAAACAATCATTGCCTCTTTAAATCCAAGTGTAAAAACAAGTAAAATAGCAATAATAACTATAGAAATCAAAAGATTAGCAACAAGGTCATTTACAGCATTATTTGCTGTGTATCCATCATCTCTTGTAATAATATATTTGATATTTTTTGCTAATAATACATCTTTTATAGAATCCATATAGGCAAAAATATTTTCATTTATACCTACAGAGTTTGTTCCTTTTAGTTTAGAAGCTGTTAGGGTGATTTGACTTGATTCTTCAAAATCTCCTTTTTCATCTTTGATGTAAAGCAAAGCCTCTTTTTTATTTTGAATATCAAAAGATTTTTCTACTTTTGCTATATCTTTTAGATAAATTGGTGTTTGGAAATTATAAGAAATTATTAGATTTTCCAAATCATTTACATCTTCTATTGCTTGTTTTATTCCAAAAACTACTATTGAAGAGCTTTGGGTATTTGTTGTAATATTTGGTGTTTTATACGAAAGAGCTTGTATTTGCTTCATAACTTGCCCTAATGAAAGGTTATAAGCTGATAGTTTGTTTGCATCAACTTGCACATTAAATTGCTCTTTTTTTTCACCTTTTAAATCAACTAATGCTACATCTTTTATTTTATTTATCTCTTTTGATATTTTGCTTACTTCATTGTATAAATCAGTTTGTAAAATTGCATCTTTAGTATCTATTTTATTTGCATAAAAAGCAATTGTAGCTATTGGAATATCTGTATCTATATCCATAGTTTTAATAATTGGCTGCATTGCACCTTGTGGCATTAAATCCATATTTCTCATAACCTGGTCATAAAGTTTTAGATTTGATTCTTCTTTGTTTTCACCTATGAAATATTGAACTTGTACTATTCCTACTGAATCTTTTGCAAAAGAGTATATGTTTTCAACACCTTTTATTTCTCTAATTTTTTTCTCTAAAGGCTCAATTATTACTTTTTGTATTTCACTAGGAAGCGCACCTGGAAGTGCTACAATTACAACACCACCACTTACTTTTATTTGAGGATTTTCTTCTCTTGGCATTACAATCAGTGAAATATAACCTAAAACTAAAATAAAAGCTCCAAAGATAAAAGTCAAAGGATGATTTATAAAAGCTAAGGATAGTTTTCCTGCAACATTTAGATTTTTATCTAATTTATTATTCATTTAAAATTCCTAATTAGCATTTGCTAAATCAATTAAAATTTTTGAATACATTCCAGGGTAGATATTAAAATTCTCTTTATTAAAAGATATTTTTAATACAAATGAGTGTGTCATTGTATTTGTATTTGGAATAATTGCTTCAACCACTCCTTTTGTTTTGAAGTTTTGAGAAGCTATTTCTACATCTACTTCTTGACCTATTTTTATACTATTTAAATTTGTTTCTGAAATATCTGTTTTTATTAAAAGATTTGATAAATCAGTTAATATAAGTGCAGGCATAGAAGGCATTGCCATTTCACCTGCTTTTATAGATTTTTTGATTATCAATCCATCATTTGGCGCTTTTATTTTCAAATAGTCATATTGAGTATCAACTTCTTTTAGTTTTGCATTAGTAATTGAAATCATATTTTTAGTGTTCATTAAATTTAATTCAAGTTGTTCAAGATCATATTTTGATACTAAATCTTGCTCTTGTAATCTTTTGTATCTGTTGTAATTTATTTCAATATTTCTTGCTTGATTTTTTAAAATCTCAAGATTTAAAAGAACCTCTTTTTTATTTGAATCAATATTTGAAGAGTCAATCTCATATAAAATATCACCTTTTTTTACCTGAGAGCCTTCATTTACATAAACTTCTTTGATATAACCCATATTTCTGCTTGTAATAATCTTTTCATTATCAGATATTACAGTTCCTGAAAGCTCTAGTTGGTTTGCAAATAGATTTACACAAAAAATAGTTGTTAGTAATATTTTTATCATTAGTTTTTTTCCTCTTTAATATTTTTTCCTAAAACAAGATTTAGTGAAGCTAAAGCAAGAGATTTTTCATACCTAGCTTCTATTAATAAAGCTTCATTTTTTCTATAATTTGCTTCTTGTTGAAGCAAGGTTGTCATTGAAATTAATTGATTTTTATACTGAAGTTTTGCTTGTTCTAAAATATCATTTGCCAAATTTTTAGCTTCTATTTTTTCTTCTAAAATTTTCTCTTTTGTTTCTAAAGTAAGTATGGCTTTTTTTAGTTCAAGTTTTATTGTATTTTTTAATTTTTCTTGATTTATTGTGGCTTTTGCATACTCGATTTTACTTTTTTGTTTTTCAATATCTCTTGTATTATCAAATAAAGTTAGTGTTATACCAACCATTGCCATATAGTAGTCTTTGTCTTGTGATAAAGTTAAAGTATTATCATTATATCCATACTCTAATCTTGAAAAAACAGTAGGATAATAAGCTGCTTTTGCAATATCAATATTTTTTTTACTGGCATTTACTTGGATATCTTGCATTTTTACTTCATCTCTATTTTTTAAAGCTTGTTCATAAAGCTCTTTTTCATTTGGAAATTTAAAATAGATATTCTCAAGATTTTCAACATCAGTTATTGAGTCATCAGAGCTTAAGAAAGATAAATATGAAAGAGCTAATTGAAAATTGTTTTTAGCTTCAAGTAGTTGTGAGTTTATATTTGATTCATAAACTTTTGCTTCATTTACATCTATTTTTGTAACAAGTCCTTCTTTATGAAAAGCAATTGCTCCATTTTTCATAAATAAAACAGATTCCTTTGCTTTTTCCAAAGCTTTTATAAAATCCTTTGCAACAACAGCACTATTATAAGCTTTTAAAACCTCAAATTCTAGCTCTTTTTCATCAAGCTTGTATTTTATACTATTTGCTTGTTCTTGAAGTTTTAATATATCTTTTTGATTTGAAAGTTTAAATCCTGTAAAAAGTGGAATATCATATGTTAGTTTTGTATTGAAATTATTTCTTGCATTTGGGTAGTTTAGATTTGTCGGTTCAGTTTTTAATCCCTCATTCATTTGAGAAAAACCAAAGTCATCAAAACTAGCTTCCCTTGAAGATAATTTTGAATTAAAAACATAACCTGAATGATTTGTTCTACTTAGTTCTTCACTTAGAGTTAGTTTCCCATAAGAAATAGAATCAATAGTTTTAACATCAAGTTTTGAAGAATCTATGTTTAATTGTTGTAGTTTTAAATCTTTACTATTTTTGATTGTTAATTCTAATATTTTATCAAAATTGACACTTTGCGCATATGAAAAGCAAGCCAATATTAATGATAAATAAATTTTATACATTATAAGCCATCCTAATATTTTTT
>JAHIWE010000043.1 GCA_018816105.1 bacterium | reverse complement strand
TTCTTTATATAAATTCAAAATGCTAAAAAATGCAAAATTTGATAATAAATGAAAATAATATAAAAGATAAAATTCACACAATAAGAAACCAACAAGTGATGTTAGATAGAGATTTAGCAGAACTTTATGGAGTAAAATCAATTAGACTCAGAGAACAAGTTAAAAGGAATATAGAAAGATTTCCTGATGATTTTATGTTTCAACTTAGTGAAAATGAAGTTGATTTTATGGTATTGCAAAATGCGATACCTTCTAAACAACATCTTGGTGGAAGTTTACCTTTTGTTTTTACAGAACAAGGAATATCAATGTTAAGTGCTGTTTTAAAAAGTGAAATAGCAGTTATTATGAGTGTCAAAATAATAAGAGCATTTATAGAAATGCGAAAATTAATCTCTAAAAATATATCAATGTTTGAACGATTTGAAAGAATAGAACAAAGATTAACTATCCATGATGAAAATTTCAATAAACTTTTCAATGCCTTAGAAGATAAAACTCTAATATGGAACTTTTTGAGTTCAAAAACTCTCACGATAGATTTTTAATCATTGATAAAAAAGAAGTTTATCATTTGGGAGCTAGTCTTAAAGACTTAGCCAAAAAGTGGTTTGCTTTTTCAAAGTTTGAAATTGAAAATCTAAAGATATTAGATTATCTAAAAAAATAAAAGTGTTGCTTTAGTGTTGTCTAAATTTCCCATTATTTAAAAAAATAAAAATATTACTCTAAAATATGTATATAAAATATGCAAGTGAAGAAAAAGTAATCTACTCTTTTTTGTTAAACTAATATCTATTAATCACAAAAAAGATTTAGGGAAATTATGAGTATAAAGTTTAGTTTTAAAGATGAAAAGTTTTCTTTAGATAAGTTGCAACTTCCATCGAGACACTACTATTTTAATGATAGTGAGAACTATATAAAACTTTTAAATATTGGAGAAGGAATCTTCCCAAAAGATAGACTTAGAACATCTGTAAAACTTGATAATTCAAACTTAATCTTTACTACTGAATCAGCTACAAAAATTTATCCATCAAAAAAAGAGTATGGAATCCAAAAAATAAATATTATTTTGAATAATAACTCAAATTTAGAGTTTTTAAATGATGAATTAATTTTATACAAAAACTCAAAATATATCCAATTTTTCAATCTAAAATGCGATGAAAACTCAACTTTTTTTTATACGGATATTTTAAGTCGTGGACGAAGTTTTGAGGATTTTGATTTTTCAAAAATGCTTATTAAAAATGCTTTTTATTTTGATGGAAAATTAGAATATCTTGAAAAGTTTGATGTAAGTGGAGATGACTTAAAAGATTATATAAGTAGAAAAAATAGTCTTAATTTTATATTTGCAAAACTATATATCAAAGCAAAAGATAATGAAATTTGCTTAAATAATATTCATAAAAATGGCTTTGAATCTTTTACTTTTTCTCAAAATAAAAAACTAATTATTGGAGTTATAAGCTCAAACAATATGTCAAATCTAAAATCAAAGATTATGGATGTTTGGCAAATATATAGAAAAGAGTTAAATAAAGAGAACTTTTCTTTAGGTAAACAATAAATTTAATCGGAGGTAAAAATGTTTCTTACAAATCGTGAGTCAGAAAAACTAATGCTTTATACAGCTTCATGCCTAGCACATGAGAGAAAAAATAGAGGTTTAAAACTAAATTTTCCAGAAGCAACAGCGATTATTAGCTCATATATAATCGAAGGTGCTAGAGATGGAAAAAGTGTTGCTCAACTTATGGTTGATGCTACAAAAGTTTTAGGCGAAGATGATGTTATGGATGGAATTGCATCTATGATGCATATGGTTCAAGTTGAAGCTACTTTTGATGATGGAACTAAGCTTGTAACTGTTCATAATCCAATTCCATATAAAAATGGTTCAGATTTACCGGGCGCTTATTTAATAGACGAGGGTGAAATAGAACTAAATGCAAATAAACAAATAATTACTATTGAAGTTGAAAACAAAGGTGATAGACCTGTTCAAATAGGTTCTCATTATCACTTCTTTGAAGTGAACAAAGAATTAGATTTTGATAGAACTCAAGCTTATGGAAAAAGATTAGATATTCCAGCTGGAACTTCTGTTAGATTTGAGCCAGGTTCTAGCAAAGAGATAAATCTTATTGATTTTTCTGGAAAAAGATATATGAGTGGATTTAATGGTTTAGTTGAAGGGTTCTTAGATGATGAGCTTACAAAAGAGAATGCTATGAAAAATTTAGCTAAGTTTTTAGGAGTATAAAATGAGAATTTCAAAAGAAAAATATGCTTCGATGTATGGACCAACAAATGGTGATAGATTTAGACTTGCCGATACTTCATTAATCGCAAAAATTGAAAAAGATTACACAACTTATGGTGAAGAGAGTAAGTTCGGTGGTGGAAAAACTATACGTGATGGAATGGCACAAAGTCCAACTGCTGTAAATGTGGCTGATTTGATTATCACAAATGCAATAATTATTGATTACACAGGTATTTACAAAGCTGATATTGGAATCAAAGATGGAAAAATATCTGCAATTGGAAAATCAGGAAATCCAAACCTTTGTGATGGAATTACGCAAGGTTTGGAAATTGGAGCAAATACAGAGATACTTTCGGCTGAAGGTAAGATAATCACAGCAGGTGGAATAGATTCTCATATTCACTTTATAAGTCCAGGTCAAATTGATGAAGCTCTAAGTAGCGGAGTAACTACAATGATAGGTGGAGGAACTGGTCCAAATACTGGAACAAATGCCACAACTTGTACTCCAGGAGAGTGGAATATTGCAAAAATGATACAAAGTGTGGATGATATACCATTAAATTTTGGATTTATGGGAAAAGGAAATAGTTCTTGTGTTGAAGCTTTAGAAGTACAAATAAAAGCAGGTGCTATGGGGCTAAAACTTCACGAGGATTGGGGAAGTACTCCAAAGGCTATTGATACTTGTCTGAGTGTTGCTGATAAGTATGATATCCAAGTTGCAATTCATACAGATACTTTAAATGAATCAGGTTTTGTGGATAATACTGTTGATAGTTTTAAAAACAGAACAATTCATACTTTTCATAGTGAAGGAGCAGGTGGTGGTCACGCTCCTGATATTATGAAAGTAGCAGGTATGGCAAATATTCTTCCATCGAGTACGAATCCCACATTACCATATACAAAAAATACAATAGAAGAACACCTTGATATGCTTATGGTTTGTCACCATTTAAGTCCAAAGATTCCTGAAGATGTGAGTTTTGCTGAAAGTAGAATCAGAGGAGCAACCATTGCAGCTGAAGATGTACTTCATGATATTGGTGCTATTAGTATCACAAGTTCTGATTCACAAGCTATGGGAAGAGTTGGAGAAGTACTTATTCGAACTTGGCAAGTTGCTGATTCTATGAAACAACAACGTGGTGTTTTAGAAGGTGATGACGAGCTAAGTGATAATAACAGAATCAAAAGATACATAGCAAAATATACTATAAATCCTGCAATTGCTTGTGGGATTGATGAGTATGTAGGAAGTGTTGAAGTTGGGAAAATGGCTGATTTAGTATTATGGAATAGGGCATTTTTTGGAGTGAAACCTGAGATTGTTTTAAAAGGTGGATTTATAGCCCTTGCTTTAATGGGTGATTCAAATGCTTCAATACCAACACCAGAACCTAGTATGTATAGAAAAATGTTTGGAAGTCTAGGACGTGCAAGTGCAAAAACAAGTGTAATTTTCACTTCAAAAGTTGCACTAGATAGTGGATTAAAAGAAAAACTTGAAATTGGTAAATCTATGTTAGCAGTTAAAAACACAAGAAATATAGGTAAAAAAGATATGAAATTAAATGATTTTATAGGTGATATTCAAGTAAACCCAGAAACTTATGATGTAACAGTAGATGGTGAATTAATAGAGTCAAACTATGTAACAGTAGTTCCAATGGCTAAAAAATATTTTATGTTTTAAGGAGTGATTTTGACATTTAGCGTAATAAAAAAAGTAATAGAAATAAAAAAAGACATTGTTGCAAATGATGAGGTTGAGCTTTCTTGGTTTGATATGCAAAAGCCAAATTTAACAGCCGTTAGTAAAAAGGGGGTGAACCTAGTTGTAAAAGCTAAGTTTACTCACTTGCATGAAAATGATATTTTACTTTGTGAGGATGGCTATGCAATCAAAGTAAAAAGAAGCCAAGATGAGATTTTTATTTTAGAGTTTAGCGATGCTTTAACTTTTGCTAAGATGGCTTATGAGATTGGAAATAGACACCAACCTGTGATGATAGATGATTTTAAAATTACAGTTTTAAATGATATTTCACTTGCAGATATTATCAAAGATTGTTATGCAATTAGAACAATAAAAGTAGAAAAAACAAAAGGGTATTTTAAACCAAATGGTAAAGCACACCACTCACACTAAGCTTAGATCCCTAAGTAGATTTTTACAAATACTTGATGGAACATTTCCATCAGGTATATTTGTACACTCTTTTGGATTGGAACCGCATATTATTAAACAAAATGTTAAAGATATAAATACATTAAAAATATACTTAAAAAACTTAATTACTGACCAGTACGATAATATGGAGTTTATTTATATAAAAAAAGTTTATGATGCTTTATTGGGTAATAAATTACATTTAATCAAGAAAATGGATAATAATTATGGATGCTACTTAACTTATGAATATACAAAATCTTCTATAAATATAGGTAATAATTATTATACACAAATTAAAAATCATCCAACAAAACAAATAGTAAAAGAGTACTTTTCTTTGATAGAAAATAAACAATCTTTAGGAAATGAAATCATAGTTTTAAGTGCTTATGCTTTTGATTTAGATATAACTTTAGAAGATTTTATAGTAATGTGGACTAAAAAAAATCTTATAAATATAGCAGCAACTACTTTGAAAATTTCAAGAATAAAACCCTCAGAAGTTCAACAAATGCTTTTTGAATTTGATGAAATTTTGGAAAATCTTGATTTTTCTTTTGATATAAAAAAAGACAAAATCACAAATTTTAATCCACTATTTGAAGAGATTATTTTTGCACATAAAAACCTAGAACCAAAAATGTTCGCAACATAATAATTCTTTTGCTTTATTTCTTCGTTGATAATTTAGTCATTTACTAATTGTAAATTCCTAAATTATCGCCTTGAAATAAATCAAAATCTCTTATTATAAAAAATCAAAATTTTAAAAACGGAGTTATAAATGGCCTTAAAAATAGGAATAGCAGGACCAGTTGGAAGTGGAAAAACTTCTTTAATTGAAAGTCTTACAAATATACTAAAAGATAAATATAGTCTAGCAATTGTAACAAATGATATATATACAACAGAAGATGCCAATTATCTAAAAAGAACACTTGATTTAGATGAAGATAGAATCACAGGAGTTGAAACAGGAGGATGTCCTCATACTGCAATTAGAGATGATATTTCTATGAATTTAAAAGCTGTATTAGATTTAGAAGAAAAATTTAATCCAGATATTGTTTTTGTAGAAAGTGGTGGAGATAATCTTAGTGCAACTTTTTCTTATGAGTTAATTGATTATTATTTGTATGTGATCGATGTGGCTCAAGGTGCTGATATTCCAAGGAAAAAAGGTGCTGGTTTACTTTTCTCTGATTTACTTGTAGTAAATAAAACAGATTTAGCTGTTTATGTTGGAGTTAATTTAGTGTCAATGAAAAGTGATGTTGAAAGCAATAGAAAAAATAAACCCTCTGTATTTATTTCAAATAAAGATAAAGAGAGTTTAAATCAAGTTGTATCTTGGATTGAAGCTTTAAGATAGTTTTTTTATAAAAGCTAAAAGAAGAGTTAAATCTCTTCTTTTATATTTTCTTTCTCTTGCTTTTTCTCAGGACTTAGTTTTGAAACTAAAATATAAAATAATGGAATAAATATAATAGCTATAAATGTAGCTGCTAACATTCCACCAATTACTCCTGTTCCAATAGCGTGTCTACTAGCAGCTCCTGCACCGCTACTTATTGCTAGTGGAATAACTCCAAGAGTAAATGCCATAGAAGTCATGATAATAGGTCTTAACCTTATTTTAGAAGCTTCAAGTGCTGCTTCAATCAAAGGCATTCCCTCTTTTTGTTTTTGTAAAGCAAATTCTACTATTAAAATTGCATTTTTAGCAGCAAGTCCAGCTAGAACTAAAAGTCCAATTTGGAAATAAATATCATTTTCTAAACCTCTTAATTGAGTAGCTACAATTGCTCCAAATATTGCAAATGGAACAGCTAAAACAACTGAAATTGGTAATAACCATCTCCCATATTGTGCTGCTAAAATTAAGAATAATAAAAGAAGACCAAAACCAAATGCTTGAGTACTACTACTTGAAATTTGTTTTTCTTGATAAGCAGTTCCAACCCAACTGATTGTGTATCCTTGAGGTAAAACTTCATTTGCAACTTCCTCAATAGCTTTTAAAGCATCACCTGAACTATATCCAGCTCCTGGTTGTCCTGAAATTTTTGCTGCTTGGAAAAGATTAAATCTTTCTATTAAATCAGCCCCTACAACTTTATTTATAGCAACTAAAGAGTCAATAGGAATTAATTCGTCATTGGCCCCTTTTACAAAAATAAATTTTAAATCCTCAACATCTTTTCTATATTTATCTTCTGCTTGTAAATTTACTTTATAAGTTCTTCCATACAAGGTAAAGTCATTTACATAATAACTTCCTAATGTTGCATTTAAAGTACTATAAATTTCAGAAATATCAACACCTTTTGCTTTTGCTTTTTGAATATCTACACTCATTTTATATTGTGGTATATTTGCATTTAGTGTAGTTCTTACACCCATAAGTTCAGGTCTTTGTGTAGCTTTTTGGATGATTTGATTTACATAGTCTCCTAGTTCATTAATATCTCCGCCACTTCTATCTTGAACATACATTTCAAATCCACCTGCAATACTCATCCCCATAATAGGAGGAGGTAAAACACCAAATGAGAAACCATCTGATGTTCTCATTACTTGACCTTTTAATCTATTTAAAATGGCATTTGCATGTTGGTCAGCTTGTGTTCTTTCATCCCATGTATTTAATTTTATAATAGTAGCAGCTGCGTGCGTTCTTTGTGAAGATGTGGTTAAATCAAGACCTGATAATGAAATAACATCTTTTACATTTTTATCAGCAAGTATGATTTTATTTAATTCAGCAGTTAAAGTCTCTGTTCTTGATAGTGAAGAACCTGGAGGATTATATGAAAATAAGAATATCGTACCTTGGTCTTCTTCTGGAACAAGACCTGTTTTCATGCCTTTGAGCATATCATAAGATACAAAAATCAATCCACCAAATAGTAAAATAGAGATAAATGAAAATCTAATAGTTTTTTTAACTAATGCTGAATATCCCCTTGTAGCTTTATCAAAAAGATTATTAAACCATTTGAAAAAGCCTTTAGCTTCTTTATGTTCATTTTTTAAAATACTAGCACATAAAGATGGAGTTAAAGTTAATGCTACAAATCCCGAAATAACAATAGAAATAACAATAGTAATAGCAAATTGTCTATACATTTCACCTGTTAATCCACCCATAAATGCAACAGGAATAAATACAGCAGAAAGTACAAGAATAATGGCAATTAAAGCACTTGATACCTCTTTCATAGCTTGAAAAGATGCTTCTCTTGGACTCATTCCTTCACTCATGTGTCTTTCAACATTTTCAATTACAATAATAGCATCATCAACAACAATACCAATGGCTAAAACTAAACCAAAAAGTGTTAATAAATTTATACTAAACCCCAGCATATACATTCCTGCAAATGCTCCAATAATAGATACAGGAACTGCTAAAATAGGAATTAGTGTGGCTCTCCAGTTTTGTAAAAATAAGAAAATAATTGCAATTACTAATAAAATTGCTTCAATAAATGTTTTTGCAACTTCTCTTATTGAAATTTCAACGAAAGATGTACTATCATAAGGAATTTTATAATCCAATCCTACTGGAAAATATTTTTTAGAATTTTCTAAAACTTTTTCAACAGCACGAGCTGTATCAAGTGCATTTGCACCACTTTGTAAAAATATAGCAATAGGCATAGCAGGTGCGTCATTTAGTTTTGTACTTACTTCATAACTTGAACTTCCTAGTTCTATTGTTGCTACATCTTTTAGTTTTAAAGAACTTCCATCTTTATTTGCTCTAATTATAATCTCACTAAATTGCGATGGATCACTAAGCCTCTGTGGAGTTTGTATTGTATAGGTAAACATTTGTTTATCTTTAATAGGCTCTTGGGCGATTTTACCAGCTGAGTATTGATTATTTTGCTCTTTAATTGCATTTGCTACATCACTTGTTGTAAGTGAATATTTAGATAGTTTTAAAGGATCAATCCAAACTCTAATAGCATAATCTTTTTGACCAAAAATAGTAGCATCTCCCACACCGTTTATTCTTTTTAAATCATCAACAACATTCATTAAAGCATAGTTTGATAAGTAAGTTGTATCATACATATTATCAGGAGAATAAAGCATAATTACTTGCAGCATACTTGGACTTCTTTCCCTTACATTTACACCTTGTCTTTGAACTTGTTCTGGAAGTTTTGATAGGGCTGCTTGGACTCTGTTATTAACATCGATTTTTGCACTATCAGCATCTGTTCCAACTTCAAAAAATACATTTATTCCAACTTTTCCACTATCTTCTGAAACAGAGTTCATATAAATCATATTTTTTGCACCATTAATTTGCTCTTCAAGTGGAGCAGCAACTGTTTTTGCTAATGTATCAGCACTAGCTCCTGGATATGTGGCACTTACTATTATTTGAGGAGGAATTACTCTTGGATATTGTTCAATGGGTAAATTTATCATTGAAGCAATTCCAGCTAATACTATAATAATAGAAGCAACAGCTGAAAATACAGGATTTTTTATAAAAAATGAAGAAAACATCTTATTTATCTTTATTTAAAATTTGTATTTTTGTATCAGGTTTTAACTTAGCAATATTGCTAACTACAACTTGGTCATTCACCTTTAAGCCACTTGTAATAGAAATCCCATCTTTTAAAAGTATTCCAGTTTGAACAGGTTTTAGTTTTGCAATTGAGTCTTCAATCACATATACAAAAGAGCCTTTTGCAGTTTTTAAAACAGCATTTTCAGGAATAATACGAACATCTCCTAAATTAAGATTATTGATTTGAATTTTTGCAAAGTCTCCAATAATTAACTCATTTTTAGAATTTTCAAATTTAGCTCTTAAAAGTAGGGTATCTGTATTTGAATCAATTTTTGTAGAAACATAATCAATCTGTCCATTTTCATATACTTTATCATTTGCTACTAGATTTACTTTTACAGTTTTATTTCTTATTTGTGAAATATAACTATTTACGTCATCTTTAGAGAGTGAAAATTCTGCATAAACAGGATTAGTATTTGTAATTGTTACAAGAATAGAATTTGCTTCGTTTGAACCAACTAAATCACCAATGTCACTGTTTTTTATTCCTACAATTCCATCTATTGGAGCATAAATTTTTGTATAATTAAACTCTATTTGTGCTTGCTGAACAGCTGCTTTTGCACTTTCTAATTCACCTTTTGCATTTTCATAAAGATATGTGTATTCATCAAAGTTTTGTTCACTAATTGATTTTGTTTTTGATAAAGATTTCCCTCTTTCATAATCTTTTGCTGATTTATTATAATTTGCTTGAGCTTTTTTTTCATTTGCTTTTGCCATATTTAGATTTGCTAAATAAGTATCTGCTTCTATTTTATATAAAAGTGTTCCTTTTTTTACAAAAGAGCCTTCTTGAAAATGTTTCTCAACTAAAGTTCCTTTCACTCTAGCCATTACTGATACTTCTTCGTAAGCTTTTAAAATCGATGGATAACTTTTACTTGTACTTGCAATTTTATCTTCAATTTTAAATACTTGAACTGGAAGTGCTGGTTTTTCTGGAGTTTCTTGGGCATTAATATTTGTTAATCCAAGAAAAATTATTGATATTGCTATTAAAGATGTTCTCATTTTATATATTCCTCTAATTTTTTACCACTATGGTAAATGATATTTGCTTTTTTGATTTCTAAATCATTTTGTGAAGTTTTTAATTGACTTAAAGCATCTGATTTTTCACTTAAGCTTTCTAAAAAAGCTACATTATCAACTAAACCATTTTCATATTTTGATTTAATTATTTCAAAAGTAGTATTTGCAGCTTTTAAGTTTGCTTGTGCAGATTTGATTTTTAGTTTTGAGATATCATAGGCTTTAAGTGCTAATTTTAAATCTGTATCGGCTTTATTTTTTTCATATTCATATTTTGATTTTAGACTTAAATATTCTTTATATTTTGATTCATATTTATATTTTGTTTTTCCAAAAGAGAAGATATTCCATTCTAAGTTTGCTGATAAAACATTTTGTGAATAATTATCATCTGAATATGCTCCATCATAATTTTTATCATAATAAGCGTAAGTATTATCAAGTGTAACACTTGGTAAATATGTACTTTTTTCAGCTCTTGCATTAGCAAGTTTTGTTTGTAAATCAAATTCAATAGATTTTAAATCAAATCTTAAATCATTTTGATCACTATTCTCAAGATCTTTTATAAAAGAACCTGCTTTTATATCTATTTTTTGCCCAACTATATACTCCAAATTATGAAGAATAGTTTGCATATCAAGCTCTATTTCTTGTAAAACTACTTTTGCATTTTCAAGTCTTGAGATGATTTTTTGAACTTCATCTTCCGTTGTAGTTCCTGCATCTAAAAATCTTGATAATCTTTGCATTTGTGAGTCTAATTGCTCTATTTCTTTAATTTTTGCTTCTTTTTTTGATATATTTGATAAATAATTATAATAATAGTTTATTACATCTAATGCAATTTCATTTTTTAAAGCTAATACAGATTCATCGCCACTTTTTATTGTTGTTTCATAAGCATCATAAGTATCTGATTTTTTTCCACCATCATAAAGCTTATAACTAAGAGTAGCGTATGCTTTTGAATTATTTTTTGGAACAGCTGATGTTTCATTATCTGTGATACCATGACTTGCTCCCACATCTAAACTTGGTAAATAACCGCTTTTAACACTCTTATACTCATCTTTTATAGAATCTAAACTTTTCAAAGAAGAATCTACTAATTTATTTTGAATAGATAAATTAACCAATTCTTCTAGATTTTGACCATATAAAAAAAGAGGGAATAAAAAAATAAGATATGATTTTTTCAAGATTTCTCCTTTTTAATTAATATGAGTAAGATAACAGAATACAACTTAAATATATCTTTCTAGAAAGATATATTTAATTAAATATTTGCTATAATTCACTTATGGATAAAAAATATTTAGATAAATTTTACGATAACGTATCAAATTCAAAAGAGTATGAAGTTTTTGCTCTTGCCTTACCAATCACTTTAATGCATAAAAAAATGTATCAAGAAACGGAATCTTTTTTAAAAGATAATTATGATTTATTGCATTCAGATATTGATGTATTAGCATCACTTTATTTTAATGAAAAGAAACTCTCTCCCACTGAATTATATGCAGCAACTGTATTTTCTTCAGGTGGAATGACAAAAGTTTTAAAAAAGTTACAAGATAGAGGTTTGATAAATAGAGTTGCTTCTTCAACAGATAAAAGAAGTATGTTTGTGTGTTTGACTAAAAAAGGCGAAGATTTGATAAAAGAGTGTCTTAGTCAAATAGTAAAAAATAAAGAAGAGATGTTTGATAATCTAACAAAAAAAGAAAAAGAAGATTTAAAAAATATTTTATCAAAAATAACTTATTCTTTTGTAAAATAAAACTATGTTTATAAATGATGAAAATATAGAGGTTTTAGATTTAAATTTCAAAAATTTAGAAGACATTCCTTTTGAAGTATTCTTTTTAAAAAACTTAAAAAAACTACTTTTATATGGAAATAAACTACAAAACATACCAAAAGAGATTAAAAACTTACAAAAACTAGAGTGCTTAGACTTAAGAGATAATGATTTAAAGGAATTACCTTTGGAAATAGGGGAGCTTAAAAATCTAAAAACTTTGTATTTATCTCAAAACAAGATAGAAGATTTACCTAAAAGTTTTGAAAAACTTGATAATTTACAAAGTCTATTTTTAAGTAAAAATAACATCAAAATAGTACCAGAATCAATATGTCATATAAAAAGTTTACAAAGAATAATTCTAAGAGAAAATAATATTGAGTTTTTACCTATAAATATCAAACTATTAGAAAATCTTAGAAATCTAGATTTAAGAAAAAATCAAATAAAAGAAATTCCAATGCAGATAAAATATCTTTTAAATCTAAGAAATTTAGATCTAAGAGATAACAAATTAAATACATTTCCCCTTGAAATAAAAAATCTTAAAAATTTAAAAAATATTTCAATAAGTGGAAATAAATTTAACACTAGCAATTTTAAAACTAACTTTTCTGATAAATTGCAAAAAAATGAGGAACACTAGGTATTTGTTCATCATCATAAGCTAAAAAACTAATCTCTTTTAGCTTATCAATAGTTATAAATTCATTCATTTCAGATTTACTAAGAGGAAATGGTATTTCATTTTCTTTTTCGCCTTCGTTTCTACTTCTGCAAGAAACTAAAGCATAGCCATTTTTAGATATTAAACTAGAGATTGCCGCTCTTGCTTTTTTTCTATAACCATTTGGTAAAACTTGAATCGTATTACACTCATAAATCACATCAAATTTTTCAAACCATTTTTTTGGATAATCAAATAAATCAGCAACCATATAATTTACTTTTGTGTCTGTATATCTATTTTTACACAATTCAATAGCACTTGGTGATATATCAAAAGCAGTTACTTCAAAACCAAACTCACTTAAAGCCTGCGCATCGTCACCCACTCCACAGCCAATAACGCAAGCTGTTTTATTGTGTTTTTTGATAATATCTTTTTCTAACCACTCTACTAAATAAGCGCTAGGTTCTAAATCAGCCCAAAAAACTGATTTATAATCGCCATTTACTCCTGCATAAATATTTTCAAACCAACCTGTTGGGTCGTTGTTTTCTTGGTAGGTTTTTACCATTTTTTTATATGCTATGAAGTCGAAATTTTCCATTTCTTAAAACTCTATCTCCAAAGCAATAGGACAATGATCACTTCCCATAATTTCACTCATAATATAAGCATTTTTGATATTGTCTTTTAAATCAACACTTACATAAAAGTAATCAATCCTCCAGCCAACATTGTTTTCTCTTGCATTTGCTCTATATGACCACCACGAATAATGCTCAGGTTCATCACCAATTACATATCTTAGGGTATCAACATATCCATGTGAAATGAATTTATCAATCCATTCTCTTTCCATTGGTAAGAACCCTGATGTTTTTTCATTTGCTTTAGGACGTGCAAGGTCAATTTCTTTGTGGGCTGTATTTACATCTCCACAAACTATGATTGATTTACCTTGTTTTTTCAAGTTTTCACAATGCTCTAAAAATCTATCGTAAAATTCCATTTTATAAACAAGTCTTTCCTCTTTACTTTGACCATTTGGAAAATATACATTAAAAAATGCTATATCTTTATTTCCTAAAGTAAAGTGAACTTCATTTATTCTTCCCTCATCTAATACATCAACACTTGGGCAGTTACATTCAAATGTAGTTTCAATATCTGTAAATAAGGCAGTTCCACTTCGGCCTTTTATAGCAGACGCACTTGCAGTCATTGTTTTGAACTCTTTTTCAAAAATTGTTTTTGGAATTTGCTCTTTCATTGATTTTGTTTCTTGAACTCCTAGAAGATGAACATCATGTTCATCCACCCATTTTAGAGCCTCTTTTTTATCAACTGCTCGGATTCCATTCACGTTCCATGAGATAAATTTATAAATTGCCATTATTTAGTAGTTTCCTTTTTCTCTTCTTTTTTTATTTCTTCTTTGATTAGTTGCTCTGGAGCCGTTGGTACTATTGGCTTGTTTATTCCAATGTTTCCTAAGTTATTAAAGTTTGTATTTGAAAGTGAATTTCTATTGTTTAATAACATTTCACTTTTTCCTCCATGCATATCAATTTTTCCTGAGTTTTTATCTGCTGTATATTCTGCAAATAAAATATTTGTTAAAAATATTGAACATAATAGTAAAAATTTCATTATTCTTTTCCTTCTTTCTTTTTTCTAATATTGGTGAAAATACCATATATTGTAATAATAATCCAAAATACTTCTATTATAAAAGAACCTAAATTAAAATGTACAAAAAGTGAAATCAAAAGTAGTATCGCCCCAACTAAATTTAATAATTGATACTCTAAAGAATTGATTGTATATCTACTTGTTTGTAGTAATAAATAAGCCACAACAATAAAAATCATTCCAAAAAATCCAATCCATTGGTAAATATCCATACACTTCCTTTGATTTAAGAAAAGATTATAACGATTTTTTTGATAATAAAGGCTTTATTAGGTATTTTAAACTTTATTATAAAAAGAAAAGAGTTTATTATGACAGAGTTATTTTTAGGAATAGTGACATTTTTAACATCTACAATTGCAGGTATTGTGGGTTTGGGCGGAGGAATGATGCTAATCGCAATCTTGCCATCATTTTTACCTTTAAATGCATTGATTCCTATTCATGGATTAACTCAAATGTCCAGCAATTTAAGCAGAGCAGTATTTGGATATAAAGATGTTCAATTTGAAGTTATTCCAAAATTTTTATTAGGTTCATTTCTTGGAATTGCTTTATTTACATCAATTTTAAATTTTATATCACTTGAGTATGTTCCTTTGTTTATTGGAGTTTATATTTTATTATCTCTTTGGAGTAAAAAGTTTAATGAAAAAATAAAAAGATATGAAAACTACTTTCTAGCAGGATTTTTTCAAACAGGTCTTTCAATGGTTGTGGGAGCAACTGGTCCTCTTACTATGACACTACTTCTAAAAGATTATAAAGATAAAGACAAAGTAGTTGCAACAGCAGCTGCACTTATGAGTTTAACTCATATTTTAAAAGTTTTTGTATTTATGTATTTTGGCTTTGTATTTTTTGATTATATAGGCATTATTATTGCTATGGTAATAGGTGCAGTTGCTGGAAGCTGGGTAGGGACAACATTACGAGATAAAATAGATGGAAAGAAATTCACTATGATTTTAAAAGTATTACTTTCACTTCTTGCTGCTAAAATAATCATAGATGTATTTATTTAAAAAGGAGTTTATCTAAATAGGAATATTAATAAGTATATCAAGCCCTTTATACTCTTTTTCATTTATTAGCATGGTCGAATTCTTAACATACATTTCACCTTTAAAATGTTGAGTTACTATTTGATATGCCATATAAAGACCAACCCCTGTTCCTATTGATTTATGTTTTGTAGTAAAATATAAATCAAAAAGTTTATCTAGAATATTTTCATCAACTCCACCTGCATTGTCTGATATTTTGATTTGTATTTTTTCACTATTTTGATTTGTTGATATTTTGATTACTTTTTTTTCTATTTTATTAGTAATAAATGCATCAAGGGAATTATTTAATATATTTAAAATTGTTTGTATGAATTCACTCTCTTTTCCTATGAAAAGTGTATTTATATTTTTATCAAACTCAATATTAATATGATTAAATTCAGTCTTAATACTAAAAAGATTAATAGCTTTTTCAACTGAACTACCAACTTCAAAAGTAACTATCTCTTCATCTTTTTGAAAAAAGTTTTTTAAATCATCTATAGTATTTGATAATTTTTGAGTAGTATCAAATATTTTATTAAAGGAATTTTTTAATTCTTCTTTTGATTGGGTATTATAATCAAGCTGTATTATTGAACCTGAAGATATAGCACTAATAATAGATAAGGGTTGTCTCCATTGATGGGCAATATTTTCTAATAACTCTCCCATAGATACCATTTTTGATTGTTGAGCTAATACCTTTTGATACTCTTTTTCTTTTGTAACGTCCAATTTTACAGCTAAAAACTCAATAATTTCACCTTTATCATTTTTAATAGGTGTAATAGAACTTTTTTCATAAGTAATTTTCCCAAATTTATCTTTATTAATAAATTCTCCATTCCATTTTTTTCCACTATGAATTGTTTCATTTAACTTATCATAAAATTCTTTATCATGAAATCCTGATCTTAGAATAGATGGTTTTTTCCCAACAACCTCTTCTTTTGAATAACCGCTTGATTGATTAAATCCATAGTTTACGTATTTTATATAATGATTTATATCTGTAATTACAATTATATTATCACTTATATCAAGTGCATTTTTAAGTTTTTCAAGTTCTATTTTATTTTTCAGAACCTTATATGCATAATAAGTAAATAAAAATATTGAAATTATAAGAAGAATAATAAATATAATGATTGAAAATTTAATATCTTTTATAATATCTTCCATATAATTTTCAAAGATATCATGTAATAATTTTAATTGATCAAATAAATTTAGTTCATCTACATTTCTCTTTATATCTTGTTTTTTTATAAAATATTCAAATATAATATTTGCATGGGATAAAAATAATTTCTCTATTTCATTCTCTGTTTTATACTGTTTTATTTCATTTTTTAATTGTTCAAGATTTAAATTATCTTCGTAATTTAATGTCAAAGCTTTATTATAAATTTCATCGTAGAGATGTATATCTTTAGTTTTTGATTTTAATATTTTAATATTTCTTATTGAATTATTATAAACTGCGTTATAAGATTTTAGTTTTTCTAACAATTCAATTTCTTTAAAAATAAGCTTATTTATCTCTAAACTTTTTGAATAAAAAGTAGTGTTTTTAATCAAAGGATATTTTTTGGTATCTAAAATATCGTTCAAAGAATCTTTTATTATTAAAATATCATTATTTATATTGTCATAATTATTGAATTTTATATTAGTTAATGAGAACTGATATAAATCATTATTTTTTTGTAACAAATGTATTATTTTACTATTTATTTCAAAATATGAATCAATTTTTTTGTTTGCTGTGATTAAATTAAAAATTAATGAACTAATAATTACTAAGAAAATTAATACAATAATAATAAGATTTTTCAATAAGTACCTTTATACATTTGGAATTTCGCCAGTTAATGTTTTTAAAAATAGTTCTATATTTTCAACATCTTTATCTTCATAAATGGCACCTACTTGATACTTTATCATAATTTCTATAACTGACCTTAAATCTTTAAGAGATCCATTATGTAAATATGGTGCAGTAAGTTCTATATTTCTAAGTGTTGGGACTTTAAAATAAAACTTATCTTTGTTTTGTTTTGTTATATTATATCTTCCAAGATTAGTTTCATCTTCTTTGAAGTAGCTATCAATAATTCCAACTTTTTGAAATAAGTTTCCACCTAAGTTTACTCCATTATGGCAAGAAATACATCCATAAGATTGAAATAATTCATACCCTTTTTTTTCTTTTTCATTCAATATATCTTTTTGACCTTTTAAATATAGGTCAAATTTCGAATTAGGTGTTGTTAAACTTTTTTCAAATTCTACAATTGCATCAATTATGTTATTTTTGTTTATAGTAGTATTATATATTTGTGAAAATTGTTTTTTGTATACATCATCATTTTTTAACTTAGAAATAATTTCAACAAAATTACTATTCATCTCAATTGAATTATGTATTGGACCCACGGCTTGTTCTTCTAGAGTATTTACTCTTCCATCCCAAAATTGAACAAAGTTCAAACTACTATTTAAAATAGTTGGACTATTTACTGTTCCTACTTGATTATTAACTCCAATAGAAAAAGCTCTATTATCATCTCCTCCATTTGAAATATCATGACAAGATGCACAAGAAATAGTGTCATCTTTACTCAATCTTGTATCATGAAAAAGCATTTTTCCTAATAACACTTTTTTATTATTTAATTTTATATCACTTGGAATAGGAGTAATTAACATTTCTGATAATAAGAAAATAGGAAGGAATAATAATGTGCATAGTGCTTTCATTTGCGCATTCTACTACATTTTACTTTTTATTAATGTAAAAATAATTCTAAATAAAAATCTTTAAGAAAATTATAATGTAATTTTTATTACATATTTATAGAAATAATTTTTCATAAATATTATTTAAACATAAAATATGATAAATATTAATCTTATATTCTGAATAAAAAATATACATTGAAAATATAGATTTTTTTAAATTAAAGTATAAAATCATATTTATCTTTACAATAATCATATCATAATTATGCATTAATTATAAATATTAAGGCTATATTAGAGCTATAAACTAATAATATGATTTTATGTTTATATCAGGAAAGGAGTAAAATTAGATGAAAAATACTTACAAATTTATGCTTGGAAATAGAATATATAATTTTAAAAATTTAGCAGAACTTATGGCAAAAGCAACACCTAAACGTTCAGGCGATTTATTAGCTGGTGTGTCAGCATCATCTTCTCAAGAAAGAGTTGTAGCCCAAATGCGTTTAGCTGAAGTGCCACTTAAAACTTTTTTAAATGAGATGTTAGTCCCTTATGAAGATGATGAAATCACAAGGTTAATTATAGATGACCATGATACAGAAGCTTTCAAATTAATCTCACATTTAACAGTAGGGGATTTTCGTAACTGGTTATTAAGTGATACAACAACAATAGAATTAATTAAACAAGCAAGAGCAGGAATTACTCCTGAAATGGCAGCAGCTGTTAGTAAAATTATGAGAAATCAAGATTTAATTATGGTTGCAAAAAAATGTCCAGTTGTAACATCTTTTAGAAATACAATAGGTTTACCAAATCAATTATCAACAAGACTTCAACCAAATCATCCTACTGATGATGTTATGGGAATTGCTTCAAGTATTTTAGATGGATTATTATATGGAAATGGTGATGCAGTTATTGGAATAAATCCAGCTACTGATAATGTTGAACAAACTATAAAACTTTTAAAACTTATGGATGATGTAATCCAAAAATATGAAATTCCAACACAATCATGTGTTTTAACCCATGTTACAAATACAATTGAAGCTATTGAAAAAGGTGCTCCCGTTGATTTAGTATTTCAATCAATTGGCGGAACACAAGCTACAAATACAAGTTTTGGAGTGAATTTAAAAATTTTAAAAGAAGCACATGAAGCTGGACTCTCACTAAATCGTGGAACGGTTGGAAATAATATCATGTATTTTGAAACAGGACAGGGTAGTTCTCTTTCAGCTAATGCAAATTTAGGTTTAGATCAGCAAACTTGTGAAGCAAGAGCTTATGCAGTTGCAAAAAAATTTGATCCACTTTTAGTAAATACAGTTGTTGGGTTTATTGGGCCTGAATATTTATTTGATGGTAAAGAAATAACAAGAGCAGGATTAGAAGATCATTTTTGTGGAAAATTATTAGGACTTCCAATGGGTTGTGATATATGTTATACAAATCATGCAGATGCTGATCAAAACGATATGGATAATTTATTGACATTATTGGGAGTTGCTGGATGTAATTTTATCATGGGAATTCCTGGAAGTGATGACATTATGCTTAATTATCAAACTACATCTTTCCATGATGCTTTATATGCAAGACGAGTTTTAAATTTGAAACCAGCTCCAGAATTTTCTGCATGGCTTGAAAAAATGGAAATATTTAAAAATATGGATAAATTTATTTTAAATGAAAAAATGCCACAAGCATTTTTTAAATCTTTATCAAATGTAATAGGAAGTAAATAATGAATAATTTAGAAAAAATAGATTCAGACTCAAATATTATTGAAAACCCATGGGAATTACTTAGAGAATATACAGATGCAAGAATTGGATTAGGAAGAACAGGTGTTAGTATTCCCACTTCTCATTCTTTAGCATTTCAATTAGCCCATGCCCAAGCTCAAGATGCTGTTCATTTACCTCTTGATATTGAACATATTCTTGAACAATTAACTAGTAATAATTTAAATCAAGAAATATTTCCACCTGTTGTATTACATTCTCAAGCAATTAATAGAACTACATATTTACAAAGACCTGACTTAGGACGAAAATTAAATAATGATTCTTCTGAAATACTAAAAAGCTTGAATCTAAATAAAAATGAACCTTACGATTTAGCAATAATTATTGTAGATGGATTGTCATCCCTTGCTATAAAAGAGAATGCTGTTAATTTTATTGAAAAATTAATTAGTGCTTTAAATGAAGATAATCATAACTGGAATATTTCACCTTTTACAATAGTTCAACAAGGAAGAGTTGCAATTGGTGATGAAATTGCAGAGTTATTAAAAGCAAAAACATCTTTAGTTTTAATTGGTGAGCGACCAGGACTTAGTTCTCCTGATAGTTTAGGATTATATTTAACATGGAATCCAAAATCTGGATTAACAGATGCCAGCAGAAATTGTATATCAAATGTTAGATCAGATGGATTATCTTATGAGGAGGCTGTAAAAAAAACAATGTATTTATTAAAAGAATCAAGAAGATTAGAATTATCAGGCGTAAATTTAAAAGACAGAACAACAAGTAATATTATAGAAAATAATCAAAATGAAGAAAACTTTTTAATAAAATAAGGGAATAAAATGAAAAATGTTAATATTAAAGAAGATTATCTTGCTAAAAGACAATTAAAAAGAGGAAGTGCTGGTTGGATATTATTAGCAGGACTAGGTGTTTCATATGTAATTTCAGGTGATTTTGCAGGATGGAATTTTGGTATAGCACAAGCTGGATGGGGTGGATTTGCAATTGCTGCTGGTCTAATGGCTATTATGTATTTTTGTTTAGTTTTATCATTAGCTGAAATGTCAGCTTCAATTCCAGCAGCTGGTGGCGGATATAGTTTTGCAAGACAAGTAATGGGGCCAGCTGGTGGCTATTTAACTGGACTTGCAATATTGATTGAATATGCTTTGGCACCTGCTGCTATTGTAATATTTATAGGTTCAGCAGTTGAAGCATTAACTGGATTTAATGGTCCCTTAGTATATGCACTATTTTATATTGTCTTTATAGCTATACATTTAATAGGTGCAGGTGAAGCTTTAAAAACAATGATGGTAATTAGTGCTCTAGCAATATTTGCAATTATTGCAACAGCAGTTGCTTTAATAGGAAATTTTGATTCAACAAAATTATTTGATATTGCAGTATCAGCAGAAGCAAGTGGTGCAAGTGAATTTTTACCTTTTGGTTGGTATGGTGTTTGGGCAGCATTACCTTTTGGTATGTGGTTATTCTTAGCAGTTGAAGGGGTTCCCTTAGCTGCAGAAGAGGCCAAAAATCCAGAAAAAGATGTACCTAAAGGTATTATTGCTGCAATGATTTTTTTACTATTTTCGGCTGTGTTAGTAGTTTTTTTATTAGCAGGGGTAGCAGGTGCTGATGCCATTGGTAAAAGTGCAGTTCCATTGGTTGATGCTTTAAATATTAATGGAAATACAACATTAGCAACAACTGTAAATGTTTTTGGATTAGCTGGATTAGTTGCTTCATTCTTTTCAATTATTTATGGATATAGTAGATTAGTTTTTGCACTTTCAAGAGCTGGATATTTACCACAATTTTTATCATTAACTAGTAAAAAGAAAACTCCAACATGGGCTTTAATAGTTCCTGGTATTTTAGGTTTTCTTGCATCTTTAACAGGTGAAGGTGATTTAATGTTAGCAATGGCAGTTGTTGGAGCTACAATCTCTTATGCCTTAATGTCTTTAAGCCATATTTTATTAAGAGTTAAAAATCCTGATATGCCAAGACCATATAAAACTCCAGGGGGTATTATAACTTCAAGTATTGCTTTTGTATTATCTTTAGTTGCCTTAACAGGAGTTTATGCTTTTGATCCAAGAGCTTTTAACTATACGATTATTTTATATGTAATTGGTGCTTTATACTTTTTCTTATATAGTAAAAATCATTTAGTTGCAAAAACAGCAGATGAAGAATTTGCAATGTTAGAAAAAGCCGAATCTGATTTAGTTCATGAGTTAGGTTAAATAAAAATCTTTAAGAAAATTATAATAAACAGTGCAGACACAAGTGTTTGCACTGTGATTATACTTGACATTAATCCAATATCTCCACCTAGTTGCCTAGCTAATATAAATGAACTAGGAGCAGTAGGAAGAATTGCAAATAAAACTAAAACTGATAACATCATATCATCTAGTTGAAAGTATTTTCCTAGAATAAATATAAAAAAAGGAAGAACTAAATGCTTTGCAAAACTTGAAATAAAAAGTTCACTCTTAGAAGCTTTTATTTCTTTTATAACAAGTCCAAATCCAACAGATAAAAGTCCCATAGGAAGCGCTGCTTTACTAAGAATCTCTAGAGTATTATTTAAAACAAGAGGAAGGTGTATTCCTAAAAAATTTATACTTCCTCCAATAACACAAGCCACTATTAATGGATTCGTAATAATTGATTTGAGTAAATATAAAAAGTTTAATTTATCATTACCCACATAAAGAGCAAAAATTGTAATACATAATATATTTATAAAAGGTATTGCAAAAGTCAATAAAATCGCTGATAAAATCAATCCATCATTTCCAAAAATAGCTCCAGCAAGAGCTAAAAAAACATAAGTATTAAATCTAATTCCACCTTGAACGATAGAGGTAAAAGCAGCTGGATTTGTGGGTCTTATTTTATTTACAATCATTAATACAAGCATTGTAAAAAATATTGCTAAAAGTGCAGATAAAATAAAACCAAAACTATTTTGTGAATCAAGTGAAGCATTTGATAACTTAAAGATTAAAAGGGCAGGCATTAATATATAATAAGTTAATTTATCAGCTTGTGGCCAAAATTCATGGGATGGAAACTTAATTCTTTTAAAAAAATATCCTATTAATATAAGTGAGAAAACAGGAATTAAAGCAGAGAAAATTAAAGACATAATTTTCTAGCTATTTACAGATATTTTAAAAACAGCTTTTATAACTTTTTTATTTTCATCTATTTTAATACAAGGCATATGTGCATCATTTGGATAAAAAATAGCAAGTTCATTTTCTCTTATTTTTAAAACTGAAGAATCTTTAGATTGTGAATATTTAGCATAATCTAAATCTTCTTTATAAGCAGTTGTAACTTGAAGATTTGATAGTTTTTCAACTTCCATGATTTCCTCACCTTCAAAAATATATTGAATATCAATATATTTTTTATGTGATTCAAAAAAACAATCTTCTTTATTTTTACTAATATAAGTTTGCTCTAGAACAAAACAATTAACATCTAGTTCTATTTTATTACATTGATTAAGTTTAATATTTGAAAGAGATTTATATTCAGCAGAATTTTTATCTTGAAGTTTTTGGATATATAAAAAGGCTTTATCAAATTTAGAATCATTTATTTGCTCTTTTACTGTTTTAATTGTTCCAAATATTGCCATTTTATATTTCCTAAAGTTCTAATTATTTTTTTAACATTTTTTTAAGAATAATCTTACCACTTTCAACTCCTGGTTGATCATAAGTATTAATTCTTAAGAATTTACCAACAATTGAAGTTAATAATTCATAATAAAATAGAAGTTTTCCTATTTCATATTCACTTATCTCTTCGATTTCAATTATATCAATTGGAATATCTCTTTTTAATTCTTGAACAGATGCAATCGTTGCATCTGCTTGTTGATTAATTAATTCTTTAAAATCAAGATTGTTAATATAATCAAGCTCTTCTAAACCTTCAAGTGTAATTGGAGCAATTTTTGTATCATCTTTAAAGTCTTTAATTTTAATAAATGTAATTGTTTTATCCCTTTGACCTTCTACTATTAATTGTAAAAATGAGTGTTGATCAACAGGCCCTAATAATCCAATTGGTGTTAAACCTTGATTTGTGTTGTTTGTATCAACTTTTCCAAGACTCTCTCCCCAAAGTTGAACATACCATTTATTAAATCCTTCAAGAAGTTGAGAATAAGAAAAAATCGCATTAATATTGTAAACATCTTTAAATTCATAATAAGTTCTAGCTTTTTTAATAAGGTGTTTATATAGTTTCTTTTGTTCAAAAAATGAATCAGAAGTTTTTTTAGCACCTTTTAATAATTCATCAATATTAAAACCAGCAAGATATAAAGGAACTAATCCAACATTTGATAATACTGAAAATCTTCCACCTACATTTTTAGGAATCTCAAAAGAGTTTATATCATTTGCTTTTGCAAATGTATTTAATTTACTATCATCTTCTGTAATCACAAGTAAATTTGACTTATCAATTTTTGTAATAGACATAAGATATTTAAAAATAGAAATAGTCTCTATTGTTGTACCTGATTTTGAAATAACAATAAATAGTGTATCTTTTAATTTTAATTGAGCTAATGTACCATTTAAATTTACAGGATCTGTACTTTCAAAAAAGAAAAGCTCTTTTTTTAAAGATTTATTATGCTGTTTATTGTATTTCATAAAATTATAAATAGCATAAGTTCCTAATGTACTTCCACCAATACCAATAATAGCAATTTGTTTTTGAGGAAAATTAAGATTGTCAAGTCTAGTTTTTAAATCACTAGTATCAACAAACGGAAGAGAATAGTAACCAATTTCTTTCGTTTCTTTTTTTATTTCATTAAAAATTTGCTTATCACTTAGTGATACTTGTGGATAATATAGGTTGTTCTTCACTTATTTTGCTCCAGTTTCTTTTTTTGCTTTTTTCTCTTTTGCTGTCTCTTTTTCATAGAAATAGTTAGTTGCTTTTACAAATCCATCAATACTTCCACAGTCAAATCTTTGTCCATCAAATTTAAAAGCTAAAACCATACCTTTTTTTGCTTGTGCTAAAAGTGCATCAGTAATTTGAATTTCTCCACCTTTACCAGGCTTTGTTTCTCTAATAATATCAAAAATATCTGGAGTTAAAATATATCTTCCAATAATTGCTAAATTAGAAGGAGCAACTTCAGGTTCTGGTTTTTCAACCATGTCTTTTACCATGAAAATTCCAGGTTCAATTTCATTTCCAGCAATTACACCATATTTATTTGTGTCTTCTTTTGGAATCTCTTCAATAGCTACAATTGAACATTGATATTTTTTATATAAATCAACCATTTGAGCTAAAACACCTTTTCCTGGAGCATCACAAAGGTCATCAGCAAGAACTACTGCAAAAGGTTGATCACCAATTAATGTTTCACCACATAAAATTGCATGACCTAAACCTTTCATTTCAATTTGTCTAGTATAAGAGAATGTACATTTAGTAATAACTGATCTAATTTCTGTTAAATAATGCTCTTTACTTGTACCTTTAATTTGGTTTTCAAGTTCATAAGAAATATCAAAATGATCTTCAATTGCTCTTTTACCTCTACCTGTTACTATTGCCATTGTATCCATACCAGCAGCAATTGCTTCTTCTACTCCATATTGAATAAGAGGTTTAGTTAAAACAGGTAACATTTCTTTAGGTGTAGCTTTAGTAGCAGGTAAAAATCTTGTTCCATATCCAGCAGCTGGGAATAGACATTTTTTGATTGGACTATTTTTATTCATTTATTTTCCTTTTATTTCATTAAATAAGTTAATTAAAACATTTTCGTATATTTTAGCATTTTCTTTCGTATCTGCTTCAAATCTTGTAACTAATTTTGGTGTAGTGTTACTAGCTCGCACTAATCCCCAACCATTTTCAAAAATTACCCTAATTCCATCGACAGTTATGATGTCTTTTATTTTAGGAAAATCTGCAGGTGGATTTGCTAAAGCTTTTTTTAAATCATCAATAATTTTGAATTTTGTTTCTTCAGTTACTGTAATATTTATTTCAGGTGTTGAATAAACTTGAGGTAATGCTTCATATTCAGCATCAAAATTGAAATCTTTATCAATTAATTCTAAAGCTCTAAAAGTTGCATATATAGCATCATCAAATCCAAAGTATCTATCATTAAAGAATAGATGTCCAGAAACTTCAGCTGCAAAATCTGCTTTAGTCTCTTTTATTTTAACTTTAAGATTTGAATGCCCCGTTTTATACATAATAGCTTTACCGTATGAATTGATAATATCATACATAACTTGTGAACATTTTACTTCACCAATTACAGTTGGATTATCAATAAATCTAGAAAAGAATATTGCTAGAATATCTCCTTTGAAGTTATACTTTGGAGAAAGTAGGGCAATTCTATCTGCATCTCCATCATAAGCAAAACCAAAATCATAATCACCAGTTGCTAACTCTTTTTTAATATCTTCAAGTGTATGTTCATCACTTGGGTCTGGATGATGATTTGGAAAGTTTCCATCTGGCTCTTCAAATAAAATTTTATATTTTATATTTAGTTTATCAAGTATCTCTCTTAAAACAACACCAGCAACTCCATTACCACAATCAAATACAAATTTTTTATCTTTTAGTTTTAAATGTGAGAAGTGATTTACAATAAAATCAATATATCTATTTTTACAATCTATAGGAATAGTTACATTGTTATCTTCTATATTAGAAGTATCAGCTAAGATATCTCTTCCTAGAGCATAAATTTCTTCGCCAAAAAAAGGATCTTTATTTAAAGTGATTTTGAATCCATTATACTCAGGAGGATTATGTGAACCTGTAATCATAATAGACCCATCACTTTGTAATCCATCAAAATCAGTAAAGTTTGCAAAATAGTTCGCAGGTGTTGGAACTAATCCCATATCAAGAACTTCTAACCCTGCTTGATTTATTCCTGAACTTAACCAATTTTTTAAAATAGGAGAATGAAGTCTTGCATCATAACCTACTGCTATAAACTGAGCATCAGGAACTTTCTTTAATAATGCCTTTGCAAAATGAAAACCAATTTTCTTAACAATGTTCTCATTTAATTCTTTTTCAAAAATTCCTCTAATATCATATTCTCTAAAAATAGATGCACTCATTATATATTATGTCTCCTATATTGTTGTATTTGCTTTAAATTGAATCTTATATATCATATATTCTTTTTGAAAAACAAAAATATATTTTATCTAATTATTATTAAATAAAGTTGTGTATTTAATGTGAAATAAAATTTTTTTAGTTATTTGTTAATATATACATATATTAATCGATAATATTATAATGATATTAGTATAACTTACAATGAAGTCAATTAATAAAACAGTATTAAAAGTAGCCAAAGAAGTAAAACCCCACTAAAATAAACAAGTAAACCCAATGTAAAATAAGTAAAAGTGAAATAAAAACATAAAAAAACAATAAATTATAAAATTTGTACAAAAATCTCTTGACAAAGTAAAAAGAATCTATTATAATTCCCGTCCAATTTGACTGAAGCGTCACTAACTGAAAGGTTGATGAATAGCG
>JAHIWE010000042.1 GCA_018816105.1 bacterium | reverse complement strand
TTATTTAACAGCTTTTATCTCTCAATTTTCTAATATTGCAATTGTTGCTGCTGGAGTTTATTTAGCTCAAGAAGGTGAAATTACAATGGGTGCTATTATTGCTGCTATGATTTTAAATGGAAGAGTAATTGCACCAATTTCTCAATTAGTAGGAATGATTATTAAATTTGATAGAACCATGTTATCATTAAATAATCTTGATGAAATTATGAAAATGCCTGTTGAAAAAGAGAACAAAACTTATATAAGTAGACCAAATTTAAAAGGTGATATTGAATTAAAAGATGTTCAATTCTCTTATAAAAATCAAAATCATGAAACATTAAAAGATATAAATTTAAAGATTAAAGAGGGTGAAAAAGTTGCCATTCTTGGAAAAATTGGTTCAGGAAAATCTACTTTATTGAAGTTAATTATGAATTTATATGAACCATCAAAAGGATCTGTTCTTATTGATGGTTTGGATACAAGACAAATCGATCCTGTTGATTTAAGGCATGCAATAGGAAATGTTCCTCAAGAGCCTTTTTTATTCATGGGAACAATAAAAGATAATCTTACAATTGGTGAACAATATGTTTCTGATGAAGAGATAATTCGTGTATCAAGAATTGCGGGATTAGATGACTTCTTAGGAAAACATGAGGCTGGATATGATTTACTTGTAGGTGAAAGAGGAGAAGGCTTGTCAGGTGGAGAGAGACAATCTGTAACTCTTGCACGGGCATTGATTTCTGATCCTAATATAATAATGCTTGATGAACCAACAAACTCAATGGATAGACAAACAGAGAAATCTTTTATCAATAGATTACAAAATATTGTTGCAGATAAAACACTAATAGTAGTTACTCATAAAACTTCATTATTACAACTTGTTGATAGAGTAATAATTGTAGAAAATGGTAAAATAATAGTAGATGGACCTAAAGAACAGGTCTTTACTACAAAAGTTGGTTAATATGCAAATAGATAAAAATAATTTAGAAGAAAATGAGCATTTAGTTGTAGCTCAAGAAGATTCTAATAATACTACAAATACAGAATCTATTAAAGAACCTACTGTGATAAATAAAGAAGAAAAAATACAAAAAAAAGAGAAAAAAGTAAAGAAAAAAAGTAGAAGTTTTTTTGATAGAATCAAAGGCTTATATGGTTTAGAAGATGAAAAAGAAAATGATTTAGAATTTATATATTCATCTTATGCTAATGCAAATGAAAAACCAGGAAATACAAGTAAAATAATTTCAGGTTTAGTAATCGGTATTTTTTTAGTTTTTATATTATGGGCTGCACTTGCTGAAATTGATGAGTTAGCAAGAGGAAATGGGAAAGTTATTCCTACTGATAAAATACAAACAGTTCAATCTTTAGATGGAGGAATTATTTCAGAAATTTTTATAAAAGAAGGTGATATTGTGAAGTTTGATGATCCTTTAATGAAAATTGATACAACTAGATTTCAAGCTACTTTAGAAGAAAGTAAACAAGAATACTTTTCTTTATTAGCATTAAAAGCTAGGTTAGAAGTAGAATCTTCAATTGATTTTGAAAAAGATTTACCAGAGTTAAAATTTGATAAAAAAGTTTTAGATGATAGCTCTAGATATGATATTAATGAAAAATTATTATTTGAAAATAGATTTAGAGAATTAAAATCTTCTATTAACGTACTTAAAAATCAAGAAAGCCAAAAAATACAAGAGTTAAAAGAGATTGAAAGTACAATAAGAAAATTAACTGATAGTTTAGGGTTTATTGAAGAGCAAAGAAAAACTATTAGAAAATTAGTTGAAAGAGGAATTAAATCAAATTTTGATTTACTTGATATTGAAAAAGAGTATAACCAAACAAGAGGTGATTTACAAACAGCTAGATTATCTATTTCAAGATCAAATTTTGCAATTACTGAAGCTGGATATAGAATAAAAGAAAAAATAAATATTTTTAAATCTGAAGCATCAAATGAACTACAAAAGACAGTAAGTCAAATAAATAGATTTGAAGCAAAATTAGTTGGAGATAGAGATAAAGTTGCAAAAACTACAATTACCTCTCCAGTTGATGGTATTATTAAACAATTAAATTTTAATACAATAGGTGGAGTTGTTCAATCAGGAATGGATTTGATAGAGATTGTTCCTCTAAGTGATGCTTTGGTAGTAGAAGCAAAAATTGATCCAAAAGATATTGCATTTATTAACCCAAGTCAAAAAGCAATCATAAAAATAACGGCATATGACTTTGCTATTTATGGTGGATTAGATGCTAAAATTGTAGAAATTTCAGCCGATACTATTGTTGATAAAGATTCAAAAGATGGGAAGAGTTTTTATCGAGTTTTAGTAAAAACTGATAAGAATTATTTGGAAAGAAGAGGTAAGAAACTACCTATTATTCCAGGGATGATAGCTTCAGTAGATATTGTAACTGGCAAAAAAACAATTTTAGATTTTATTCTAAAACCTATATTAAAAGTAAAACAAGACTCACTACATGAAAGATAATAAAATTTTTATTATTTTTCATTATTTTTTATAAAAAAAACTTTTTAGAGACTTTATTTGTATAACATAATAGTATAAATTTGTGTTCAATATGAGAACAAAAACTATTTAAATATAAATGGAGAAAACACTATGAAATTAACTATCAAATCAGCAAAAGGTTTAGAAGAGGTTGTAAATTTAGAAAAAGATTTACAGTTTAACACAAGCAAGGGTGAACAATACATATTTTCAAAAGGTTTCACTAATTATATTTTAAATTTTAAAGATGATCAAAAATCAGTTGAACTTACTTTTAATGTTGATGGGAAAACAGTAAAAGTTGATTTAAAAGGGATAGTTCCTTTTTTACAAGAAAACACTCCTGATACTACAAATCCGACGGCCGTTATTATTAATAAAAATATTAGCGATAAAGATCTTGATTCTATTTTTGAAAATAATGAATTTAATGGAAGTGAAATTATTGATAGATTAGAAGCATTGATTTCAAAGCCAGTGGAATTAGGTAATGGTGTAGATAATTCAAATAAACTTACACTAATTTCAGATTTTCAAACATTAATTGAAGCACTTGATGCAGCAGCGGCAGGTGGTGATGCAAATGCTGGAGGAAATAATTCAAATGGTTCTACATTTAATTCAATTTTCTCTCCATTAGCTGATTCTTTAAATGGAATTGCTGAAAGTGATGTTTGGGAAAATTTATCTGAGTCAATATCTAATATTCCAGTAGATACAGGAAATACTATTGCAGCTACAGTTGTTACTCCTATAAATGTAAATGTAAAATTAATTGGAATTAATACAAATGTTACTGAAGGTGGAGATGCTACATATAAAGTTACACTAACTGATGATGCTGGAAATCCAATAATTGCAACACAAGATACTGTAATAACATTTACATATACTTATATTACAGCATCAGGGGCAGATATTAGTGAAACTGTTAGTGTAACTATTCCTGCTGGATCTTCAGAGGCTCCAGTTATTGTTTCAACAATTGATGATAACTTAGCAGAGGGGACAGAAAACTTTACTATAGAAATAAATACAGTTTCAAATCAAGCTCAATTTGACAGTATTACAATTGACAAAACTCCTGTAAATACTACAATTACTGATGAAACACCTCCTCCTTCATCAGATGATCAAACAGCATTTGTAAGTATAGAAGGACCTGTAAATGTAATAGAAGGAGATGTAACAACTCCTTATACTGTAACTATCTCACAAGCAACAGTGATTCCTTTAGAAGTATTCTTTACATATTCAGGTGTAGCACTAGATGGAACAGATTTTACAGGTGTAGGAAGTGTAATAATCCCAGCAGGACAAACAAGTGTAACGTTTACAATTGCAACAATTGATGATAATATAGATGAATTTGCTGAAATTTTTACAATCACAATTAATCCTTCAAGTCTTGGAGCAGTTGGTGGATTAGAAGATGTGAGAGTTGATCCAGTAAAAGCATCAGTTGAAACTACAATTATAGATAATGATGTACCAACAATCAGCGTTGGAAAACCAGGAGATGTGGGAACAGCAGATATAACAGTACCTGAAGGAAATGATGCAGTATTCGCAGTAGAAGTTTCAAAAGCAGCAATAGGTTCAAC
>JAHIWE010000041.1 GCA_018816105.1 bacterium | reverse complement strand
TCCTCCTCACAGATTTTATTATGACACCCATTACATATAAAATTTATTACCATCTTTCTTCATTATGCCCGCCTAATTTTTTATTATAATTCATAATCACTCTGCACATTATTAAAAACCCTATTACCATAAAAATTGCTGGTCCAACCTCCGATATATCATAAATCCAATATACTCCTACTAAAAACAATATAAATATAAAAAACAATACGCTTTTAACTATCAATATCCAATCGTCTTTCTTCGTCATTACCATTTTTACCTCCATATTTCTCTTTTAATTTTTCAAATTTTTTTATTTTATGATTTGCTAATACTCCACGTTCATGGTCATATTTCATTCCAAGATATATACTTCTTTCTGTTGTTTCAAAATTATATTTTTCTGGATTTGCTCTCTTTTTTTGATTAAGTTTTTTCAGAGCGTTTATCCTTGAACGCCTTCCAAGGTTACTCCTGTTTACCATTTTTACATTCCTCTTTATTTGGACAATCTTCACATGATGAAGCGTTATCTTGATACATACATTTTTCCATTATAAACCTCTTTATTTTTTGTTTTTTAATCAAAACTACCATATAATATTATCAACATATATGTATATAAATATATTTGTGGTTTAATATATATATTAAATCATATATCTTCAAACCAATCAGCTAAATGTAATCCGTGGGCTATTGAACAAAATATACCTCTAGCCCCAGCATTATCACCTATAATATGAACGTTTTTATACTGTTTTAATGACATAGATTTTTTATCTAACTCTATCATATTAGTTAAATATTTTACTTCTGGAATATATAATACATAATCTCCCCCAAACCCAAATATTTTATCTAAATGAATTATAAAATCAAATATAGTTAAAAAGATTTTAAAATCATCCATTGTTGATGTTCTTTCTGTCATTTCGTTTGCTGTTGTTGTTAATTTTCTATCCATATTTCCATAACAATATCCTGTTTTATTTTTATTGTATCTTTTAACAAAATCTTGGGTATATTTTAATGGGTCTTTTACCCCTTCTATTTCCATAATTATACCAAAGTTGGTTAAACCGTTATACATAGAATCTGATTTATAAGCATGGCCGTTATAAGAATATAACCCTTTATTATTTTCAACCACAACATACGCACGTTCATTATTAACACAAAATGTACGAACACTATAACGGCGACCATCTACTGTTCCGTTTTTCTCTATTTTAAAATCATAAGAACATTTTGCTATTTTTTCAAAATATTTATAATCTGATTCAAACCTAACTCCTATCTGTATAGCTTTTGGTTTTGTTGGAATTTTATATTTTTTAATTATTTGATTTAAAAAATCCATACCGCTCTTACCCATACCTAAAATTAATTCATCATATTCGATTTTCCCAAAAACACCGCCAATATATTTTTGTTTAAAAGAAATTTGTTTAACCTTTATATTAAAATAGAAAATTACACCTTTACTAATCAATATATCATATATTTTTTGGCCAACCTTTATTAAATTATCTGTACCTAAATGTTGTATTGGGCTTTCTATATAATTTAGATTGTTTTCTTTTATTTCTTCTAACAATTTTGTAGGTATTTTAGATGTAAAAAGGTTTGTATTTTGATTATCATATTTTTTTAGGGTATTCATAACTCTTTTTATATATTTTTCAGCTTCTTTATTACCAACATAATATTTTAATTCCCCCCCTCTGTCCGGATTATAAACAATTTTACCATCACTAAAAAGACCCGCCCCAAGGAAACCCCTCATTATATCTGACTTATTTCTCATGTATGGGTCTTTACCCTGTTCAATAACAATATATTCTCCTTCTATACCTTTATCTAACATTTCTAATATACAAAATATATTCGAAACTCCTGCTCCAACAAATACATATCTTGTCATTTATACGTCTTCTCCTCATAAATATATACTACTTCAGTTCCTATAAGATAAAAATATTCTGTAAATTCGTTGCTGTGGTCATATTTTTTATAATATATTTGTTCAAAACCATATGTTTTGTATATTTTTAAAAAATCTTTTGATTTAGATATTGTAATTTTATCTTTTGGAATTAGACTTATTTCATTTATTTCTATCAAATCTACTCCTTTTGGACATCTCATTTTTCTCTCTCATATGATACTTTTTCTAAATCCACTTTTATACTTCCACAAAATTTGCATTTGATAATCTTATCACTATCCCATTTACATCTTTTTTTACAAGCTTCACATAAATAATAAAAATAAAGAATAGTTACCATTAACAAAAAAAAGCAGATATTTACTTATCTGCCTTTTTTGCCGGTGCTGATTTTGTTAGTTTTGCCGGTTTTGCTACTTTTGCCGGTTTCTTTAATTTTCCAGATTTATATAACGCATATCTCTGGGCAAAAACTGTACTTTCTTTAGCACCTGACTTTGTTGCAATCTTTGCTATATCGGTTTCTCCGTTTAATAGCATTTCTTTTACTTTTACTACTTTTGTTCCTTTTCTTCCTCTTTTCTTCATTTCTTCTGCCATTTTATCTCCTTTGCTCCTTAAGAGCTTTTTTTAACTAATTGTGACATTCGTCACCACATCAACTAATATTGTTTAATAAAATTCATAAATTCGGACCTTGTATCTATATTATATCTAAACACCCCTCTTAAATCGCTTGTTATCATTTCACTATTAAATTTTTTTACCCCCCTCATCTCTTTACATAAATGTCTACCTTTCATAACCAATGCACAGCCTAAAGGCTGACATTTTTCTTCAATTTCATCTAATATTTCTTTTACTAACCTCTCTTGTATTTGTAATTTCGCGCTGTAAAAATCTATTAGTCGAGCTATTTTACTTATCCCTATTACCTTTTTACCCGGAATATATGCAAACCAATAATTTCCAAAAAAAGGAACCATATGATGTTCACAGTGAGAAAAAAAATACCCCGTATCAATTACCATCTCATCGTAATTTACCCCATCTACATTGTTATTAAACATAGTTAATTTTGGTTTTTGAGATATATCATATCCTCTAAAAATCTCCTTCCACATATCTGTGACTCTTTTTGGAGTATCTCTTAATCCCTCTCTATCTGGATCTTCCCCTATTACTAAAAATATATCTTTTATTATTTCTTTATTCATTTTGCCCTCTCTTTCTAACCATTCCTTATTATATTATATACATAAGTTGTGCTCACTCCTGCTTCCTCAGATACTGTTTTTATTATTTCTTTATTGCTCATTTTCGACTCTTTATATTTTTCAATCAGTTTATTTACCTTAGCTTTCCTTTCTGTTGAAGATATCCCATCTGCTTTTCTGCCTCTTTTTTCTCCTTCTTTCTTTTCTTTTATTTCTTGAGATTTAATAGTTGATATTCTTATAAAATCTCCTGACGTTTCCATTTTTACTAACTCCCCATGTATTTTTTGGAAAAAGTTTACCAATATACTGGTCTGTTCTACCGTATTTAATACTAAATCTTTTATAGCTATACCCATCAATTCCAAATCATTTATACATTTAACTAAATCTGTTGTTGTCGCTATAATTTTTGTATATTCGATTTCTTCTTTTGGTGTCCTTTCTTCTTTCGAAGATAACTCCATTTTTTGTTGTATTAATTCTCCTTTTACATTTACCATTTTATACCTCTATATTTATATATTCGCGATAATATATATGTATATAAACATATTTATAGTTTAATATATATGTTATAATATATATATTATAACAGTATGTCTTCTTTTTCTGACGTGTTTGTTTTTTGATTGTATAATTTTTCTTTTATTTTATCAATACGTATCATTAATTTTACTTTTTTTTCATCATCAGTTTCCTTTTCCAATTTTTGTTCTAATTTTATCAAATCTGATACTGGTATAACTTCGAAAACTATTGATTTATCATAAACAGCCATTAATTCTATTAAAGGTTTTACAAAAGCCATCCAATAATAATCTGTTGGATAAACTTTTTTATATTCTTCTAACAATACAGCTTTTTGGGGTTTGTCTTCTACAACAATGTATTGAATTTTATCCCCGACATATACGTCCCTACCCTCTTCTATCAAACGTTCAGCCAGTATTGTGTGTGCTCTTGGTCTTTTCATATTTTCTGCTCTGTCTGTAAACCTTTTACTGATTATCAATTTTTCAGGTTCTATTTCAAAATTATAACATTTATTATATAATTCTTTTAATTTTTGTTTCCATTTAATTTTATCAAACCTTTCAAAACATATATCTTCTAAAAATTCATTCTGTAATTTACTTGCTAATATATTCATTTGGGTTGATTCTAATCCAACTATATGTAGTTTATTGTTAATCAATCCAGCATACCTTTTTTTCTTTTTATATAATAGTGTTGTAAAAGTTTTTTCATAATCTAATATTAATCTGTGGTTGTGTTCCCCATATTTATCTTTCCTTTTATATATAGTATTTGATTCTTCCATCATATTGTCTATATGTTCTGTTATTATTTTTGATAGCTCTTTTATAGGGTGTTTATTTTTATTTTCTATAAAAATACTGTCGGTATCCCCCCCTACTATTTTAAACCCCCTATCTTTTATAAATTTTCTTATTTTCTTAATATTAATTCTTGCCCCCGTTGTTATAGAATCCGCTACATCAAATCTAAACCAACGATATCTTGGTAAGGCGTTTAACCCATAACTACTTACTAAACTATATTTTAAAGATAACTGATGTAAATATAATCTATTATATTCATCGTTGTTTTCTGGTATTTCACCTTTTTCTAATAGCTCTTTTTTCAATTTTTCCAAAGGGCTTTTTATTTCTTCTCTCTCCTCTAATAATTTAATCATAATGCTTGGTAATATCCCAACACCGTCTATTTTATATAACCTATATGGATGATATATATCCTTTTTTCTTTTTTCTACATAAGTTAAATCAGAAGGCACCCAACTATATTTTTCATTTTTACAATACTGTTTTAGTTCGTCTTTATTTTTAAAAACCCTAATATTTTTATGCATGTTTTCCAATAAATGTTGTTCTGATTCTATTGTAACGTTTGCCACAAATTTTTCTGGAGATATATTAAAAGTAATTTCCGTACTTGGATAAATACTATTATAATCAAAAACATCTACATTTTTATAAAATCCTGGATTTCCTCTTGTATATCCGCCTCCTATTGAACCTAATTTTTTACGGTTTTCCATTTCTTCATCTGTTGGGTTGCTGGGTGCTATTATACCTGCCTTTTTTGCTTCTATCAAAATAAAATAATCATTAGCTCCTATATTATATTTAGTTAACTGAACCCTACAAAAAGCCAGCTTAGCATTTACCATGTGTAGTTCTAAAAACTTTAATTTTTGATTTAATTTATATAAAAGTTCTACATCTTTCAGATTATATTCTTTTAATTTTTCTTTATCTGTAAGATATAACTTATATAATCTGCCGCCGCCTTTTTTTATATCTATTTTTTCTTCTCCCAGCTCCACTTTAGCTATATTGTCTAAAGAATAAGAATCTAAAGGATTTTCTACTCTATATTTTTCATAAGAAAACTTATAATCGAGTTTGTTTACTTCCCTTGTAAAATCTTCCATATTAAAAAATTTACACCTACCAGCTAAATATATATCATCAAAATAATCCCCATTAAAAGCGCTAACTATACTATATTTCATAAACAGTTTTTTAATTTGTAATAATAATTCTTTTTCACATTCAGGATTTTTACTATCTTTATTTATAAAGAAAAACTTCCTACCTTGGTTGTCCCACCCCGCAAAAGATAGTATTGTATTTTCTGGAACAACCCTGTTATATTCATCATATTTAAAATGCTGTCTATCATCTGTCTCTAAATCATAAAATAAGTAAGGGCTTTTATCAATATTATATTTTAATATCTTATAATTATCCACACTGTACCTTTTTATTGTATTTAAATCTGCTTCAAAAGTTTCTATTTTTTCTTCTTCAAACCACTGTTTTATATAGTTTTTATGTAAATTGTTTTTTAAAGATATTTTTGCAAACTGTTCTTTATTGTCAGTCCATCCGTTTTTTGCTGTAATTTTTATTACTGATAACAAACTTTTCTTCCATTTTTTTCTTAATTTATCTTTAATTTTATCAAAATCGGATAAACTTATATAAAAATAATCTCTAAATATAACATGTTCAATAAACCTTTTTTCTGATATATTATCTATCCAAGTTATATTTAAGCCGTCTTTTACTGTTTCGCCTTTTATAAATATTTTAGTCATTAATATCTACCATTTTTATTTCGTGTCCTTGATTTTTTAATATTTCCATTCTATATTTTGTATGAGCTTGCATATATTTACCTTTATCAATAAAGTCTATATACATTGCTTCTTTTTTATTTTTATTTTTTCTTAACACCCTACCCAAACTTTGTATAGTTGTTATAGATGATAAATTACCTGTAGCGTTTATTATACAGTTTAAGTTAGGTACATTCAAACCTTTTTGGATAATACTACTCGTACCAATTACTACTTTTCTTTTATTCTGTTTTAATTCTTTTATCCATTTATCTCTTATATTAGACTCAATATCCCCCCTTATAAAAACTGCATCATCTATCATCTCCTCTAATATTTCTCCATGTTGCAACTGTGAAACCATTAATAATATTGTCGTGTTTGATTCAAAAGAATTGGTTAAATCTGTTATCAATTTATTTCGAACTCTATTATTAACCACCCCCATTTTATAAGCTTCTGCATAATTATTATCTATAATAGATAAACATGGATAATGATAAAACTGTATTATTGGTTTCATAATATAATCTAATTCTATTAATTTTTCAGCTGATATTTTTAATTCATTATACCCCACCACAGATTCTATTATCATAGTATTTCCATCTTCTCTTTCATATGTCCCGCTCATGCCTAACCTTATATCAGCATTCCACACCCATTTGCCTATCTCTGAAAAAGATTTTGCCGCACAAGTATGACCTTCATCAATAATTAACGTTCCTACATTAGCTAGAAATATTTTTAAAGCATTATCACCTTTTTTTAACAAAGAATATAAAGTCTGAATCATAGCTATATTAACTACTTTTAAATTCATCTTACCCTCTTTTATTATACCAACCTCCATTTGTAAAAAGTTTTCTAACTCTTTTTTAGTTTGAGATAATAAAACGTCTCTATCTACTATATAAAGGGTTAGTTTTTTATTCCTTCTTATTACTTCAGCAGATATTGCTGTTTTACCACCAGAAGTAGCCAGTTCTAAAAAGGTTATTTGTTTATCTATAATGTGGTTTACAGCCTCTTCTTGATAATCCCTCAAATCTATACCGTTCAACTTAGATAAAAAATCATATTCTCTTAATTTCATTCTCTTATCAACAATTTTTATTGTGTATTTTTCATCAGCCAAAAAACCTACCAGCCTGTTCAAAAAACCTATTGGTAAGGTGTTAGTCTTTGATAAATAGAAATATTTTTTACCGTCAAATTTAACCCCTTTTTTACCCATAGCCCGTTTTATAAAAAATGAATTTTTAAGTTCGTATGAAAACTCTTCACTGATTTTTTTATCCAAATCAGAATTACTATTAGATATATAAATCTTCGCCTTTTCTAACATTAATGTTATGGTTTGGCCTCCTTGTCGTTTGACTTCCTGTTCTCTACATAACGTTTTATATTTATTAAAAGCTGTATCCCAGTCACCCAGTTCATAGTTGTTTATATCTATACCTTTTAACTTTATTTCATCTATAACTCTTTTTAATTCTTGTTCAAATTTGATTATTTGGTTTTTTGTAAAACTTACCTCTTCCTGCCTTTTTAATTTTAAAAAACACCAAACAAGTTTGTTTGGGAGAATTTTATATTTTCTATAATACAAATAAGCATAAAATAGCTGTTGGTCTTTATATTTACCAGATTCGTATTTGCCGTTTGTCTTCCAATCCATAATAATAGTAGAATCTCCTTTTTTAACCACAACATCTATATAACCTTTGACTGGGATGTTATCTAACTCTACTGCTATTTGTTCTTCCGTGATAAAACTGTAACCTAAACTTTTATAAATGTTAATTATTTTTATACCATGAATACATATGTTTTTAAAAGATATTATATCTAAAGGCCTCCCTGTAAAGTCGGGTAATGCTGGTAAATTTTCTTTTATCCATAATTTATTGAACTCTTTTTGAAAATTTTGAATTGTAAGAACTCCTTTAACCGCCTTTTCTAATATTGTATGAACTATAGTACCAGCTTTACCATAAACCTCTATACATTTATCTGTATGTTTTTCGTGTAATATATATTGATAAAAAAACTCTATTGGCGATTTTAAATAAAGTGTATAACTACTATATGATAAATTAAAATTTACCATTTTACCATTTTAAATAAAAAAATAAAAATTATTGAACAAAGTCAATAATTTTTAATTTTGCCCATTTTTTACCTTTAAACTCATCCGATATTTTCTCTACGGAAACCTTTTTACCAATCATTCCTTTTAAGAAGGCCTGGGAACTTACATCTTTAGGTAGTTTTTTAACAAACCTACAGTATTTAAATCTAAGTTTTGCTAACTCGCTTGTAAAGTTGTCTTCCAGTTTATTTTCTGCGGCTGTTTTAGGTATTATTGGTTTTTGGTTGATTTCTCCTATATCAGATACTCCATAAAACACACTTGGGACAAACTCCCTTATCTTATTGCCGTCTATTTCTTCCTTAAACATAACAATCAGTTTGGCTTTATAATACCCATTTCCGTTAGAATTTATTTCAGGTTGAATTAGTTCGCCTTTTTTATCCTTTAAAATAGGTTTACCGATTTTTATATTTTCTATTGTTAAGGTTTTACCCGCTTCAATTTCCGTGTTTAACCCTATTTTATTGTATTTTTCACTCTCAGGTGTGTCATCGATGTCGTCCAAATTTACGTCCTGTAATACTACATTACCCCCCTGTAACCCATTTTCTTGTGCGGTTTCTTCTCCAAACTCTTCTAGAATTTGCTCCTCTTCGTTTACTGTTTCTTCTTGTTCCATTTTATTCCTCCATTTCGGCTATGCCTTATATTTGGTTATTAATAAAAGTGAAAAAATGGATGGAATAATGGATGGTTTTTTCACAAATATTCCGCATGTTTTCCACTTTTATTAATAAAATATAAAAATTTTATTATTTATAAATATTTATATGATTAATAATATACGGCTGTAGAATTATATCTTCCGATATGAAGAAAATTTGACGGATTTTTTAAAAAAATTTTTTTATATCTTTTAATATAACCGTTTTTTATATCTTTTAATATAAAAAAATGTTATATTAAAAGATATAACGGTGATATCTTTTAATATAACCGTTTTTTAT
>JAHIWE010000040.1 GCA_018816105.1 bacterium | reverse complement strand
CGCTATTCATCAACCTTTCAGTTAGTGACGCTTCAGTCAAATTGGACGGGAATTATAATAGATTCTTTTTACTTTGTCAAGAGATTTTTGTACAAATTTTATAATTTATTGTTTTTTTATGTTTTTATTTCACTTTTACTTTGTTTCTATTGGGTTTACTTGTTTATTTTAGTGGGGTTTTACTTCTTTGTATTAACTTGAAATTATAGTTTTCGTTGCTTTTTGCGGTTTTTTAATATTTTAGTTCTAAAATCAAAGAAAGAAACTTTATCTTTCTTTAATTCTATATTATATTGAGAGATTTTTATAAGTTAGAAATGAATGTAGCTAATGCATCAATTTCTGCATCTGTTTTTGTAGCTACTTGACCTTTCATGATATTTTTCATAACACCACCATAAGATCCATCTTTATATCCATTTAATGCTTGGATAGTTTTATCTTTAGGCCACCCAGCTATTACTTGTGATTTACCTAAAGCTTGTTTCTCAGCTTTTTGACCATGACATGATGCACAAGATTTAAATAATAATTCTCCATCTAATCCGTCATTTACAACTGGTGTCGCAGCTTGCTCTGCATTTACAACAACTTCTTGTGTTGCAGTTGTAGCAGCAGCTACTGCTGAAGTAGCTGTTGCTTCAACATTTGATGCAGCAGTTTTTGTTTCTTCAACAACATTTACTACCATTTCTTTTGTAGCTTCTTTTACTTCTTCTACTTTATCAGTAGCAGTTGCAACTGCTGTTGTTGTAGCTTCTTTTGCTGTTGTATCTATTGGTGCAACTACTTCTTTAGCCGTTGCTAATACGTTTGCAGTAGTTTCTTTAACTGCTTCTGTAGTATTTTCTACAACTTTATTAGTTGCTTCACTAACCGTATTAGTAACCTCTGTTGCGGCTTTTGAAACTGTAGATGCCACATCTTTTGTAGCTTCTGAAACTACATCTTTAGTCGTAGTTTCCTGTGTTGCAACTTTAGCAGTTGCTTCAGCAGTCGTTTTCTTCTCATCTCCACATCCAGCTAATAAAAGTACTGTTACAGCAGAACCTAATAAAATTTTATTCATATTCTTTTTCCTTTTTGTTAAAATTTACACAATTTTTGTCTAATAAAAAACAATCTTTTTTATTATATCAAAACTATTGTATAAAAATTGTGTTAATTGGTTTCATATTGAAAAATAAATTCTTGTTCAAAATCAATTTTCACTAAACCACCTTTTTTTAATTTACCAAATAAAATCTCATCTGTCAATATATTTTTAATTTTATCTGAGATTACTCTATTAAGTGGTCTTGCTCCCATTGCTTTATCGTAACCTAAAGTTGCAAGTTGTGCTTTTGCTTTTGCAGTTATTTCTATTTTAATTTTTTTATCTACTAATTGTCTTTCTAAATCTTCTATAAATTTACCTGCAACTTTTGCAACTACATCTAATGTTAATGCATCAAAAGCAACTACAGCATCAAGTCTATTTCTAAACTCAGGTGCAAAAAATTTATTTATTGCTTTATTCTCATTTAACTTATCATTTTTTGCAAATCCCATAACATTTGCTTCTGTTGCTCCAAGATTTGAAGTCATAATTAAAACTACATTTTGAAAATCTGCTTTATTACCACTATTATCTGTAAGTTCTGCATTATCCATTACTTGTAATAAAATCGACATTAAATCAGGGTGTGCCTTTTCAATCTCATCTAATAATAAAACCGTATGAGGATGTTTTCGTATAGCTTCAGTTAAAAGTCCACCTTGTTCAAATCCAACATATCCAGCTGGTGCTCCAATAAGTCTTGAGATTGTATGAGCTTCCATATATTCACTCATATCAAATCTTTCAAAATGAATTCCAAGTTGTGTTGATAACTCTTTAGCAACTTCAGTTTTTCCAACTCCCGTTGGCCCTGTAAATAAAAAACTTCCAATTGGTTTTTTATCAAGTCCAAGACCTGCTTTATTTCTTTTTATTGATTGAACTATAGTTGTAATAGCCTCATTTTGACCAAAAACTCTTTTTTGCATGTTTTTTTCTAATGATTTTAATAAAGTTAAATCTGATTTTGTAGCACTTCGCTCTGGAATATGAGCCATTTTTGCAATTGTTGTTTCAACATCTTTTTGTGTAACAGTAATATTATTAGTAGATTTTGTTTTAAGCTGTGTTGCTAATAATATTTTTTTAGAAGCTCCCACCTCATCAATAACATCAATTGCACAATCAGGTAAAAATCTATCTGTAATATATTTTTTACTTAATTCAACAGCACTTTGTATTGCACCTTTTGAATATTTTACACCATGATACTCTTCATACTTAGATTTTAAACCTTCTAATATAATAATACTATCATCAATTGAAGGCTCTTCAATATCAACTTTTGCAAATCTTCTACTCAATGCCTTATCTTTAGAAAAATCATTTCTAAATTCACTAAAAGTAGTAGCGCCTATACATCTTAGCTTTCCATTTGCAAGCATTGGTTTTAATATGTTTGAAGCATCCATTGCAGATCCGCCTACACTTCCCGCACCTACAATTGTATGAATTTCATCAATAAATAATATTGAGTTAGGAATTTTTGAAACTTCTTTTAAAAGTGTTTTTAATTTTTTTTCAAAATCGCCTCTATACTTAGTTCCTGCAACCATTGAACCCATATCTAAAGAGAAGACTTTTGCATTTAATAAAAATTCTGGAACCTTCTCTTGTGCTATTTGTAATGCTAAACCTTCTGCAATTGCAGTTTTACCAACTCCTGGTTCACCTACAAGGATTGGATTGTTTTTCTTTCTTCTACTTAAGATTTCTATAACCCTTGAAATTTCCTTTGCTCTTCCAATTACAGGATCAATTTCACCTTTTTTAGCAAAGGCAACTAATTCTGTTGAATTTTTATCTAATACTTTATTTTCATTATCTTCATCATTTGAAGAATTTTCTTCTTCTACTTCTTTATGAGAAATCTCTTCTAGAATATCAACTCTTTGAATTCCTAGTTTCTTTAATAAGTATGTAGCATAAGATTTTTCATCTTTTAATATAGCCACAAACATATCTTCAACATTTGCATTTTCTTTTCCACTTGTCTGTGAATGTGCAATCATATACTCTATTGTTGAAGCTAGTGATATTGTTTCTATTGGCTCTTCTTCAATATTTTGTTCTATTGGAAATTTTGGAGTATTTTCATCTATATATACTTTTAACTCATCAAATAGTCTATTTGTATCCACACCTAAATCTATAAATAAATTTTCAATTGTATGATCATGGATTAACATTAAAAAAACATGTTCTACTGTTAGGTATTCATGTTTACTACTTTTTGCATATCCTACTGCTTGAGCAAATATACTTCTTAATTCTTTACTAATCATTTTATTCTTCTTCCATTACAGCTTTTAAAGGAAAGCCTTTTTCTCTTGCCATTGCTTTTACTTGAGCAACTTTTGTAGAAGCTATTTCGTAACTATAAGTTCCACATATTTCTCTACCATTATTATGTATATTTAACATAATTACAGATGCTTCATCTACTGATTTTCTAAATATTTTTACTAATACATCTATTACAAAATCCATTGTTGAGAAATCATCATTTAATAGGAAAACTTTATATTTATTTGGCTCTTGTAAATCTAATTCATCATTTAATTCTATCTCTATTTCATTACTCACGTCAAACCTTTTTTATGATAATATATTTATTTAATTAAAAAAACACATTATTATAACAAAAAAGAGATTATTATGAAAAAAGATATCAATTATTATTTAAACAAATCATTATTTATAACTGCAACAAACACAGATGTAGGCAAAACTTATGCCTGTGAAAAATTTCTTAGATTTTTTGCATCTAAAGGTTTTAAGGTTGGATATTTCAAACCTTGCGAAACAGGAGTTGTTGATTTGCCAATAGATGGAACTAAGATGTTAAATATAACAAAGGAATTAAATCCTGATTTTAATGTAGATATAAATGACGTTGTACCTTATCAATTTAAACTTCCTGCTGCTCCTTGGGTTGCAAAAGAAAATACTTTTATATCATTAAAGATTATAAAAGAAAAGAAAAAATATCTAGAGCAATTTTGTGATGTTCTAATAATAGAAGGTGCAGGAGGATTAATGGTACCTATTGAAAAGAATTTATTTATAATTGATTTAATAAAAGAATTAAATGCCCAAGCTATTTTAATTACACCTTCAAAACTTGGCTGTATTAATGACACCCTACTTTCTATAAATGCTTTAAAAGCTAAAAATATTGATTTTGAATTTTTTATAAATCTATATGAAGATAAAGATAGTTTTGAAAAAGTATCAAAACCTTTTCTATTAGACTACTTTCAAAAGCTAAATTTTTTACAAGATTTATAAAAATTATGAAAATTATGAAAAAAAATTTCTTTTTTTTGTAATTTTTCATTTTTTTTAACTACATTTAAACTCTATTTTTATTGCTTTTTGCTTTATTTTCCTTACTTATTTAAGTTTTATTTTCCCTATTTATGGGACTTATGATAGTTTTATTATTTTAAGCTTAAATTTATTTGCTATTTCAAAACACATTAAAACAATTCATTTTAAATGGTGTATAACTTTCATGTTGGTTTTCATGTATAATATTACGTTTATAACATGAGACAAAATAGTATTTAAAATCAAACAATGAAAGGTAGATAAAAAATGACTTCTGCAATAGATTTATCTAAATTAACAGCAAATGATGATTTAACACCAGTTCTTGGTGGATATTGGCCTGGTATTCAAATTTATTACCCACCAATTAAATTTAATCCATTAGATGGAACATATGAGAGTATGGAACAAGCAAAGCTAAGACTACAAAAACACGCATATAAAACAAAAGCACATACTGTTTTATTTGACTTAGAAGATGGTTGTAGACAAAAAGCAATGTCAAGAGAACTTTTAATTCAAGAGTTACCAAAGTTTCCAGAAAGAACTTTCCAAATAGCTGTTAGAATCAACCCATTTAGAACAGATGAGTATGAGGAAGATTTAAAAATGTTAAAACAAATTCATCAATATATTGATGTAATTGTATTAGCAAAAGCGGGAGAAGTTTATGGGTCTGCTGAAATTAGAGACTTATCATCTTGGTTAATTTCAATTGGAAGTAATTTAACAATTCAACCAATTATCGAGCATCCAAAATCTTTACAGATTGCTGATAGATTAATGGAACATTCAACTGTTAAACACGTTGTATTTGGTATCCATGACTTTTCAAAAGCTATGGCTTACAAAATCACTCCTCAAGGTTGGATTGATGAGTTAGAAACTTTCTTTAATATGCTTACTATGGAAGCTAGAGTTAAAGGTAAAGGGGTTATTGGTGGAGTTGAAGTTATGTTAACACCACATTCATTACCTGATTCTTGTGTTGAGAAAAAAGATATTAGAAGATGGTTAGATTTACATGGTGATGATGCTTCTAGACATGTTTATGCTCATGCAATTAGAGAAAATGCAATGGGATTAACAGGTAAACAAGTTATTACTCCAAATCATATTAATGTATGTAAAGTTGCATTTACTCCTTCTCCAAAAGAGATTGAAAAAGATGTAAGAATCTTAAAAGCTGCTATTGAAGCTGATGCTTTATTATCTGGTGCAATTAGATATGAAGGTGAAATGTTAGATCCACCAATGTTTGGTAAATCTTTACAAAATATTTTAAGAGCTTATGCATTAAGATCTTTAGCAAAAGAGGATGAGATATTTGCATTATCTGTATTAAACAGAATGCCAATTCATACATTTAAAGAAAACTGGCCTTACGGTCAAATTTAGTAGGGAGATTATACTATGAGTTCAAACGTAAAAATTGAAATACCTGAATTTTTAAACATCGGAGTTGCTTGTACATCTGCTCATGTGGGAACACCTAAAGAGAACAGTATTGCTATGATTATCGAAGATGATAAATTAGGTACAGATGAAATAACTTATAAAGATTTAGCTACTAAATCTGATCAAGTATGTAATTTCTTTACTGGTATTGGTCTAGAAGCTAGGGATAGAGTTCTAGTTTGTTTAAAAAACTCTTTAGCTTATCCTATTTCGTTTTTTGGAACAATGAAGGCTGGAATTATTGCAGTTCCTACCTCTACACTTTTAAGTGGTAGCGAAGTTAAATATCTAGCTGAAGATTCACAAGCAAGAGCAATTGTATTATCAGCTTCTATGTATGAAAATTTACTTCCATACTTAGAAAACCTTGATAATTTAAAAACAATTGTTGTTGCTGGAATTGATAATGTTGATGAATTAAAAAAACCAAAAGGTATAAATGTATACTCTTTGAGTGAAATTTTTAAAACAACTGATACTAAAGCTAATCATTATAATTCAAAATCAGGTGAGCCAGCTTATTTAGTATATACATCAGGAACAACTGGTTATCCAAAAGGTGTTTTACATTCACATAGATCATTAGTTGGTAGAACTCCAGCAACTCAATATTGGTTTGATTTTAAAGATAATGATAGAATTATGCACTCTGGTAAATTTAACTGGACCTATGTTTTAGGTTCTGCTTTAATGGATCCATTATTTAATGGTCATACTGTTATTGCTTATGAAGGTTCAAATGATGCTTCAACTTGGATTAATTTAATTAAAAAACACCAATGTACTATATTTATTGGAGTTCCAACAATTTATAGACAAATTATTCAAAAAACAGATTTCACTTTAGCTGATTGCCCTAGTTTAAGATATTGTATGAGTGCAGGTGAGCATTTATCAGATGAAATGCTTGGACTTTGGAGAGAAAAATTCAAACAAGATATTTATGAAGCAATCGGAATGAGTGAATGTTCTTATTATATTTCTCACTCTAAAAATAACCCAATAAGACCAGGAAGTGCAGGATTCGTACAACCAGGACATACGGTAAAACTACTTGACCCTGATACTTTAGAAGAAGTTGAAGATGGTGAAGAAGGTATGATTTGTATTGGGGAAGATGATCCAGGTTTATTCTTAGAGTATTGGCAATTAGAAGAAGAAACTACAAAATCAAGACATGATGGATACTTCTTTACAGGTGATTATGCTAAAAAGGATGAAGATGGATATATTTGGTTCATAGGTAGAAAAGATGATATTATCAATACTTTTGGATTTAGAGTATCTCCACACGAAATCGAAAGAGTTGTGAAAACTCATGATGCAGTTGCAGATTGTGTTGCTTTTGGTTTAGATATTGGTAAAGATAAAACGATAGTTGCAATTGCAGTTATTGGACATGAAGAATTATCAGTAGAAAAACAAGCAGAAGTTTTAGCATTTGCTCAAGCTAATCTTGCAAAATACAAAGCTCCAAAAGAGATCTTTGCAATGCTTGATTATCCAAGAACTAAAAATGGAAAAGTTTTAAGAAAACAACTTGTTAAACAATTACATGCACAACATCATGCAATTGAAACAGGAACTGAAGTGGTTGAATATAAAGCAAGAAGATCTATGCTATTTATTCCTTCTTATAATAAACACAATGTACAAAAAGCAAAAACTGTACTTGCTGATGCAGTGATTTTTGATCTTGAAGCAATTTTACAAGAGCAAAGAGAATTAGGAAGATCAACAGTTGCTGAAGTTTATAAAGAAGATGGAGCTAAATTTGGTGAATCAGAAAGAGTTTTAAGAATTAATAATCTTGGTAGTGAAGATTTAGCAAAAGATTTAGAACTTGCTAAAACAATCGAACTTGATGCTTTATTATTCTCTAAAATTCAAACAAAAGAGGATGTTTTAGAAGCAGTTAGATTACTAGAAGAAGTAAATCCTAATTTATCTTTAATGATTATGATTGAAACTCCATTGGCAGTTTTAAATATTCAAGAAATTTGTGCAGCATCAACAAAAGTTGAAGTTGTAGTTGTTGGATCTAATAAACTTGCAAATAGACTTCAAATTGATATTAAAAAAGGTTCAAAAGCAATGCTTAACTATTTATCACAAATTGCCTTAGCTTCAAAAGCTTATGGTAAAACTGTGATTGATGGACCGCACTTTGATGTTCATGATGAATTTGCTTGTGAAGATTCAACTAAAGATGCATTTAATTTAGGATACGATGGTAAATCACTTATCCATCCTGTTCAAATTGAATATATTAATGATATCTTTACTCCAAAACAAGCTGAAGTTGAAGATTATGAAAAAATGATTGCATCTTATGAAGATGCAGTAAAAGATGGTAAAGAAGTAATATTACATAATGATAGACTTGTAGATTCTTCAAGAATTAAATGGGCTAAAAAAATGATTACATTATATGAAACATATAAATCATTAGGTCAAAACCTATTTAATAAATAAGGAGATAAAATTGTCTAACATAAGTACTAAAATTAATTTCGGTAATTTTTTTGAAGATTTCTCAATTGGACAAAAAATTGTTCACCCCCTTCCAAGAACAATAAGTGATGGTGATGTATCTTTATACATTGCTTTTACTGGTTCTAGATTTGCACTACACTCTTCGGATGTAGTTGCAAAGGAAATGGGTTATGCTAAAAAACCAATTGATGATATGTTAATGTTTCACTTAACATTTGGAAAATCTGTTCAAGATGTATCTTTAAATGCAATTGCAAATTTAGGATACGCTGAAATGTCTTTTCCTAATTCTGTTTTTGTTGGAGATACAGTTTCTATGACTTCTACTGTTATTGGATTAAAAGAAAATTCAAATGGTAAAAGTGGAGTTGTTTATGTTCACTCTATTGGTGTAAACCAAAATGACGCTGTTGTTCTTGACTTTAAAAGATGGGTAATGGTTCATAAAAAAGATAAGGAAACTACAAGCGGCATAAATGAAGTTCCTACTTTTGCAAAAACTACACCTATTGCAGATGTTATAAATATTCCAACAATTAAAGCTGTAAATACAGATTCAACTGGTGGAAAATATTTCTTTGAAGATTATGTTGCAGGTGAGAGATTAAATCATCCTGAAGGTATTACTATTGATAATAGTGATCATACTTTAGCAACAAAGCTATATCAAAACAATGCTAAAGTTCACTTCAATGACCATATGATGAAAAGTACACCAATGGGTCAAAGACTTATGTATGGTGGAATCATTATTTCAATGGCGAGAGCTATTTCTTTTAATGGTTTACAAAATGCACAATGGGTATACGCTATTAATAGTGGAGCTCACGCAAACCCTACATATGCTGGTGATACAATTTATGCATATACTGAAATTGTTGAAACAATTGAAGTAGGTAGAGATGATATTGGATTATTAAGACTTAGAACAGTTGGAATTAAAAACCAAGTTTCTAAAGAAATCCTTAATCCAAAAGATTCAGAAGGTAAATATTTACCGAATGTTGTACTTGACTTAGATTACACTGTTGTAATCCCAAAAAACAAAACAAAAAAATAAAAAATTAAATTTAAAATAAAGGATATTATATGACACACCCAAATGAAGCACTATTCGGTTCTGGAGATAACTTACCAATCATTCCATCTTGTGAACACTTTGCAGGTAGCGAAAAGCTAATCTTAAAAGGTTTTGAGATGCAAAAAAAATTAGGACCTGTTTTTGATATTACTTGTGACTGTGAAGATGGAGCTGAAACTGGTAAAGAAGTTGCACATGCTGAAATGATCGTAAGAGTTGTTAATTCTGATGCTAATCCTTATGGAATGGCCGGAACTAGAATTCATGATTTTGACCATCCAGATTGGAGACAAGATATTGATATTTTAGTACCAGGTGCTGGTGAGAAATTAGCATATATTACTATTCCTAAATCAACTTCTTACGAAGATGCAAAAACTCAAGTTGAATATATTCAAGAAACTGCAAGAAAAGCTGGAATTACAAGAGAAATTCCAATTCACGTTTTAATTGAAACACATGGTGCTTTAAGAGATGTTGAAAAAACTGCAACACTACCTTGGGTACAAGTATTAGACTTTGGATTAATGGACTTCGTTTCTGGTTACCAAGGTGCTATTCCTGCTTCAAATATGAGAAGTCCAGGTCAATTTGAACATAGATTAATTGCTGCTGCTAAAGCAAAAGTTGTTCAAGCTGCTCTTTCTAATCACATTATTCCTGCACACAATGTTACACTTGATTTAAAAAACCCATACCAAACTTATAAAGATGCTGAAAAAGCAAGAAATGAGTTCGGATTCATGAGAATGTGGTCAATTTACCCAACTCAAGTTCAAGCTATTGTTGATGCAATGAAACCTGACTTTACAGAATTAGAAGCTGCTCAAAATATTTTAATTGCTGCTCAAGATGCTGAGTGGGGACCAATTCAATATGATGGTGAATTACACGATAGAGCAACGTACAGATATTTCTGGGAACTAGTTCAAAGAGCAAAATTCTCTGGAACTAAATTACAAGATATTGTTGAAACAAGATTCTTCTCATAATTTTCTAACTTAAGGCTTTTGCCTTAAGTTAAATCTCAAATCCTATTTTAATCTACAACTAATATTACTACATATTATTAAACATACAATAATTCCATTTTTATTTTAAATATTACTCTTCAATAAAGTCTATAAAAAGGTAAAAACTAAACACTTTAAAAAAAATTAATATTAAAATATAAATAAAAGAATCATTTCATACTAGCATTGCTATAATATTAAAATTTCTAAGCAAAAAGGAAACAAATGAGCGTAATAAAACAACAAGATATAATCGATAGCATTGCTGATGCATGTCAATACATTTCATATTTTCACCCTGAAGATTTCGTAACAGCGATGGTTGAAGCTTATGAGAATGAAAAATCAGAAGCTGCTAAAAATGCAATTGGGCAAATTCTAATTAACTCTAAAATGTGTGCATTAGGTCATAGACCTTTATGTCAAGATACTGGGTCTGTAAATATTTTTGTTAAAGTTGGATTAAAAGCTAACTTAGAATTAACAGAAGAATTAATAGATGTATTAAATAAAGGTGTAGCAAAAGGTTATACGGATCCTGATAATACATTAAGATACTCTGTTGTTTCTGATCCTGCAGGAAAAAGAACAAATACAAAAGATAATACTCCAGCGGTTATTCATGTTACTGTTGATAATTCAGATGAATTAGATATTACTGTTGCTGCAAAAGGTGGAGGAAGTGAAAACAAATCTAAATTTGCTGTATTAAATCCATCAGATTCAGTTTATGACTGGGTTATGGCAAATGTTAGAGAAATGGGAGCTGGTTGGTGTCCTCCTGGAATATTAGGTATTGGTATTGGTGGAAATCCAGAAAAAGCAATGCTTCTTGCAAAAGAGTCTTTAATGGGGCATGTTGATATTCATGAATTACAAGCAAGAGGCCCTCAAAATGCCTTAGAAGAATTAAGATTAAGACTTTATACTGATATTAATAAAGTTGGAATTGGGGCACAAGGTCTTGGAGGATTAACAACTGTTGTTGATGTTAAAATTTTAGATTACCCATGTCACGCTGCTTCACTTCCTGTTGCTATGATTCCTAACTGTGCTGCTACTAGACATATTCACTTTAAATTAAAAGCAGGAGAAGGTGTAGCTAAATTTAAAAAACCAAATTTAGATTTATGGCCAGATGTAAAATTACCATTAGATTCTATTAAAAAAGTAAATATTGCAGATTTAACAAAAGAAAACTTATCTCAATTTAAATCAGGTGATACACTATTATTAACTGGAAAAATCTTAACAGCTAGAGATGCTGCTCATAAAAAAATTGTTGAGTACAAAAATGCTGGTAAACCACTTCCAAATGGTGTTGATTTAAAAGATAGATTCATCTACTACGTTGGACCTGTTGATCCAGTTAGAGATGAAAAAGTAGGACCTGCTGGTCCTACAACATCAACTAGAATGGATAAATTTACAAAAGACATGATGGAAATTGGAATCATGGGAATGATTGGTAAAGCTGAAAGAAAGCAACCAACAATTGATTTAATTAAAGAATATAAATCTATGTACTTAATTGCAACAGGAGGAGCAGCATACTTAATTTCTCAATCAATTAAAGATGCAAAAGTTCTTGCATTTGAAGAAATGGGAATGGAAGCTATTTATGAGTTTGATGTAGAAGATATGCCAGTTACTGTAGCTGTTGACACTGAAGGTGTTTCAATTCATACAACTGGTCCTGCTAAATGGAGAACTATTTAATCAATTAAAAAAATACAAAAGGCAAAAGCCTTTTGTATACCAAAATTAAGAATTTAAATTCTTAAAAGCACTTATATAAAACAATTCTTATATCATTAAACTACATTCAATTTTTGACTTTAAGAAGATAAAATATTTGCTATTCTTTCCACCTTAATACAAAAATACAGGAATAAAAATGTTACTAGAGGATTTAAAAGATTATTTAGGCTTTGCAGTAGCAGGAAACTTTGCAAATCACTTAGGTGAGGCTGGAGAAGCTGACGAATTTTCTGTTATAAAAACTGAAGAAAAAAATGCACCAAAAGGGATGTTCCCTTTTTATATAAAAGAACATAATAGTTTTTTAGGAACTTATCCTATTTGTGAAGATATTATTGAAACTCATGGAAGAGAAAAAGATAATCTTCAAGTTGAAGCAGAAGTTGCACTAATTTGTGATTTTGTATATGAAAATGAAAAAGTTATTGATATTATTCCTAGATATTTTTCTGCATTTAATGATTTCTCAATAAGAATTCAAGATGGAAATAAATTAAGTACTAAGAAAAATTGGGGACCTAATACAAAAGGAATTTCTCAAGAAATTATAGAAATTGATAACTTTACACAAAAAGGTGTTTTAAGTAGATATCACATTGCTTCATTTATTAAAAGAAATGGAATAGTTCATGATTATGGAACAACAAGTGCTGTAAAATCATATAGTTACTTTTTTGACCAATTAAAAGATTGGATGATTGAAAAATTAAATACTCAAGAAGATTGCGGTCCATTAGAAGAATTAACACAATTTTTAAAAGTTGCAGCAAAAGATGCAAAAGGTATTTTAATAGCAGCAGGTGCTACTGCTTATGCTGATTTTGGTAAGAAAAATTTTGTACAAAAAGGTGATGAAATTTTTGTATATGTTTATGATGCTCACTCACACTCATTTGATGATATATTCAATGATATGTGTGGAATGGATACATTTTTAGGTAAATGCTCTAAACTACATCAATACGTTAAATAAGAAAAGCAAGAGAAAAGATTTAATCTTTATCTCTTACTTTTGAATCCACATATAAAATATCATTTAAACTATCAAAAACTCTAAGAGTTGATTCTTCTATTTGTGAAGCTGTTTTTCTTAAAACTTTATTTTCAATTTTTAATGAATTTTCTAATAGATATTTTTGTACATTTTGATGCACTTCTTGATGGTTTATTTTTAAACTACTCCATTGCTGTGTTTTTGTAAAATTTCTATTATTTTTTTCACAAGATAAAATCCATTTTCCCATATCACAAGATTTACAGTCTATAACTTGATGATTTTCAAAACTATCAAGTTCTAAATAATATTTCTTCTTAAAATTAATATGATCATTTTTATATTTTGAAACTTCTTTTATTAAATCTATATTTTCAACCATATCATAATATTTTTCATCAATTTTAGATTGAGAGGTGATTTGAAGAAGTTTAGATGATAATTTTGATACTTCATTTGATAAAATATCTATATTTGAAGCTATAAATGCATTTTTTTGAGTTGCTGTGTCAAGTCTTGAAATTGTATCATTTATTTGAATAATCCCTTGTTCTTGCTCTTTGCTAAATTGTGTAACATTTTCAATAATATCTTTTGTTTGAATAATTTTATCACTTAAATTTTCATAACCTTTTATCATATCATCAGCAATGATTTTTCCTTCATTTGACTTAATACTTGCACTTTCAACTAATTTTTTTATATCCCGTGCTGCATTTGCACTTCGTGAAGCTAAGTTTCTTACTTCTTGTGCAACAACAGCAAATCCACGTCCAGCTTCACCTGCAGTTGCTGCTTCCACTGCTGCATTTAATGATAATATATTTGTTTGAAATGCTATTTGATCTATTATTGTAATTGCATCATTAATAGCTTTTACCTTATCATTTATTTCATCCATTGATAAAGAAGTCTCTTTTGCTGCTTTACTTCCAATATTTGAGGCTTCATTTAAATCATCTGCAATTTTCATCATTTGATTCATATTTTCATTATTATTTCTAATATTTGAAGTGATTTGTTCAAGGGCTGCTGAACTTTGCTCTAAAGAACTTGCTTGTTCAGTTGATGAAATAGCAAGTTCATTTGAAGAGTTTGTTAATGTTCTTGTATTATTTTCAAGAGCAATTCCAGCATTTGTAATCATTGCAATTAATTCAGAAGATGATTGTCCTAAAAGAATAGTTGATGAACATAAAGTTCCAAAATCTCCATACATTCCTTTTTTATGAACTTCATCAAGTTTAAATTGATAATTACCTACAGAATAGCTATTTAATAGAACATTTAAACTATCAATTTTTAACTTTGTTCTATCAATCATTTTATTTATAATGTCAACCAATGAAGATAACTCTTTTGTAGCTGCTGTTTGTTTTATTGAATATTCGAAAAATCCATTATTTACTTTTCCTATTACATCTGTAATTTCTAAAACTACATTTTTATCTTTTTCAATAATTTTTTCTATTTTTAAAACTTGTTCATTCATATTTTTAGTCATTATTGCAAACTCATCATTTCCATCAATTTCATTTAAAGAGATAGAATCTTTTTCTCTCATAGAATAAGCAAAAAATGCATCTAAATTATCTTGAAATTTATTGATAGATTTTGAAATTCTATTAGTTAAAATACTAATCACGATAAAAATCAAAATTAAAAGAACTACAATAAATAAAACAAATAAAATAACATGATTATCTAATTTTGAAATATTTGACTCAATATCAAAAAGCATATCATCTACAATTTTATTTTTAATTTGTTCAAAAGAGTCTATTCTTTTTGATGATTCTTCTTCCCACTTTATAACATCTGAACCATAAATATTTTTAGATAAAGTAATTATTGCTTTTATTGCTTTTGAATCATCAATATTTGAAGTTAGTAAATCAGAACCTTCATAAGCTTTCGACATATAAGAATCAAATGTTTCTTGAACTTGAGTTAACAATACACTTTCGTCATTTGTGATATTTTCAAGCTTTTTATAATTTTTAATTGCTCTTAACATTTTTGTATGATTTTTTTGTATTTTATTTAAATATTTATCATTTTGATTTAAAACATAATCTTTATAAGAGTGTATTAATCCACCATATCCAATGGCATCTTTTATTTCAGAAAGAAAACTCTCTTTTTGTGTTTTTATATAAATCAATTCTCTAAAATTCTTAACTTCCTTAAAACTATTAGAACTAATCTCTTTTTCATAAAATTCAAGTTGTTTTGTAGATAAATTTTTTACAAATATATCTAAGTAAGAATTTTGTGAAGAAACAAAAGATAAAAACAGATTGTAATCTTCATTTGATATATGATTATGATTAAAAATATTCTTAACAATATTCTTTTCCGCATATGTTTTTTCTATTACATTTATTAAAGCTACATAAGCTTGTGATGATTTTGATAACTCTTTCCCACTTGAATAAATTAATAAATCATCAAAGAAAGAGATAAGATTCATATTTAAATTATTATAATAATCAATAACTTCAGTAGAATTGATTTTTAATTCTATAACTTTTTCTCTTGTTTCTTTAATTTTTAAAATATTATTTTTAAGCATATCTATTTTTTCTAGTAAATTACTATCTATTTTTATAATAGTAAAATCTTCTAAAAAAATATTCAAACTATTTAATGCTTGATTACTTAATTCTATTTGTTTCTCTAATTTTGTTTTTCCAACTTTTGCATAACTATCTATATAGGAAATTGTTAATTCTCTCTCTTTTTGTAAACTTGTTAAAAGTGTTGAAATCTTTACTGTAAAATCAATATAACTTGATGTCATAATCATATTTCTTTCTTTTTCAAATTTATCATTAATGGAAATAAAAGATAAAATTAATATTGCAATAATAGGTAAAGTCAATATTAATAATATCTTATTTTTTAATTTTAGATTATTCATTTTCACCTCAATTTTATATCTTCCGTAATATATTATTAATTTTTTAAATAGAAGATTAGGTGTTATTGACGTGTAACCCAGATGTAATTTACAAATTATTTTTTAGTTATTTCCTATAATTTAAATTATCAATTATTTTATTTTATTATTAATAAAGCTATTTCAATTATAATTTCAAAAAAACAAAAGGGAAAATATGCTTAAAGAATTTAGAGATTTTTTAATAAAAGGTAATGTAGTTGATATGGCTGTTGGATTTATTTTTGGAGCTGCATTCGCAACATTAATCAAATCACTTGTATCAAATGTAATAATGCCTCCAATTGGTTTATTACTTGGAAGAGTTGATTTTTCACAATTATTCATCTCTTTAGATGGAAATACATATGCTACTATGGCAGAACTTGATAAAGCAGGAGCTCCTGCTATTAAATATGGTTTATTTGTAAATGATACTATTTCATTTGTAATTTTAGGTTTTGTTATGTTTATGTTTATCAAATCATATAATAAACTTAAAAAAGAAGAAGTAGTTGTAGAAGCAGCGCCAACTACAAAAGTTTGTTCTGAGTGTGCAATGGAAATTCCAATTGCTGCAAAAAAATGTGGACACTGTGGAAATACAGCTGTATAAAACAAAAAATTAAAAGGCTTTAAGCCTTTTAATTATAAATCAACTAAAGTTTTAAATGTAACTCCACATCTTCCGATATTTTCAACATTAATATGATTTCTTTCATTAATTCTATCATCTTCAATATATTGATATTTTAACTCTAAAACAACGGGTGTTGTATCTCCTGGAATTTCATAAGTATCATAATATTCACAAAACATTGCACTTTGTGAAGATGCTATCATTGGTGGGAATCCATCCATTACATTTGTAACTTCTATTTCAAATTTTTCAATTTCACTTACTTCTTTTCCAAGAGGAGTTGCGCATTTTTGTACCTTATCAACATTATCTTTATTTACAAAACAAATAGTTGCTTTTTTTGTTTTTAAAATATTTGCTAATGAATCTTTAGGCGTTCCATCATCTTTTTTCCCAATTGCAACAATTAAAAGTGCAGGATTTGAAGAGATTGGTATAAAATATGAAAATGGGGCTGCATTTAAAACACCCTCATCATCTGTTACAATCCAAGCAATTGGTCTTGGAATTACAGTTCCTGACATAATCTTGTATCTATTTAAGTCATCAATATCTTTATAATCTAAAATCATCTATTTCCTTTTTTATATTTTAAATTCTTGATCAACATTTTTAGCTATTACTTCACCTTTTAAAGTCAAATATGAATCTGTCAAATACTCTTCATTTCTTAGTTTTTTCAATAATTTTTTACCCTCTTTTAAAGAGAACAAATTTGTATTTTCTAGTTTTAAAACAACATCATTCAGAGTTTCATCTAACTCTTTTTTTAATATTGCTAGTAATAAAACTTTTTCGTTTATATCCATTTTAATATCCTTGTATAGTAAAAAGCAAAGGCTAAAAATCCTAGTCCTAAAAGAATAGTAATTATATCTATAGAAGTTAAACTTGCCATTAATCCAATAAATAAAGTAGTAACAATACATGAGAGCATAAAGAACATATCATTATAAGAAATTACCCTTCCTATATATTTTTCATCACAGTTATCTTGTAATAAAGCATAAGTAAATGACCATAAAGTCGTAGTACTAAGCCCAACAATAAATAAAGCAATCAATGAGATGTAAAAATCATCTTGTAATAATCCCCATAAAATTATTGATATTCCTTGAAAAATCAATAAATAGTGTAAGTTCTGTTTAGTAACATATTTTGAAATAAATATTGGTCCAAACATCAAAGCGACTGCTCTTACTGCATTTGACAAACCAATAGCTAGTGGAACTGAAATAATATATTTATATTCATTTTTTGCCAAAATTGTAATTAAAGCATCAAAAGAGGTTAACCCTACACTTGAATGTAAAAAGATTAAATGAAGAATTATTTTGTCATTTTTGATATATCTAAAACCATCTTTAATAAGTTCAAAAAATTTATCTGTGGCAATACTAGCTTTGACTACAAAATCAATTCTAATAAATACTATTAAAGCTATTGCAAAAATTATTGCATCAATTATAAATGCAGTTCTAACTCCATACCAATTTACAACAAAACCACTTATTGCCATACCAACAGCATAGGTAAATGACCAAATAATAGAATGAATCTCATTTGCCATTTGTAAAGGTTTGCCCTTTAATAGTTTTGCTAAAAGTGACATTTCAGTTGAAAAGAACATTGATGCAGCACTCATTCTAATAAAAATTAAAATCATCAAAAACCAAATTTCACTTTTATTATCAATAGTTAAAAATAAAATCGTCATTAATAATTCAGTTGCAAGAAGTGTAATCATAAGTGGCTTGATTTTTACCCTATCAATAATTGCTCCTGAAAATGGAGCAATTAACACAGCAGGTAAAAAATGCATTGCTGTAACTATTGAAATAGCCAACTCAGTTGAGCCAAAATCAACAAGCATAGTATAAATAGCAACATTAGAAAACCATGCTCCAAAATATGCAATAAACTGAACAAGGGATAAATCTCTTACAATTTTATGTTCGCAAAAAAGTTTACGATAGTTCAATTTCTACCAAAACCTCTTGATACATAGCTGAGAATGAACTCTCATCTTCAAGGGCTAGAGTTAAATAATTTACATATTTATTTCCAGCAAAGAAAAATGCACAATCACTTTTAATATCATCATCTATTTTTACAACAAATTGTGCAGATCCATTTTTTGAAGAGATATTCACTAAATCACCATCTTTAAAATTTGTAGCCGAATTTAAATAAACAAAATTATCTTTTGCAAATTGTGAATTTAATGAATTTTTAGCTTTTGCAGTAATAAAATAAAAATTATCTGCTGTTTTATCTTTATAAAGTGCTTCGATTTCTACTTCTTCAATAAAATTAAAAGTTCCAAAATCACTTAAATTTGGTTTATGATTTTCATAATATGAAATAACTTCATCTTCACTTTTTAATTTTTCAAATCCAAATTGTTCTATTAAATAAGAAGCTAGTTCATATTCACTTATTGTGTTTTCATTTTTTATTTTAACTATATTTGATATGGATTTAAATTCATGACCATAAGATAATCTAAGATCTTTTTTTGATAAAAAAGAGCTTGAAGGTATAATTAAATCTGCATATTCGCAAGTATCATTTAAAGTCGTTCCAAAATAAACTACAAATGTGTTTTTTAATCCATCAATTACTTTTTGAGTATTAGGATGAGAAACAACAGGATTTCCACCTTGAATGAAAACTAAATCATAAGAGCCAAAATCCACTTTAGGAATTGATACTTTTTTATTATTTCCTTTAACTTCAAATTGCTTTTCATATCCATAAGATGAATCACTTAAATACCAAAGTCCACCTGCATCTTGTTTATGATATCCCATATATGCAGCAAAAGAATCAATACATCTTGTTATTTGTGCACCTTCAAAATATTTTTGAACACCAAGACCTAACATGATTGCAACTTTTTTATTTTGTATTAAATCAAAAAAATCATTTACTTGTGAAAGTGGAACTCCTGTTGTTGCTTCATATGAAACTACCGGTCTATTTCTTGATATATCAAAAAACCAATCAGCACCATTTCCAAACTCTTCAATAAACTCTTTATCTTCTAAATCTTGCATATATGCAAATCTAGTGAATAATAAAGCTAATTCATAATCTGTTTTTGGATTTATTTGCATATGTATTTTTGATTTCTTTGCAATATCTGTACAAATTGGATCTATTGTTACAAAAGTTTTATCTTTTACAAGATTATACATATGAGAAGATGTAACAGAAAAATTTCTTCCCCAAACAATTATAATATCTGCATCAATTAGTTTTTGTATTGGGGGATTGATTACATGTTGACGCCCTGCTTCAATACCAGCAGCACCAATACCATCACATAAACTTCCTCTTGTTAAAGTTGAACCATATTGTGTGAAAAAGTTTTTAGTAGAGCTTTGCATAACACCTAGATTTCCACTTCCTGTATAAAAAAGTGTATTTGAAGGAGTTGTATTTTTTAATTTATCTCTTAAAATATTTAATGACTCATCTAGTGAGATTTTTTTACCTTGAAAAATTGCACTTGAAAGATTTTCTTCTTTTAATAAATTTGCAAAGTTCACACAAAGCTTTCCATTGGTAGTTTTATGCTCTTTTGAACCCTTAATATTCTCATCAATCATTTGTCCTTGACAAGCATCGTAGCAGTCCATAGGACAGGCTACTTTATTGTTATCTAAACTCAATTTTTACCAACCTTGAAAATGTTTTTACATTATCTATAATTAACTCAACTTTATATGATGAAATATTTGTAGAATCTGCTATTTCATAGATTTTTGAAATCTTAACATCACTTTTTTGCCCATCTAAAAAAATCTCTTTATTTTTAATTTCACCAATTTGTGCAATTGGAACAAATATTTCTAATTTACCCTTTGATAAATCTTTTGCTTCATAAAGTAAAGTTCCAGGATTTACATAATCACCATCTTTTACAGCAATATTAAAAATATAATTTGATTTTTCTACTAGTTTTTTATTTGCAATAGTATCTTTTAAAGTATCAATTTTTACAATCATATCAGCTTTTGAAGATTCTAAATTTATTACTTTTAATTTTTGTGTATCTTTTTCAAATGCAGATTTTGATGAAACTTGATTTAATCTATCATAATTATTTTTTTCAATTTTAATCATTTCATCTATGTATTTTAATTTATTTCTTGATTGCTCTAGTTCAACTTTATTTACCATTGAATCTATTTCAATTATTGTTGAATTATTTGCTTTTAATCCTTCTATTTTAGAATTAGAATAAATCACTTTTCCTGAAACTGCAGCTTTTACACTATAACTCTCAATTGGTTCTAATTTTGCATAATATTCATTTGCAAAAACTGCGCTAATGGTAAATAAAAATATCCATAATATTCTCATAAATTTTTCCTTATAATTTTAATTCTTTTACTATTTTTACAATATCTTTTTTTAAATTATTAATATCTTGTGTTTTCTCTAAGTCAAAAATTAATTTATCTAATCTTGAATCAATTTTTAAATATACAGCTAATAATTTTATTAACTCATCTTTTGATTTAGCATTTTTTACTTTTTTTAGTAAAGGTTTAGATTCTTCATCTTTTTTTCTTCTTGTAGTTATAACATAAAAATATAAACTTATTATTAACAAACAAGTAATTACTCCTAATGCAAAGAAAATGATTTTATCTAATAATGGGCTTTTTTCTACTACTTTTATTATCTCTTTTGTACTTTCTTCTTTTACTGTTTCAATTGGCGCAAGAGCAGGTGATTTTTCTAAAAGTACCTCTTTTTTTAACTCTTCATTTAAAACTTCAATATGAAAACTTTTTGCTTGTTTTGTTATAACTTTTTTTAAATCTTTATCAAAATATTCTAAAGAAATAGATGGAATAGAAAAAGATTTGTTTGCAATAATTGAAAATACTTTTTCATATTCCCCTGAATATTGATTATTTATTATTTGAGTTTTAATTACAGGTTTATTTTCATAAATAGTTACATCATTTATAGGAAGTTTTATGTCCCTTACATCATCAATATTTCCACTTCCTTTGATTTTTAGTTTATAAGAGATAGCTTCTCCCATTTTTACTTTTTCTTTATCAATAGAAGCCTCTATTTGAAAATCACCAATTAGTTTTATATTTTGAGGTAAAATTTTTATATTAAAACTTAGTTCATTTGAGTATATGCTTTTATTTCTAGTTGTTGAAAAAATAGAGTATGAGTTATTTTCCATAATTTGAGCATTTATTTTTATTGGCTCAATATTTAAAGTACCCTCTTTTAATGCAAACATTAAGAATTTTACTTCAGAAACTATATAATCACCATCTTCAAAGTTTTTAGAATCATCTAATTGCTTATACCAAAAATTCTCAAAATTTGGTTTTTCTAAATACAGATTTTCTAATTGAGAATCTTTTCTATATTTAAAAACCATTGTAAGAATAAAGTTTTCACCCATGTAATATTCTTTTGATTCTGTCTTTATTGTGAAATCAAAAAAATTAGATTGTGTTTTTGAAACTTTTTGAAGAGTTATTTTTTCTTCATTTGTATGATAACTTTTACCATCAATTACAGCCTCAAAAGATGGTAATGTAAAATCTTTTGTTGGATTAAAAGAGTAAGTTTTTTTTACTCTTTTAGTTATTTGACCATTTATTATATTTGTAGCCGTTGAACTAGCTATTTCTTGTACTACATTTCCATTTATCAAATCAATATTTGAAAACTTAATATCATTTCCATAAGCTTCCAAAACAAAAATAAATGGTTCATTTTTTATTATTGTATTTGAAGGAATTGATAATTTTAAATTTCCTAAAAGTGTAGTTAGAGTAAAAAGTAATAATACTAAGATCTTATATGGATTCATTTTAAAACTCCAATGTTCCCTCAATAGCAAAATTTGCTTTTGAATCAAGTTCTGCATGAGATAATACAGAAACTTGTAAACCAAATTTTTCATAAATTTCAGAAATTCTTTTTCTTAAAACAGGATCTACAACCATTGTAACTTTTGAAAAACCTTTTGCTTCAATATCATCAAGAAGTTTTTTAGTTTTTGTAACTAAATTATTAATTTCTGCAATTGAAATCATAAGTTGTGAAACACCATGATGCTCTTGTAATTTTCCAATAAACTGCTGTTCTAACTCAGGTTTAATAGTAACAATATGCAATATTCCATCTGTATCTTTAAACTTTTGAGTAATAAGTCTATAAAGCTTAGCTCTAACATGTTCTAATAAAATCTCTGGAGCTTTAGTAAACTCTGCAATATCTGCAATTGCTTCAATAATAGTTAGCATATCAATAATTGGAATTTTTTCATGTAATAAATCTTTACATACTTTTAATAATGAACCATAAGAAGTAACTTTCATAGCTTCATCAATAACAATAGGGAAATCTTTTTTCAATCGCTCAACTATATTTACAATATCTTGTCTTGTAATAATATCTTCAGCATGTTTTTTAATAATTTCAGAAATATGAGTTGAAATAATAGTTGGAGCATCAACAACTGTAAAACCTTTCATTAATGCTTCTTCTTTTAAATCACTAGCTATCCATGTGGCATCAAGGTTAAATACAGGCTCTTTTACTCTTAATCCTGCTAATTTCTCATTTGCTAATCCACCCATTGCAAGAAGTTTATCAACTTCAACTTTACCTTTTACAAGGGGAATTCTTTTTAAATATAATTGATACTCATTTGGAGATAAATTTGCATCATCAGAAATTCTAATTTGAGGAATTACAAATCCTAATTCACTAGCAATTGTTTTTCTAATAGCTTTTATTTTATCTAGTAATTCAGAGTTTCCTTGAACTAATTGTAAAAGTCTAATTCCAAGTTTTAACTCTAAAACTTCTAGTTTCATTATATTTTCAATAGTTTGACCTTCATCAGGGACAGCCATACTTTTCTTTTTGTCTTTTAAAGTAGATACATTTTCATCAATTTTAGCTTTAACAGCTTGAGGTTTGAAAAATCTGGTTAATGCATTTTCTTTTTCATTTTCAATCATGCTTATTACATATCCAATAAACATCATTAAGAAACCCATTATCATTAGAATTCCAGTTGGGAATCCAGGTATAAATCCAAAAAGAACCATTCCCATACCAAGTAAAACTAAAGATTTACTATCTTTAATAAGTTGACCAATAGCTTGATTTGCAAATTTGTCTTCATCCATATTCGAACGAGTAATAATAATTGCAGTTGCAGTTGATAAAATAAGCGCTGGAAGTTGAGCTACTAATCCATCTCCAATAGTTAAAATTGTATAAATTTCACCTGATTGTGCAACAGTCATATCATGTTGAAAAAGTCCTATTAAAAGGCCTCCAATTAGATTTACCATAGTAATGATAATACCAGCAACCGCATCACCCTTTACAAACTTAGATGATCCATCCATAGCTCCATAAAAGTTTGCTTCAGATATTAAAGATTTTCTTCTGGATTGTGCTTCTTTATCATCAATAAATCCAGCATTTAAATCAGCATCAATTGCCATTTGTTTACCAGGCATAGAATCAAGTGTAAATCTCGCAGTTACCTCAGCAACCCTTGTAGCACCCTTTGTTACAACCATAAAGTTAATAAGAACTAAAATAATAAATACAATAACTCCAATTACCATATTTCCACCAACAACAAACTCACCAAAAGCTGCAATTATTGAACTTACAGCATCAGGACCATTATGTCCTTCACTTAAAATAGATCTTGTTGTAGCAATATTTAAGGATAACCTAAATAAGGCAAGTATTAATATAAGGGTTGGGAAAGTTGTTAAATCAGATGGTTTTTGAATATATAAAGATATTAATAAAATAAGTAAAGATAAAGATAAAGATATTACCAAAAAGAAATCTAAGATTCCTTTTGGTAGTGGAACAATTATAATTGCAAGTATTGAAACAAATAGTGCAACGACAATTAAGTCTTTTGAAAATATCTTTCTTATATTCATATATTAATTATTATTTAGCTAGTTAATTTAAAAAATTAACTAGTGACAGTTGATTTGTTCTATTTATTGTTGAATAAAGTGCTGTGTAAGTTAGCTCTAAAGATTTTGCTTCCATTGCTACTTTTGATAAATCCACGGCACTTATTTGTTGTGATAAAATATTATAATGAGTTAATTTAGAAGATACTCTTTCTAAAGAAACTTCAAATACTCTATTTCTTCCACCAAGTTCAGCATGGGCAACATTTACTCCATCGTAAGCGCTAGATATTTTATTTTGCCCATTTGCAATTCCAGTTCTAGCTTCTGCTAATGAAATTGGATTTCCACTACTATCAACTCTTCTTAATGCATTTACAACATCATCAAGAACATTAAAAATATTTGTTCTTGCTTCAAATTTTGTTCCATCAGTTGTTGGAGCAGTTGCAGTATATATTGGAGCATTTGAATTATCAACTGCTAATGTTTCAGTTGTTACATTTCCATCTAAATCATATTTAGTAAGAGTATTATTTGTTGGAATATTTAATTTCCACTCATTACCATCTTGATCTATTATTCTATCTTTTTCACCAAAACTTAGAGTTTCACCTTTATAAGCTGTTGAAGAAGGATACATCATCATATCAAGACCTGTAACTCCTCTTTCTCTATAACTTCCCTCTTCAACTGTTACTCTTCTTAGTTTGTTATTTCCAACATAAGTAACATTTCCATTAGAATCTTCTTCAAATGGTTTAACAGAAGAATCAGAACCAGTAAAAACGTACTCACCTTCAACTTGCGTATTTGCTAAATCAATAAGATTTTGTTTCATACCTGCAAGGTTTACAGCAATTGAATTTAGACCATCTTCTGTAGTAGTTGCTGTATTTGCTTTTATTAATTCTGCTTTTACATATTCTAAAATTTTCTTAATATCACTCATACTTGTATCCGCAACGGTATTTTGTGCTGTTGTTCTTTCAATTTGAGATTTTAAACCTTCGTAGGTTCTTATTTTATCATCAACTAAAACCTCTCTAGAATAAAGTACTGAATCATCACTACCTTGTTGAAGTTTTTTACCAGTACTCATTTGATATGAAATTCTTTGTTGCTGAGCATCTAAGTTACTTAGTCTATAAATTGTTTGTTCTGTTTGATTAATCATTGTAAAACCTTTCTAAACATAGCAACAGTCTCATTAAAGCCTACTAATTGTTGAGTGTCTTGAGTAAGAAACTCTCGTATTCGCTCTTTCTTTGCCATTGCATTATCAAGTTCTGGATCCATACCCGCTTTGTATGCACCAACTCTAACTAATACTTCATTCTCTTTTATTAACGATAATACTCTTTTTAACTTTAAAAAGTCATTATAATGCTCTTTTGTAACAACTTTATCCATTACTCTAGAAGCTGATTTCAGTAGATTTATTGGAGGATAAAAACCTTGTTCTGTTAAATCTCTAGTTAGTACAATATGTCCATCAAGAATAGATCTACTTTGATCTGCAATTGGATCATTCATATCATCACCATCAACTAAAACTGTAAAAAATGCAGTAATTGAACCTTTTTTATTATTACCAGCTCGCTCCATTAATTGAGGCAAAAGAGCAAACACAGAAGGTGGATATCCACGACTAACAGGTGGTTCTCCTGTACTTAGTCCAATTTCCCTTTGAGCCATTGCAAATCTAGTAACTGAATCCATCATTAATAAAACATCATGTCCCTTATCTCTAAAAAATTCAGCAATACTCATAGCAGTAAAAGCTCCATATTTTCTCATAAGTGCTGATTCATCAGAAGTTGCTGTAATAATCACTGTATTTTCTAAATTATTATTTAAATTATAATGAATAAATTCGGGAATTTCACGCCCTCTTTCACCGATTAATGCTATTACTTTTATTTGTGCTTCACAACCTTGTACAATCATTCCCATTAAAGTTGATTTTCCAACTCCAGAACCTGCAAAGATACCTATTTTTTGACCTTTTCCGCTTGTAAGCATTGAGTCAATTGCTTTTACACCTGTAGAAAACTTTTCATCAATAATTCCTCTTTCAAGTGCTGGCATTGAAAGTTTATTTATTGGTGAATTTTGTTCTAAATCTTTTATTTTACCTTTATTATCAATAGGATCACCCAAAGCATTTACTACTCGTCCTAAAAGGCCATATCCACACTTTACACTCAATCCATCTTTTTGTAAATATACTTTATCATGAATTCTAAAACCATCTATAAAAGAAAAAGGAACAATAGTAAATAAATCATCACTAATTGATGCTACCATACCTAAAACTGTATATAAATGCTGAACTGATTCTATTTTTACAATATCCCCAACAGCAACCTCAAGACCAGTTGCATTTAATGTTGTAGTTGATATATTTTTAATTCTTCCAAAAGCAATGGAAAGATTTGTTGAATCAATATCATCTATTAATTTATCAATATCCATTACATCTCATCGCACATTTTTTTATATAAACTATCAACACTATCTTTTACTTCTTTACATTTTAAAATATATTCATCTTTTTTCTGTTTATTTCCTAATTTATCATATAAATTTAAAATATCATAATAAATTTTAACTTCATCATTTGCTTTAATTTTTCTTGGATTCGATAAAGATTCAAGTAAATAATCAATTGATTTTTGCTCATCATTTTTATCTTTTGCTAATTTTGATAATTCTAATTCTACAAATGGTGAATAAACAAAAGCTTTTACTTCTTTTTGTTTATCATATAATTTTTTTAATATTTCATTTGCTAATGTTTGATTTTGATTTTTTAATAAAAAGAAATAATAATCATGATAAAAATCTATAATTATTGGGTTAGATTCATTTACTTTAATAAAATCTGGATTTAATTGAGTATATGAAAAGAATTTTTCCATATCAATATCATTAGCTTTTGATTTTAATATTTGATATCTATATAAAAACTCTTTAGCTAATACTTTCGTATCATTTACCATTTCAACTTTTGCTGAAAAATCTAATGCTTCATCTTTTAAATCTAAAGAAAATGCCATTCTTTCTAAGTATAAATAAATATTAGCATCTCTTGTTTTATTAAAAGTATCTTTGATTTGAAGATATGCTCTTTCATATGGAGCTTCAACTAAACATTCAAAAAAATTATATTTTACACTTTCATCTTCAATTAACTTTTCTAAAGTCTCTTTTCTTGATGTTTTTAAAATATTATTCAATTCAAAACATTTTCCTTGAGCTAAATAATCTTTAATTAATTCAATATTAACTTCATCAAAAATATGATTAATTGATTCATATCCAAATCTTTTTACTATTTCATTTGCAATTTTTTTATAAACTTTTTCTGTTTTTAAAATTAATTCAAATTTTTTATCTTTTTTATCATTCATTAATTCCTGTAAAAGTGCTTTTTGTTGCATTGCTTCACTATCTTGATATTTGGCAGCTACAACGCTCGGAGTTAAAAATCCTTGTCTCATTAGAATTTCATCAAGATACATTTTTGAATTTTTTGCATAAATTCCTTGAGGAAAATCATTAATTATATCTTTATACAACTCTTTTGCTTTCTCCAAATAAAAATTAGTTTTATCATACATTAGCATATATGTATTTGCTAATTTATATTTAAAATCTTCAATTACATCCTCTTTTGTAGTTTTATTTAATAACTCTTTTAAAATTTCAGATGCATGTTCTGGCATACCTGCATTAATTAATTTGTTTATTTTTTTATTTGCTAAATAGGAATCATTTGCATAAAACTCAATATTTGTTTTTAAAACTTGGGATATCAATTCATTTGCTTTATCAAATTGTCCATCTAAAATATAAACATCAAAAAGCTCATCAGCAACCAAAGTTGCTACTACTTTATCTTTTGCAACTGTTAATATTTCATATAAATATTTTATTGCTTTTGAATAATCTTTTTGATATTTATATACTTTAGCAAGGGCAATTTTTCCATAAGTTTTTGTTATTTCATTATCAAAATTATCAATAATAATTTGAGCAAAATATTTAGCATCATCTATTTTATTGATTTCTAGTTTTAACTCAACTAAAACCATATAGGCTTTTGCTAAATCATCATTATTTATTAAAGATGAATTAATTGCTGTTTCAAGCTCTTTTGAAGCATCTAAAATTAGTCTTTTTGACTGTTTTTTTAGTGATAATTCTGCATACAGTATCATAGTATCAGAGATCAGAACTTTTACTTTATTTTTTTCTTTAAAATCTTTTGCTTGAGTATATGCTTCATCAATTTTATCATCACGAGCTAAGTTTCTTGCATTTTGTAAAATATCAAAACCATCTGAGATTGATTGTTTTCTTTGTTCAGATATTTGAGTTCCTGATGAATCTATAAAACTATAATAAAAATCTTTTTTTGCATATAAAATATTTACTAATAAAAATAGTGTTATTAATAATTTCAATTTTTACCTTTTTCTTTTTAATTCATAAACATATGAAAAAATTTCTGCCATAGCTTTATAAAACTCACTAGGGATTTCTTTATCTATATCTATTTGATCATATAAAGATCTTGCAAGTGCAGGATTTTCTATGATTGGAATTTTATTTTCTTTAGCAATATCTTTAATATTAAGAGCTAAAAAATCAATTCCTTTTGCAACAATTTTTGGTGCAGAATCGACTGCATTGTTATATTTTAATGCAACAGCATAATGAGTGGGATTTGTAATAACAACATCCGCCTCTGGAACGGCACTCATCATTCTTTTTTGGGCCATTTGCATTTGAATTCTTCTAATTCGCCCTTTAACCTGAGGATCTCCCTCCATATTTTTATATTCATCTTTAATCTCTTGTTTACTCATTCTTAAAGACTTCATATAATAATGCCGGCTAAAATAAAAATCTATTATAGCAAAAATAATAATAATTAACAGAATTGTAAAAATAAAATAAATAGAGAGTTCAAGCATTGAAGATACAGTTGCCATTGTTTCTTGATTCATCATCGCTAAAAATTGCTTATTTGTTAACAAAAATAGTATACACATAATTGCAATAATTACAATTAACTTCAATGTTAATTTTAAAGCTTCAATAAATTTTTTTAATCCAAAAATATTTTTCATACCTTTTATTGGATCAAGTTTTTGTAAATCAAATTTTAAAGGCACCACAACTAAGCCAAATTGGGCAAAATTACTTGCAAGTACTAAAACAATAATCAATATAAATAAAGGTGCCAACGCTTTTAATAAAGTAAGAGTTACACTATAGGTAATTGCGTAATAAACTGTTGAATCTAATTCTTGGCCAATAAAACCATATGTAAACATCATGAGTTTTTTTATTTCCATCATAGAAAAAGAGGAAAAAAATAGTAAATATAAAGATCCAAAAAATAAAACAGTAGCTCCCGTCACTTCCATTGACTTAGAAACATTTCCTTCTTTTTTGGCATCTTCTATTTTTTTGGAGGTGGGTTCTTCGGTTTTTTCTTCTTCATCAGCCATATACTACTACCTTAAATTATTGAAGTTTATCTATGAAATAATTTGTAAATGCTTCTGTAAATATTTCCATACCAAATATTAAGAAAACAAATATTAATGCAAATTTTAACTGAAAAGTGATTACAAAAGGAGAAAAAGATGGCATTGATTTTGTACCATAACCATAATAAATATCCAAAATAAATCCTATAAAAAATAAAGGTAAAGCAAATGCAAATGCAAATGCAAACATTCTTTTTACCTCATCTATTGCTAATTGTATTCCATTATACGAAAAGATATCAAAACTACCTAAATGAATAAGAGAAAAACTCTTGACTAAAATAACTAATGTCATTTCATACATACCTGTTTGAAAAAACAACATTAAAGCTATCCAAGTAAGTAGTTTTGCAATCAATCCCTCTTGAGCACCTGTTGTAGGATCAAACATAGCAGCCATGGATAAAGCAGTTGAATACTCAATAAATTCCCCTATAATTTTAACTGCAGAAAAAATTATATTTACAAACATTGAAGCTACAAGTCCTAGTGTTATTTCAGATATTAAACCTAATAAAAAATTATCTTGTGTTATATTTGTAGCTACTTCAACTAATGGGAAAATAAAAATTGTTATATAAAATGAAAATGCAATTCTAACTGTAGGATTAATAGCAGCATGGCCAAAAACTGGCATAAAAGCAACAAAGGCTATAATTCTAGCAAAAAGAAGAAGAAATTGAAATAAAACTTCTTCATTTAATAAAGATAAAAAAGCTTCCATTACATATAATCTATGCTTTTTTCTTCTCTATCTTTATTCTCTTCTTTTAGTTGTAATACAGACTGTGTATCCATTTGTTGATCAAATTTATTTTGATTGCCTTGGTTATTTTGATTATTTGATTGATTATTATTCTGATTTGAAGAACTAAAATCGAGATTAAATTTTGTATTTTCATCAAAAGTTTTATTCAAAGAATTTCTTAAAACATTTTGATTTTCAACTAGAGCATCTAAAGTAGAATTACTTGATACATTCATACTAATTGATAATGCATTGTTTTTATCACTTTTCATTAATATTGCAATACTTCCCAACTCTAATGGATTTAAATTTATTTTAAATACAGTAACAGGAGGCTTATAGTTCTCATACATTTGTTTTGCAATATCAGACATCATTGTTGACATTTGCTGTCTAGCACCTATAATTTTAGATTGAATATTATATGATAAGGGAGAATTTACTGTAACAATTGCATCATCTGCCAATTGTAAAGTATTATCAAGTAAAGCACTGCTAGCTTCTACAGATTTTGTAATCAAACCTTTAATACCTTCACTTTTAATATTTTTTGAAAGTATTAAATTATCAATTATATTTCTTCGTGTAGCTAAATCCAAATCTATTTTTTTATTAAGATCAAGTTTTGTCGTTAAGTCTAAGCTTTGTTCAACATCTACATCAATATTTTCCAAACCTAAATCTAACATTCCAGCACTTGTTTTTACATCATTTAAAGAACTTGCATCTTTTAATAAATTAATAGCTTCATTTTTATTAAAAAGCTCTTGATTATTTATAGAATTTTTTTGAGAACCTAAATATATACTTGAAATAAAATCTTTAGAAAGTGTTTCTTTTTGTAAAAAATCAATTTTATCAGAAGAGTTTATAGTTTTACTATTTTCAATATTTTTCTGAATTAATTGATCCATTAAAGATATTTTAGTATCCATAGGTGTAGAAGAAACAGTTTCATTTAAAACATTTAATTTAATATCAACATTTGTAGGTAAAGAACTATTTTTAGTTTCATCAGCTAGAGTAGTATTTGTTAAAATAGATACAGGTTCTGTAGATTGAGTAGATACTATTATTGTTTTATTTACTTCAACTTCTTCATTTGGCGTTTGTGTTAATACTACTTCATCTACAACTTTACTTACTACTACACTTACATCTGTTTTTAAATTTAAATTCTTTAATTCTTCTTCACTTACTGTTTTTACATCTTTTTTTGCTTCTATTATTAATCTATCTAGTAAAGAACTTGTACTTTTTACTTCTTCTTTATTATCTACATTTACTTCTTCTG